>CAYNNL010000012.1:0-40901 GCA_964398765.1 uncultured bacterium | reverse complement strand
ACGGTCGCTTGGGTGAGGGGGTGGTGGCCAACGTGCTGCAGTACCTGCAACTGAGTCAAGGCACAGGCTGCCTGTCGCTGGCCCACCCGGCGCGGCGTCACGGCGAGATCTACCTCGAGAACGGCAAGGTCGTCTTCGTCGAAGCGCGCCCGCTTTACGACTTAGCGGCGCTCTCGGCGCTCCTGGAGTGGCGCGAGGGACGCTTCTCGTTCCGGCCCGGCGTGACACCCCCGCGCAGGAGCATGAGCCGCAACGTAGACACGCTGCTGCTCGAGGCCACGCACATGGCCGACGTCGGCGCCATCAAGCCCCAACCGGGCCTCGCTCCCGACACGGTCCTCCGGGTGGTGCAGAGGCGCGACGCGGGCGAGACGGTCATGCTCTCGCTCGGTGCGCTCCACCTCTGGCGCAGCATGGACGGTTCGAGGAGCCTGCGCGAGCTGGCGGAGGCGAACGGCGCCCCCCTCGCCGACCTGACCGCGGCGGCGCAGGAGCTGCTCGAGCACGGGCTCGTCGAGTTCGCCGCGCTCAAGGTGGCCGACCCGCGGTTCGCGCGCGAGCTCACCCGCGAGGCGGTTGACCTGCTCGGCCCGGTCGGGAGCATAGTGGTCGAGGACGTCCTCATCGAGCTGGGCGTCAGTCAGGACACGCTGCCCCTGGCGCTCGTGGATGAGTTCGTCTCCGAGGTGACCAGGGCGTTCCCCAACGGCGACCGGCGCAGCGAGTTCGCGCGGCGCGCCGATCAGCTGCGAGCCATCTTCGCCCTAGACCCGCAGGAGCCGGGGAGGAAACTGTGAACTACGTCGTTTCGGTCTTGGAACCCCTACCGGCCGACCTGCCAGCGGCAGCGGCCGAGGTGGCGAAGGACCTCCCGATCTCGCCGGAGAACGTCCTGAAGCTTCTCAACCGCGCTCCGGGGCCCGTCACGCGGGCCGTGCCCGAGCGTGACGCGCGGCGCGTCCAGGAGGTCATGCAGGCGGCGGGGCTGGTGGTCGAGGTGCGCGAGGGCACCCTCGACGGCCCCGTGGTCGACCTGGTGGCGAGCGAGCGGGCCAGGCAGACGGCGGCGGGCCTCGAGGCCGCCACGGCGCACGCGCTCGAGCCCGGCGAGGCGGACCGGCCCGACGAGCCGGGAGCGGCGGACGAGCCCGCACACGCCTACGTCGCTGAAGCGGACAGCGCCCCGCACCACGGTGCGGCCGCGGGACCCGAGGGTATCACCGGCACGCAGGAACGCGCCGACGGCGCTGCCGAGGCGTGGCGCGGCGGGCCGCAGGCCGGTCAGGCCACCACGCAGCCGCCCCGCGACCCGGCGCGCACGACGCTCGTGCGCAACCCGCCGCGGCTCGAGCGGAGCGGCCTGCGCAGGCGCATCGCCAGCGCCGTAACCCTCCCGGCCCTGCTGACGCTGATAGTCACGCTGCTGGCGGTGGTCGTGGCCGTGCTGCCGGTCCTCAGGCAGCAGGAACAGCTGAGGGTCACGAGCGTCGTCGACGCCGTGGCGGCCACGGTGGAGGGCCTCTCCGGGGGCCTCCCGCTGTCGGCGCCGATCCTCCGGCTAGAGCTCGACGCCGTGCAGGCGCGGGGCGCCGCCGGCGGTTGGGGTGTCGATCACCTCCTGCTTGTCGACGCCGATCAGTCGCCGCTGGTGGCCTGGTACAAGGGCCGCACCGGCCTGGAGGCGTTCCCCGACGACGTCCGCGAGGCCGCCCTCGAACGTGCGCGGGTCACGCTGGCCGGCACGGCCGCACAGCCCGAGCAAGGCACGGACGGCTGGCTCGGCGGGTTGAGGACGACGGGCCGCGAGCTCATGGCGTTGGTGGGACTCGGCACGGTCGACACCACCGTGGCCGGCGCGCAGATCAGGCGCCTCGGGGCGGCGGGGGGCGCGGTCGTGGCCGGTGCCGTCCCCAGCGCAGCGCGGCAGGTGGGAGCCGGGCTGCTGACGGCCCTGCTGGTCGGGCTGGTGCCCGTGCTGTTCGGCCTGCTCGCCACGCTCTCGCTGACCCGCGGGCTGCGCGAGTCCATCGGCTACCTACTGGTGGCCACCGACAGGATCAGCCACGGCGACTTCGACGCGCCCGTCGAGCTGCCCCGCGACGACGAGCTCGGGCAGATCGCGGGAGCCGTGGAGCGCATGCGCATCAGCCTCCGCGAGGGGATGGAGCGGCTGCGGCAGCGCCGCTGAAGCTGCGGCAGGTCACTGTCGACCGGCCCTCCGCGCAGGGGCAGGCGCCGGGCTACCCGGGCATGGGGTGCGCAGCCGCCAGCTCGCGCACCTCGGCGGCCACTGCCTCGTCGCCGTTCAAGCCGCGGTCGATGAGGTCGGCTACCACGACCATGTCGGACGGCTCGAACCCGCGCGTGGTGATGGCGGGCGTGCCGATGCGGATGCCCGAGGTGACCCACGGCTTCTCCGGGTCGAACGGGACCATGCTCTTGCTGACGGTGATGCCCACCTTATCGAGCCTGCGGCTGGCCGTGTTGCCCGTCATGCCCTTACCCTGCAGGTCGATCACGAACAGGTGGTTGTCGGTCCCGCCCGACACGATGCGGTAGCCGCGCTCGGCGAGCCGCGCCGCCAGCTCCTTGGCGTTGGCGAGGATGGTGGCCTGGTAGGTCCGGAACGAGGGAGCGAGCGCCTCGTGGAAGGCCACGGCCTTGCCGGCGATGACGTGCTCGAGCGGGCCGCCCTGGATGCCAGGGAAGATGGTGCGGTCGATGCTCTTGCCGATCTCCTCGTCGTTGCCGAATATCAAGCCGCCGCGCGGGCCCCGCAGGGTCTTGTGGGTGGTGCTCGTCACCACGTGCGCGTGCGGCAACGGGTGCGGGTGCAGCCCCGCCGCGATCGGGCCGGCGATGTGAGCCACGTCGGCCAGAAGGTAGGCGCCAACCTCGTCGGCCACCGTTCTGAAGGCCGCGAAGTCGATGAGCCGGCTGTAGGCGCTAGCGCCGGCGATGATCATCTTGGGGCGGTGCTCGAGCGCCAGACGCCGCAGGGCGGGGTAGTCGATGGTCTCGCTCTCGCGGTCGACCGGGTAACCCACGACCTCGTAGGAGCGCCCCGAGAAGTTGACCGGCGAACCGTGCGTGAGGTGACCGCCGTGCGCCAGGTCCATGCCGAGGACCTTGTCGCCCGGCTGGAGCAGCGTGTAGTAGGCGGCGAAGTTGGCGTTGGACCCGGAGTGCGGCTGCACGTTCACCCAGGCGGCGCCGAACAGCGCCTTGGCGCGGTCGATGGCCAGCTGCTCGACCTGGTCGACGACTTCGCACCCGCCGTAGTAGCGCTTGCCCGGGTAACCCTCGGCGTACTTGTTGGTGAGGACCGAGCCTACGGCCTCCATAACCTGCCTCGACACGAAGTTCTCGGAGGCGATGAGCTCCAGACCGCCGGCTTGTCGGCCTAACTCCTGGTCGATGAGCGCGAAGATCCGCTCGTCGCGTTCGGGATGCGTGCTGCTCGACATGACCGAGTATAGCCTCGCTCGCCCCGGGCCCAGGAGCCCTACAGGAACGGCGCTAGCAGCACCGTGGCGCGCTCGAGCTTGCTGACGCCTCCCGCCACCAACGGCACCAGCGCCTCGAGGGCCGAGCCCACCGCCCGCAGCTCCGCTGCGGTGGTGGCACCCAAGGCCTCGACCTCGACCTCCGAGAAGGCGGCCTCCTCGATGAGCGCCCCGGGGCCGGTCCTGGGTGGGCGGCACGCCACCTCGTCGAACGCGATCTCGGCGACCTCGGCGCCGCCCCGGCCGAGCGTGAACACGTCGCGGCGCGTAGCGATCTCGATAGTGGGTGCCAACGCGGCGAGTTCGATCAAGCCCGCCAGACGGCCCGCTATCGGCTCCGGCCACGCCACTTGCCCGCCGGCGCCGTCCCAGGCCGCGTCGTCGAGCGGCGCCTCGAGCTCCTCGCGCTCAAAGAGGCCCGCCACGGGCTCACCGCGCCCCTTCACCGCAGCGACGCGCGCACCGGCGCTGCTGCGGACGCGCAGCGCCAGACCCCGGCCGGCCAAGGTGTGGGCGGCGTCGTCGAAGTACACGTCGTCCTGACGCCGCTCCTCGCGCCTCTCCACGCTGAGCCCGAGGGGCGCCAGAGCCGCCGCCAGGTCCTCAGCCTCCGGCACGCCACCTGATGCGGAGGAGAACTTGAGTTCCAGTTCGCGCGGCATGGCCGAGTGTAACCGCCCCGGCGAGCGGTGCTAGACTCGCTTCAAACGCGCCTTGACGGGCCGAGCACGACCCCGTACCCTCTGCGGCCGCGGCCGCTGTAACGAGAAAGGGAGCCGAGATGTCCCAGATCCGTAACGTGGCCGTCCTGTCGCACAGCGGCGCCGGCAAGACGTCCCTGGTGGAGGCCATGCTCTTCCGCGCAGGCGCCATCTCGGCGCTGGGGAGGGTCGAGGACGGCACCACCGTCTCCGACGTCACGCCCGAGGAGAAGCGGCGCAAGATCTCCATCTACTCCACGGTGCATCCGCTCACCTGGAAGGGCGAGGAGTTCAACCTCATCGACACGCCCGGTTACGCCGACTTCGTTGCCGAGATCCGCGGTGCTCAGGCGGCCGTCGACGCCGCCCTCATCGTCGTGTCGGCGGTCTCGGGTGTCGCCGTGGGCACGGAGCGTGTGTGGACCTCGAGCTTCGAGCGCGAGCTCTCGACCATGTTCGTCATCAACAAGCTCGACCGCGAGAACGCCGACTTCTTCCGCACTATGGCCGACATCGAGGCCACCCTGCCGGGCAACATCGCGGCCATCCAGCTCCCCATCGGCCAGGCCGAGGAGTTCAGGGGCATCGTCGACCTCCTCACCATGCGCGCCTACGAGTTCTCGACCGGCGAGCCGGCCGAGGTACCCATCCCCGACGAGGTGGCGGGGTTGGCGGCCGAGTACCGCGACAGGCTGGTGGAGGCCATCGTCGAGACCGACGACGAGCTCATGATGCAGTACCTGGAGGAGGCCTCCATCGACCAGGACGCGCTCCTGTCCGCGTTCTACGCCGCCGTGCGCCGCAACGAGCTCACGCCCGTGCTCCTCACTTCGGCGGCCAAGGTCATGGGCATCAGCCTGCTCCTCGACTTCCTGAGCCGCGGTGTGCGCACCGTGGCCGACCACGGCCCGCTACCCGTGGAGTCGGGTGAGCCGCCCACGCTCGGCGAGGGCCAGCCCTTCAGCGCCCGCGTCTTCAAGACCGTCGTCGACCCCTACCTCGGTAAGGTCTCCCTGTTCCGGGTCCTCTCAGGTCGGCTCAAGGCTGGCGAGCCGCTCAGGGACGCCTCGCGAGGGGTCGACCTGCGCACCGCGCACCTGTACGTCCCCAAGGGCAAGGACCTCGCGGAGGTCCGTGAGCTGGCCGCCGGCATGATCGGGGCGCTCACCAAGGCCGACGAGGTGCGCACGGGCGACACGCTCACGGCGCCGGGCGCCGAGTTCGTGCTGGCGCCGATCCGGCTGCCGTCCCCCGTCATGGCCCTGGCCCTGTTCCCGAAGGCCAGGCCCGACGAGGACAAGCTCGGTGACGCCCTCGCCAAGCTCCTCGACGCCGACCCCACGCTGGTGCTCGTGCGCGACCCCGACACCAAGGAGACCGTGCTCTGGGGCATGGGGCACGTCCACCTCGAGATCGCCGTGGCCGCCCTAAAGGACCGCTTCGGGGTGGAGGTCGACACGCGCATACCCGCCGTCGCCTACCGGGAGACCATCCAGGGCACCGGTGACGCCCGCTACCGCCACAAGAAGCAGTCGGGTGGCGCCGGCCAGTTCGCCGAGGTGGCGCTCACCGTCGAGCCGCTGCCGCGCGGCGCCGGGTTCGAGTTCGAGTGGAAGGTCGTGGGCGGAACCATCCCCACCCAGTTCCAGACCAGCTGCGAGAAGGGCGCCAAGGCGGGCATGGAGGCCGGCGTTTTGGGTGGGTTCCCCCTGCAGGACGTGAAGGTCACCGTGTACGACGGTAAGGACCACCCCGTCGACTCGAAGGACATTGCGTTCCAGTTCGCCACCACGCAGGCGATGCGAGAGGCGCTGGCCCAGGCCAAGCCCATCCTGCTCGAACCGCTCACGCTCCTCAAGGTCAGGGTCCCGGACCGCTTCACCGGCGACGTCATCTCGGACCTGAACACGCGCCGCGGCCGCATCCTGGGCATGGACAGCGAAGGCTCGGTCAGCGTGGTCAGCGCCCACGTGCCGCTCTCCGAGATCCAGTCGTACTCCGCCGACCTCCGCAGCATGACGGGCGGTCGCGGCGCCTACTCGCTCAAGGTGGACCGCTACGAGGCTGTGCCGGCGCAGGCCGTCGACCGCATCCTGGCCGACGCCGGGCAGCGGGCCGCTTCCTGAGACGCCCGCCGCGCCGGCCGGGCGCCTGAGTCAGGTGAGGGTGGCGAGCTGGTCCCGCACGTCCTGGGCCAGCTCGCGGGCGAGGACCTCGGCCTCGCGCGCCTCGCCGGTCAGAGTCGCCTGCAGGACGGCCGCGCCCGTGGCCACGGCACCTAGCAGCGTGAGGTCGCCTTCCTCGGTGACGGTGGCGACCGCGCCGACGTGATGGCCCGCCAGGGCCGCCGCGAAGGCCAGCTCGGCCCTCACGCGGTCGAAGCTGGGGCGGTGTTGCAGCGAGTAGGCCGTCTCGAACGCCAGGTCGTCGTCGGCTCGCACCAGCAGGCCCACGGCGCCCTGGCCGGCCGGTGGCGTGAACGCGTTCTCGTCGAGCACGACGTCGACGGCGCTGCGGAGGTCGAGCGTGGTGGCGGCTGCCACCGACAGGACCACGGCGTCCGCGCCGGCCGACAGGCTCGCCAGGAGCACGTCCGGCGAGCCCGGCTCCACCGCGACGAGCGGACCGGGTTGCGTGGCGCTGAGGAAGGCGGCATCGCGCTCGGAGCCCACCACCACGCGGGCGCGCGGCGGGAGCGCCGCGAACCCGGTGCGTCCCTTGGCGGCCAGCGCCGAGCGTGGGTCCGCCCGGCGCAGCACGGCCGCGAGGCGCACGTCTTCCGGGAGCGCGGGGGGCAGCGCGTCGAGCTGGGCGACGGCGATGCCGACCTCGCCACGCTGGAGCGCCTCCAACAGCGGCCCGGACTCGAGGCCGCCGGTCCCCGGTTGGGTGCGGAGGGTGAGGTGGAGGTCCGGCCACTCGTCGGTGAGCAGCTCGAGCACGTTGCGACCGTGACGGATGGCGAGCAGTCCCTCGCGGTTGCCCAGAACTATCCTGGCCATGCCCCAACTTGTACCACAAGCGGCACGCTCTGTTACCCGAGAAACCGCGTGCTGGTGCGGCTTACTCCCGCTCGGCCCTGCGGGCGAGCTCCGCGGCGCGGGCGACGCTCTCCCACGGGAAGCCGGCCCTACCGAAGTGACCGTAGGCGCTGGTGGCCGCGTAGATGGGCCGGCGCAGCCCGAGCTCCTCGATGATGGCGCCGGGCCTGGCGTCGAACTCCAGCTTGACGAGCTCGGTGAGCCGCTCGTCCGGCATCGCCCCGGTGCCGTACGTGTCGATGTACATGCCGACCGGTCGAGCCATCCCGATGGCGTAGGCCAACTGCACCTGACAACGCCGGGCCAGCCCGGCCGCCACCACGTTCTTGGCGATGAAGCGCGCGTAGTAGCTGGCCGAACGATCGACCTTCGTGGGGTCCTTGCCGCTGAAGGCGCCTCCGCCGTGCGGTGCCGCCCCGCCGTACGTGTCGACGATTATCTTCCGGCCCGTCAGCCCCGCGTCGGCGGCGGGTCCGCCCTCGACGAAGCGCCCGGTCGGGTTGATGAGGAGGACCGTCTCGTCGGTCAGGAGCCCGGCGGGCACGACCGGGGTGAGCACGTGCCGGACGAGGTCGCTCCGAAGCTGGTCGGGGTCGACGTCGGGGTCGTGCTGAGCCGACACCACGAGATGGCGCAGGTGCACCGCCACGCCGTCGACGTACGCCAGGGTGACCTGCGCCTTACCGTCCGGCCGCAGGTACGGCAGGGTGCGGTCGCGGCGCACCTCCGCCAGCCGTTGCGTGAGGCGGTGAGCGAGTTGGATGGGGAGCGGCATGAGCTCCGTGGTCTCGTCGATGGCGTACCCGAACATGAGACCCTGGTCGCCCGCGCCGAGCACGTCGTGACGGTCGCCGCTGGCCGCCTCCTGCGCGCGGTCCACTCCCATCCTTATGTCGCCTGCCTGCTCGTTGAGCGCGATGAGGACGGCGGAGTGATCCGCATCGAAACCGTAGTCCGCGTTCGTGTAGCCCACCTCGCGGGCCGCCTGGCGGACGATGCCCTGCACGTCGACGTCCGCCGTCGTCGTCACCTCGCCGGCCACGAGGGCGAGGCCGCGGGTGAGTAGGGTCTCCACGGCCACCCTCGCGAGGGGATCCTGCTCGAGGATGGCGTCCAGGACGCTGTCGCTGATGCGGTCGGCGAGCTTGTCCGGGTGCCCCTCCGTCACTGATTCGGCGCTAACAAGGCGCAACATCTCGAGAACCTCCACGTCCGTGCCACGCGCGTGCGTCGGCGGCGCCGGCCAGGATATCAGGGGGCGCGCACGCCAGGTGACGGACGGCGCCGAGGCGCGCCGCGCCCTCGGCCGGCCCACCCGGCGCATCTATAATCGGGACGTGAACGTCAGGGTCGCGGTCCGAGCGGACGCGCCGGCGGTGCGCGACCTCCTGGCGGGCGTCTACCGCGAGGGCGGCTCGTTCGTGGGCGACGGCCCCGAGGGCCTGAGCGCCCTGGCGGCTCGCATCGCGGCCCCCTCCGACCGGAGCTTCTACGCGGTGGCTGTCGACGGTCCGTCCCTCGTGGGATGGCTCGAGCTTCACCGCTCACCCGCCATGCGCCTCGAGCACGTTGCCGTGCTCACGCTGGCCGTGGCGCCGGAGGCGCGCCGCCGGGGCGCGGCGCGCGCTCTGCTGCACGCCGGCTACGACTGGTGCCGCAGGCTGGGTGTGCTCAAGGTGGCGCTGCACGTGAGGGCGGGCAACGACGCGGCGATCCGTCTCTACGAGAGCGAGGGGTTCGTCCTCGAGGGGCGCGAGGTGCGCCAGGTGAGGCTACTGGCGCGCGAGGGCGGCGGGTTCGAGGACAACCTCGTCATGGGCAAGTGGCTTCCGGGAGCGGCGGGGTAGAGTAGCCCCGTGGAGTCCGCGCACGCGCCTGTCGTGGACGCTGCGCCGGGCGACGACCCGCAGCAGCGCGTAGCCATCTTCGTCGACACCCAGAACCTGTACTACGCCGCGCGCGACAACCACGGCGGCAGCGTGGACTACGAGCGGCTGCTCGCGGCCTGCCTCCGGGGCAGGCGCCTGACTCACGCGACCGCCTACGTCGTCGCCCGCGAGGGCGACGCAACAGCGTTCGGGTTCTTCGGCAAGCTCTCCGCGCTCGGTTACCGCGTCAAGCGCCGCACCGTCAGGATCCACCGCGTGGACGACGAGGGCGGGGTCAAGCTCGAGGGCGACTGGGACATGGGGATCGCGGCCGACATCGTGCGCAGCCTCGACTTCACCGACGTGGTCGTCCTGGCGAGCGGCGACGGTGATTTCGCCCCCATCCTCGAGCTCGCTCAGGAGCGCGGGAAACGGGTGGAGGTCATGGCGTTCCGCGAGGTGGCGGGGCAGGCCCTGCAGGACCTCGCCGACCGCTTCGTGGCCCTCAACGAGGTGTCTGGCATATTCCTGCCGATAAAAGGCGCCTGAGCGGTCGCCGCGGCCCTTCTCCGGTCACGGTCCGGGCCAACGCGAGCCCTCGGTCGTGAGGTTGGCGGCGTAGGCCCGGTAGTAGGCTTGCAGGCCCCGCTCGCGGGCGTCCAGGGCACGGGCCACCGCCTGGACGTTGCGCGGCAGGTTCCTCGCTTCCGCCGGGTCGTCGCGCTTGAGTACCGCTAGCTGCAACGCCTCCTCGAGGACCTCGATCTCCGCCCAGGCGCGCTCGACGGCGCGGCGTGAGGCGTTCAGCCGCTCAGTCCTGACCGGGCCGTAGCCGATCAGGTCGGCCTCGGCCGCCAGGACCGCGCGCTCCGCCCTCTCGATGGCCGCGAGGGTGCCGTCGTCAAGCCTCAGGTTGGCGCTCAGGCTGACGCTCCAACCGTCCTTGCCGGTCGGGCGCCAGCGCAGGGCGAGGTCAGCTTCGGGTCTGCCGGTCGCGACCCCGAGGCTGGCCGTGGCCCGCGCGCCGCCTTCCTGGAACTGCGCCTGCAGCCTGACGTCGCGTACCGGTCCCCACAGGGCTCGGTCGAGTTGCGCGCGCGCCAGGGCGAGGGCCTCCTCGAGAGCCGACCGCGCCCTGTCCGTCGCGCCGGCCCGGTCTGGCTCCGCGAGAGGCGCTACGCCGCAATCGGCCGCCGGATCGGTCGGGGCCGCCACCCCCAGGGAACTCAGGACCACGCCGAGGGCGGCCACGGCCGCCTCGGCGTCCTGGAGGCTCAGCTCCGCGCGGCGCAGTTGGAGCCGTGCCTCTCGGAGGAACGGGGCGGGACCCGTGTCGACCTCCTCGGTCGGCACTAGCGGGGCGAAGTCCGGGTCAGCGGCGCGCTCCGCCGCCGTCTGCTCGGCACGGTCCAGCGCGGCCGCCGCCTCGGTCAGGTCTGCCGCAGCTGCCTCGAGGGCGCGCTCGGCCACCCTGAGCCGGCTCAGGGTCAGGAGCGCCTCGAGCACGTCGGCCACCCCCTGAGCCTCCAGCCGAGACTCGGCAGTGAGTAGCGCTGCGCGGGCCCTGACGATGGCCACCTCGTCGTAGCGGTACCCCACGCTCGCGTCGAACTGGTACCCGATGAGGTCGAGGGCGTCGAGTCCCTCCTCCGGATCCAGGGTGTCGCCCACCCCCAGGCTCGGCCGCAGCCCGATGGCGGCGGAGATCCCACCGGTGGCCAGGGCAAGGTCGTGGCTTCGCACCGCCACGTCGTCGGCACGCGCCAGGTAGGCGCTGGAGGTAGCGCCCGCCGCGGTGGCGAGATCGGCGGAGGCGAGCGACAAGCACTCGCCGCGCGCCAGGGCGAACGGGACCAGCCCGGTCAGCGCCGACGTGAGGACGAGCAACGCCACCCTGCGGCTGGTTGCGGAACGGCGGTTGTGGACGGCCTGCTCACCGGTCACGAGAGCCCCCTGATCGCGCGGCCGGCGCGTCGCGACGACCCGCGCGACGCAGCCAGGGCGCCGTACTGTGATTACTCTCACCATAGCCCAGTGCGCGGCCCGCTTGGGACCGGCGTCCCGCCCGGCCAACGTAGGATGAGGGCATGAGAGTGACCGTCATCGGAACGGGGTACGTCGGCCTGACGACCGGCGCCGCCCTCGCCTACCTGGAGCACGACGTCACGTTCGTCGACAAGAAGTCCGAGATCGTCGACCAGTTGCGCCAAGGGGTACCAACCATCCACGAGCACGGGCTCGCCGAGCTCATGGCGGCTGGCAAGCACCGCTCGACCTTCCGGACGACCATCCCGGAACTGTCCGGCGAGGGCGTGGTCTTGATCGCGGTCGGGACGCCGTCGAAGGAGAACGGCGACGCCGACCTCACGTACGTCGACTCCGCCGCCAACGACGTCGCCGACCGCATCCAGGACGGGGCGCGTCTCGTGGTCGTCAACAAGTCGACCGTGCCAGTTGGCAGCGCCCGCCACGTCGAGGGCATCATCGCGCGGCGGCTCGAAGCGAGGGGCGTGCGGGCCGAGGTGCACGTGGCCTCCAACCCCGAGTTCCTGGCCGAGGGCCGCGCCGTGCACGACAGCCTCTACCCGGATCGAATCGTGGTCGGCTCCGACGGTCCCCTCCCGTGGTCCGTCATGCGGGAGCTGTACGCTCCCATCCTCGAGCAGACGTTCGAGGCACCTCCCGGGACGCCGCGTCCCGAGCGGTTCGAGCTCCCGCCCCTCATCACGACCACCACCACCAGTGCCGAGCTCACGAAGTACGCAGCGAACGCCTTCCTCGCCACCAAGATCAGCTTCATCAACGAGTTCAGCGTGCTGGCGGAGAAGGTGGGCGCCGACGTCGTCGAGGTCGCGCGGGCCATCGGCCTCGACAGCCGGATCGGGGGCAAGTTCCTCAGTGCCGGCATCGGCTGGGGCGGCAGCTGCTTCGGCAAGGACACCGCCGCGGTCCTCTCCCTGGGCGGCTCGTACGACTACCAGATGCCCATCGTGCGAGCGGCCGTTGACGTCAACCGACGCCAGCGCCTCTACGTGGTGGAGAAGCTGCAGCACCACCTCAAGGTGCTGCGCGGCACCACCATCGGCCTGTTGGGCTTGGCCTTCAAGGGCAACACCGACGACCTGCGCGACGCGCCGTCGCTCACGTTGATCCGCGAACTCACCGACCGCGGCGCCGTCGTGCGCGTTCACGACCCCGTGGCCATGCCGAACGCCAAGCGCCAGCACCCCGACCTGCCTGTCGAGTTCGCGGCCGACGA
Source organism: uncultured bacterium (assembly GCA_964398765.1). Lineage (GTDB taxonomy): Bacteria > Deinococcota > Deinococci > Deinococcales > Trueperaceae > JAAYYF01. Next base: position 28,526 of record CAYNNL010000012.1, on the reverse strand, counting down.
GCTGGAGCTGGCACGCGGCTGCGACGCGCTGGTGCTCGTCACGGATTGGCCGCAGTACCGCCGCCTCGACCTGCCGGTCCTGGCGGGGGCCATGCGCGGCAAGCTCCTCCTCGACGCCCGTAACTGGCTGCAGGCGGGCGCGGTCGAGAACGCCGGCCTCACCTACGTGGGTATCGGCAGGTAGAGCGGGGGCCGGGCTAGACGGCCAGGCTCACGGCCAGCCCGTGAAGGCGCCGCCCGCGGGCACGAGCACCACGCGCAGCCGCAGCGTGAGCGGGTAGTACGGTTTGAGGTCGATGGGCGTGCCGTCCGCGGAGCGCGTGTAGCGCTCGTCCAGCGGGCGCGATGCCTGGTCCCGCAAGACCAGGAGCAGGCGACCGAGGCCCCTGCTCCAGTCGATCGACTCGTCGCTCACCAACGACCGCACGGGGAAGGTGGCCGACACGGTGCCGGGCCCGGTGGCGACCAGTCTGGTCGAATCGGTGCACGGGGGGCTGACGACGGTGGGGTCGCCCGGGACCAGGCAGAGCTGCAGCTGGGCGGGAGTCTGGCTCGGTTGCGACGAGACGTCGACCCTGACGTGCAGCGCCCCGTTGGACACGTCGGCCGCCCCCGCCACCGCCGCGCCCGCGCTGGTGGCCGGGTCGATGAACACGAACGCGCCTTGTCCGCCGTCGGTCACGCTGCGGATGGTCAGCTCGCCGTCGAACAGGGTGATCTGCGCGGTCGTCCCACGCGCCGGCGTCGGGGCCGGGGTCGGGGCCGGGGTCGGGGTCGGCGCAGGTGTAGGTGTGGGTGTCGGGGTCGGCGCGGGCGTTGGCGTTGGGGCGGGTGTGGGTGCAGGTGTGGGTGGCGGGGTCGGTTCCGGTACAGGAGCTGGCGCAGGGGTAGGTGTCGGCGTCGGTGCTGGAATCGGTGCCGGCGCTGGCGTAGGTGTCGGCGCTGGCGTCGGTGAGGGTGCCGGTGTGGGCGTCGGCGTCGGCGTCGGCGTTGGTGCCGGGGCCGGTTCCGGCTCCGGTTCCGGAGTCGGCGTGGCTTCGGGGTTGGGTGCCGGGGTAGGTGTCGGTGCAGGTGTCGGTGTCGGCTCGGGTCGCGGGGCCGGTTCCGGCTGGGGCGCGGGCACCACCGGCGTGGGCTCGGCCTGCGCGGCGGCTTGCGCGGCAGCCTCTGCTGCGGCGTGCCGCGCCAACACCGCGCTCGCTTCCGTGTCTCCCGGCGCCAACCCCAGGACCTTCTCCCAGGCGGCCAACGCCGCCTCGTCCTGGCCGAGAGCGCCGAGTGCGGCCGCGACCCCGCGCTGCGCGTCCACGAAGGTCGGGGCCGATACGGTCGCGCTTCGGAAGGCCTGAAGGGCCCCCTGGTAGTCGCCCGCCGCGTACGCCTGCCTCCCGGCGATGAACGCGTCGGCGTTCGCCAGCCCGTAGTGGGATCCGAGTCGTGCTCGCTCGAGCAGCGGTTCGAGTTGCGGTTGGCTCGGAAGGGCGGCCGCGAGATGAGGTTCCGCCGCCGCGGCGTCGCCGTTCCTCAGGAGCGCCTGGCCGAGCCATGAGGTTACGTTGAGGTCGTTCGGCGCGTAGTTGTTCGCCGCGCTCAGCAGTTCGACCGCTCGTGCCAGGTTGCCGGCCTGCATGGCCTGGTAGCCGAGCGTGCCCGCGGCGTCGGCGGCGGCGCTGCGAGCCGCAGCGTCCATGGTGCCGCCGGCGGCGGCGTAGTCCTGCCAAGCGCTCCACGCTCTGCCGGTCCAACCGGTGAGGCCGTACGCCTGTGCGAGGAACCGAAGCGGTTCGGGCCGCCCCGGCGCGAGCTCGTGGGCCCTCTCGGCCGCCGCGAACGCGTCGCGCCACAGTGGTTGGTCGGGCAGGTAGTGGTCGTAGGTGACCATGGCCTCCGCCGCCGCCGCCTGCGCCTCTTCGAGCGCGGCAGCGGCCGCAGGCGGGAGCGGCGCCTGCGCATGCACGCCGGCGCACAAGAGCAGTAACGCCAGCGCTAGTAGGAAGGACCTCGTCATCTCTCGACAGATGATAGCGGGCCGGACGTGCGCCGCGTACCCATCCCGCTGCGACCGACTACTCGGGTGGGTGACCGGAACAGGTAGGATGGCCGTCCGGTAGGGCATGATAGGTGCGTCAACCGACCTAGCACGCCGTCCCGCCCGACCGGTGGGGCGGCCCCAGGGAGTGGAGAGCCATGAGAAGAGTCTTCCTCGCCGTCGTAGCGGCGCTGGCGGTTGCCTTTGGGCTGACGCAATCGGGCACGGACTGGGGTCGCGGCGCCGTCCAGGAGCTCGGCGCGAAGGGGATCGACACCGGCTTCCCCGACGGGTCGTTCATCGGAGACGGACCCATGACTGGGTACCAGGCCGCCGCGCTCGTGGACCGGCTGCTGAGCCGGGTCGACCAGGCCACGGGCTGCACCGACGCCATGGCGGGACTACCCGCCCCGGGCTCCCGCTTCTCCGACGTCAGCCCGGACCATTGGGCCGCAGGCGCGGCACAGCGCGTCGCGGAGCTGGGGGTCAGCGACGCGTTCCCCGACGGTGAGCTCCACGGCGACGAGTTCCTCAGCGGGTACCAGGTCGCCCTCCTCGTCAGCCGGGCCGTGAGCGTGGTCGACGCCAAGGTCGAGTGTGGCACCGACTCGGTGCAGGAGCGCCTCGGCGCTATGAGCGCCGAGATCGCCGCGTTGCGAGCAGACGTGGTAGCCGGCGCGGTGGCGGGGCCGGCCGGCCCCGCCGGTCCTGCTGGTCCTGCCGGCCCCGCCGGCCCGCAGGGCGAGCGTGGCGATGCCGGCCAGCCGGGCCCGGCCGGTGAACCCGGTCCTGCCGGTCCTGCCGGCCCTGCCGGTCCTGCGGGTGCGGACGGGCCTGCGGGACCCGCCGGGCCAAAGGGTGATACCGGTGCGGTCGGCCCCGCCGGTCCGGTCGGTGCGCCAGGTGCCCGGGGTGAACCAGGCCTCGCCTGCTGGGACCTCAACGGCGACGGCATCTTCGGGCTCGAGGAGGACCTGAACCTCGACGGCGTGGCCAGCGCCCTCGACTGCGTGGGCGCGCAGGGTCCTGCCGGTCCTGCCGGCCCAGTCGGGCCCAAGGGTGACCAGGGCCCTACTGGTCCCACCGGCCCTACCGGCCAGGTTGGCCCGATGGGCCCGATGGGTCCGGCGGGTGCGGTAGGCCAGCGAGGACCTGCGGGTCCTGTCGGCCCCACAGGTCCCATGGGCCCTCAGGGCGAGCGCGGGCCGATCGGGCTGACCGGCGCGACCGGTGCTCAGGGCCCGGCCGGCCCGCAGGGCGAGCGGGGCGAGCAGGGCTTGACCGGCCCCGCCGGCCAGCCCGGGACTACCGGGCCGCAGGGTCCCGCGGGTGCTGACGGTGAGCGAGGTCCGGCGGGTCCGACCGGTGCGACCGGTGCGACGGGCCAACAAGGACCCATCGGCTTGACCGGAGCTACCGGTGCGACCGGTCCGGCGGGTGCTCAGGGTCCCAAGGGTGACAAAGGGGATCAGGGTCCGAAGGGTGACAAAGGGGATCAGGGTCCGAAGGGTGACCCAGGGCCTCAAGGCCCGGAAGGTCCTCAAGGTCCGGCAGGTCCTCAAGGTCCGGCGGGACCCGGGGGTTGATGTACCCGACGCACGATGAGCGTGCGGCCTAGCGCTGCGCCCTCAGCCCAACCGCTCCCCCAACAGCCGCCGCGCCAGGTCCGGGTTCGCCTTCCCACGGCTGGCGGCCATGACCTTGCCGAGGAGGGCGTTGATGGCCTTCGGGTTGGCCTTCACCCGCTCGACCAGATCCGGGTTGGCGGTCAGCACGTCGGCGACGAGGGCGGAGAGCTCGCCCTCGTCGCTCAGCTGGCTGAGGCCGCGCGCGGCTACTAGCTCGTCGGGGTCGGCCCCGTCGAGGAGGTCGGGCACCAGGTCCTTGGCGGCCGTCACCGAGAGTGTGCCGTCGTCCACGAGCTGCAAGAGGCGCGCCAGCGCCGTCGGTCGCAGGCCGGTCCGCTCCAGGCTCACGCCCCTGTCGGCAGTCCTGCCGGCCACCTCGCCCGTCAGCCAGTTCGCCAGATTCTGGGCAGGGCCGGCGTACGCAGCCTGGGCCGCGTCGAAGAACTCGGCGGCGGTCACCTCGTAGCCGATGAGCCTCGCCTCCGCCTCGCGCACCCCGGCCGCCACGTAGCGAGCCACGCGAGCCCTCGGCAGTTCGGGCAGCGACGCCGCCACGCGGCCTCTGAACTCCTCGTCGACAGGTAGCGCGGGTAGGTCGGGGTCGCGCAGGTAGCGGTAGTCGGCGGCTGTCTCCTTGGAACGCAAGGAGTAGGTGCGCTGGCCGCCCTCGTTCCAGCCGCGGGTCTCCTGCACGACGCGGCGGCCATCCTCCAGGAGAGCGGCCTGGCGCTTCGCCTCGAACTCCAATGCGCTTGCGACGCTCCTGAACGAGTTGAGGTTCTTCACCTCCACCTTGGTGCCGAGCGGTTCGCCTGGGCGGCGGAGCGACACGTTGACGTCGGCTCTCATCTTGCCCTCCTCGGGGGCCGCGTCCGACACGCCGAGCGCTTGCGCGATGGCCCGGACCTCGGTCAGGAACTCCCTCGCCTCCTCGGGGGAGGAGATGTCTGGCTCGGTGACCATCTCGATGAGCGGCGCACCGGCACGGTTGAGGTCGACGAGCGAGTACTCGGCGTATGGGGGATGCACGAGGCGGCCGGCGTCCTCCTCCAGGTGGCAGCGGGTGATGCCGATCCGCTTCCCGCTGGGAAGGTCGAGCCGACCACGGAGGCCCACCGGCACGTCGCCCTGGCTGGTCTGGTAGTTCTTCGGGGCGTCGGGGTAGAAGTAATGCTTGCGGTGGAAGTAGGTCTCGGCCGGGACGTCACATCCGAGCGCGAGGGCGAAGCGGACGGCGAGCTCGAGGGCATGCTCGTTGACGACCGGGAGGGTGCCCGGCAACCCGAGGCAGACGGGGCACACGTTCTCGTTGGGGTTTGCGCCGAAGCCCTCAGCGGAGCAGCCGCAGAAGAGCTTGCTACGGGTGCGGAGGGCCAGGTGGACTTCTAGGCCGATGACCGGCTCGAACATGGGGGAGAGGATACCAACGCGGCCCGCGCTAAGATGGAGGCGTGGTGAAGGTCGAACTCGAGGGCATCGCGGTCTCGGGTGACGAGAACCAGTTCCTGGCGCTCCTGCGGGCGCCGTCGGGCGAGTTGGTGCCCATCCACATCGATTCCATGCAGGCCGTCAGCATCGCGGCCGGCAGGGGTTCGGACCGGCCCGAGCGGCCCATGACGCACGACCTCATGACTTCGATCCTCGAACTACTGGACGCGTCGATCGAGCGCGTCGACGTCACGGACCTGAAGGACGGCATCTTCTACGCCATGCTCGTCCTTGAGAGGTCGGGGGTCAGGTTCGAGGTGGACGCTCGACCGTCCGACGCCATGGCGCTAGCCGTGCGCACGAACGCGCCCGTCTACGTGGCGGAGCACGTGGTCGACCAGGCCGCCATGCGAGACGACGACCTGGGCGGCACCGGTGGCGCGGAGGCCTGAGCCGGACGGCAGCGGCGCCCGACTCAGGCCGACCGGCCGCCGAGTGTCGTCAGTGGAGGTGGGACTCCAGGAAGTAGAGCTGCTTGTCCACGCCGCGTGATATCTCGGTCAGGAGGTCCTCGGTGGTCGGCTCGCCGAGCTTGTTGGCCGCGGCCAACGCCTTGCGGTTGCCGGCGGCGTAGGCGGCCACGCGGTCGCGGACGGCCTCGATGGCCGCCTCCACCTTGACCAGCCCGGTCGGGAACTCGGTGAGTCGCGAGGCATGTGCAGCCATCCTGACGGTGCCCAGCGCAACACCACCGAGCAGCGCGATGCGCTCCGCCAGCATGTCGACGTACTCCTCGAAGATCTCCGCCTGCTCGTCGAACAGCAGGTGCACCGACTGGAAGCCGGCGCCCCTCACGTTCCAGTGCGCCTGCTTGACCTGGCTCTGCAGGTCGGCCGTGTCGGCCAGTTGTTGGTTAAGGAGCTCGACGAGGGCCTCGCGGTCGTCCTTGGCGATATCCAGCTTCACGTCAGCCAGGCGGGACTTGGTCATGGTGGGCATACGGGCCTCCAAGCTGGGGGTTCCGCGGTCGGCCGCAGAGCGCACGGAACCATGACCCGGCGCCACGGGCGGTCCCGCAGGAACACCCAAGCCAAGCGTAGCCGCAGTTGGCCGCCGCGGCCGGGACAAGAGTCACTGACGCCGGAGCCTCCCCGCCCTGACGGATCGCGCGCCCTCAGCGGGAGCGCAGGGCGCGGGCCGCGTCCTCCAACGCGCGGCGCACGCGGTCGGCGTCGGCCGGCGCCGCGCCCTGCGCTCTGTCGGGCCTACCGCCCCCGCGGCCGCCCAGTTCGGCGAGCGTGGCCGCCAGATGGGGGCGCACGTCCACGTCGGCTCCAGGACCGGCCACGAACGCCAGGCGGGCCTCGCCACCGCCGACCCCGGCCAGCAGGGCGATGACGCCCGTCGTCGCCTGACAGGCCTCCATCACCTCGGGGAGGAGCGCGGCATCGGCCCCCTCGAGCACGGCCACGACTGGGGCGCTCCCCGCCGGTCGCCCGGCCAGGAGGTCGCGTGTGGCGGTGGCGGCCGCCCGGGCGCGCCACGCCGCGGCCTCGCGCTGGCTGGCCACGAGCTCCTGCTGCAGGCGCTCGGCCTGTGCGGGCAGTTCCTCGACCGGCACGTTCAGGGACCTGACGAGCCGGGTGGTGACGTCGTGGCGCGCCTGGTGATCCTCCAGCGCCTCCCGGCCAGCGCGGAAGGCGATGCGGCTGTTGCCGCCGCGCACCCGCTCGACGCCCAGCAGCTTGATGGGGAGGGCCTCGGCCGTGGTGCGCAGGTGGGTGCCGCCGCAGGCGACGATGTCGTACTCCGCGATGGCGACGAGCCGGACGAGCCCGCCCACCTTGGCGGGGCGCCGTAGCGCGTACTCGCCGAGGTGCTCCTCATCGACCTCGAAGGCGGTGATCGGGCGCCCCTCTCTGGCCACGCGGTCCGCCTCCTGCTCGGCGGCGCGCAGGTCTTCGGTCGTGACGGCCGCGGGAACCTCGATGGTGCACTGCGGGCCGCGCATGCTGACGGCGACCGTGACGAACCCGGGGTTCACCCTGACCAGTGCCGCCGACAGGAGGTGCTGCGCGCTGTGGCGCTGCATGTGCCTGAGGCGACGGTCCATGTCGAGGCGCCCGACCACCCGCGCGCCCGGTTCGGGCGCCGCGGGCCCCAAAGCCGATCCGAGCAGATGCCAGACCTCGCCGGCGTCCGCCGTCACGTCCGTCACGGTCAGGCTCGTGCCGTCCGACACCAGTTCACCGACGTCGTTGAGTTGGCCGCCGGACGTGGGGTAGAAGGCGCTTCGGTCTAGGCTCAACCATGCGCCGCGGCTGTCGTCGCGGCGGGCGGTCACGGTGGCGTGGAAGGTGCTCAGGTAGCTGTCGTAGCGGTCGAGGCGCACCCGCCGAGTGTAGCGCCGGACGGCCGCGACTACGACCATCGGGTACCATGCCCCACATGAGCGAAGCCGCGACCCCCCTTCACCTCGAGTTCGACGAGGTGGGCGACACCTCGATGGCGGGCCTGGTCACCGACCTGATCGGGCGGCTCGGCGAGGACGTGGAGCGCGAGGGGCTCGTCAAGACGCCGGAGCGGGTATCGCGCTCGCTGCGCTTCCTGACATCCGGCTACTCGGCGAGCGTCCACGACGTCATCAACGGCGCGCTGTTCGCGGCAGAGGGCTCCGAGATGGTCATCGTCAAGGGCATCGAGTTCTACTCGATGTGCGAGCACCACATGCTGCCGTTCTTCGGGCGCGCGCACATCGGCTACATCCCCAACCGGTCCGTGCTAGGGTTATCGAAGTTCGCTCGCGTCGTCGACGTGTTCGCTCGGCGCCTGCAGTTGCAGGAGAGGCTCACCTCCCAGGTGGCCGACGCGCTGGCCGAGGTCCTTCAGCCGCGTGGCCTTGCGGTCGTCACCGAGGCCAGCCACCTCTGCATGATGATGCGCGGCGTGCAGAAGCAGGGCTCCACCACCGTCACCAGCGCCATGCGCGGGGTGTTCCGCGAGGACGCGCGCACGCGGCAGGAGTTCCTGGAGTCCGTCAGGAGCTGAACCTTCTGAACCTTCAGACGGCGTTGCGCTCGAGCCAACCCGCCACCCCGCCCAGCTCGGGAGAGTCGACGTGCTCGTCTGCCGCCGCCAGCGCCTCAGGGTGCGCCTCCGGCCCCACGCTGACGCTGTGGCCGGCCCAAGACAGCATGGAGACGTCGTTCAGGCCGTCGCCGAACGCCACCACGTCCTCCCGCTCCACCCCGAGCAGCTCGGAGATGTAGGCGAGGGCGCTGCCCTTGTCGCCGCCCGGCGGGACGATCTCGAGGAATCCGTCACCCCACAGGTACCGCAGCACCTCGGGGTGGCGCCTTGCCACCCAGACGTCGAGCTCCGGGCTGCGCCCGTTGCCGTGGAACACGACCTTGTCCGCCGCCAGGCCCGACCCGACGCGGAACTGCGTGATGGTGCGGCTCTCGGCGTGGACCCAGTTCCAGCGCTCGTTGTCCGGGTCGCGCACGTACAGGACGTCGCCCACGACGGCGCTGAACTCCACCTCGGGGTCCTCCAGGTGGCTCTCGAGCAGCGAATCGACGACCCGCGTCTCGAGGCGCTTCTGCCGCAGCGCCACCCCGTCCGGGCCGCGCACGAGGGAACCGTGGTTCACGGCGTGTGGCAGGCTCACGTCGAGCTGGTCCAGGAAACGCCGGGCCGAGCGGAGCGGCCTGCCGGTCAGGACGGTCACGAGATGGCCGCGCCCGCGCGCCGCTGCGATGGCGGCCGCGGTCTCCTGGGGCAGTTCGTAATCGTTGGTGACGAGGGTCTTGTCTAGATCGAACGCGAGCAACACAGTGCGCCGACCATACCAGTCGCGCGGTGGGTTCGGGCCCCGAGGCGATACCGGTGGTACTATCCAACCAGGTCTAGGGTGTCTGGGCCAGCCGCTGGCCCGTGGAGGTTGATCGATGGATCGAGGCTCGCTTTACCGGGGGCAAGAGTCGTTGTGGGGGTACTTCCTCCACCGCATCACGGGCGTCGCGCTCGCGCTCTACCTGCTGCTCCATGTGTTCGACATCGCGTTGGTCATGTACGGCCCCGACGGCCCGTTCAATGCCTTCCTGATCTTCTATCACCAGTGGCCGTTCCGGATCGGGCTCGTCCTCGTCATCGCCGCGGTGGTCTACCACGCCCTGAACGGGCTTCGCATCATCCTGCTCGACTTCACGGGCTGGGCCTACAAGTACCAGCGGTCCATGTGGTACGGGGTGCTCGGGTTGACCACGATCATCGGCATCCCGGTCCTCATCAAGATCGTGCCCGAGATCTTCGGAGGCGCGTGATGGCCGTCCGCCCCAAGAACCTGCGTGAGGCGCGCGACTACTACAAGGGCAACTCGGAGTTGGCCTGGTGGGTGTTCATGCGCATCTCCGGCCTCTTCCTGGTCTTCCTCGTCTTCGTGCACGTGTTCACCAACAACATCACCATCAACGTCGCCACCGTCGACTACGACTACGTGGCCGGCCGCCTGGCGCGGCCCGCCGTCAAGGTGTTCGACAGCTTCCTGCTCGGGCTCGCCATGCTGCACGGCGTCAACGGCCTCCGCGTCGTGCTCGAGGACGTCATCAAGCGTCCCGGCCGTCGCTTCTGGGCCAAGATGGTGCTCTTCGTCGTGACCGCCGCCGTCTTCGTGATGGGCGTCATGACCCTCTGGGCGTTCTCGTACCAGGAGATGGGCGACGCCGTCCGCAACCTCGCGAGCGGCCACTAGGAAGGGTGTAGATAGCTTCAATGATCAGGGCGCATAAGTTCGACGTCATCGTGGTGGGCGCGGGCGGCGCCGGCCTCATGGCCGCGCGCTACGCCGCGCACAACCCCAACGTCACGGTGGCGGTCGTCACCAAGCTCTACCCGACGCGCTCGCACACGGGGGCCGCGCAGGGCGGGGTCGGCGCCGCGCTGGGCAACATCAGCGAGGACCATCCAGAGTGGCACGCGTTCGACACGGTCAAGGGTGGCGACTACCTCACCGACCAGGACGTGGCCGAGGCGTTCGCTTACGAGGTCATCGAGGCGGTGTACGAGCTCGAGCACATGGGGCTCCCGTTCAGTCGCACGCCCGACGGTCGTATCGCCCAGCGCAAGTTCGGTGGCCACACCCGCGAGCACGGCAAGTCGCCGGTCGAGCGGGCCTGCTACGCCGCCGACCGCACGGGTCACATGATCCTGCAGACCCTGTACCAACAGTCCATCAAGGACAAGGTCCACTTCTTCAACGAGTTCCACGTGCTCGACCTGATCATGGACGGGGGCGAGTGCCGCGGGGTCGTCGCCTACGAACTCGCCACCGGCGACCTGCACGTCATCCAGGCCAAGTCCACCGTGCTGGCCACCGGCGGCAACGGGCGCATGTTCAAGGTGACGTCCAACGCGCACGCCCTGACGGGCGACCTCACGAGCATCGTCTGGCGCCGCGGCATCCCCATCGAGGACCCCGAGTTCTACCAGTTCCACCCCACGGGCCTCTACAAGATCGGCGTGCTCCTGACGGAGGGGGCGCGCGGCGAGGGCGGCATCCTCCGCAACGCCGACGGCGAGAGGTTCATGGAGCGCTACGCGCCGACCATCAAGGACCTGGCCCCGCGCGACATGGTGAGTCGCGCCATGTACCTGGAGATCCGCGAGGGGCGCGGCTGTGGACCGAACAAGGACTACATCCACCTCGACCTCACGCACATCGACGCGCACATCATCGAGGAGCGCCTGCCCGACATCACCGAGTTCGCCCGCATCTACCTGGGCATCGACCCCATCACCGAGATGGTGCCGGTGCAGCCCACGGCTCACTACATGATGGGCGGCGTGCCCACGACGATCGACACGAACGTCATCGTGGACGGCGACAACACCATCGTCCCCGGGCTCTACGCCGCCGGCGAGGTGGCCTGCGCGTCGCTGCACGGCGCCAACCGCCTGGGCACCAACTCGCTGGGCGACCTGCTCGTGTTCGGGCGCCGCGCCGGCCGCAACGCCAGCACCTACGCCACGGGTGGGGAGTTCCCCGACCTGCCCAAGGGGGTCCTCGACTTCTCGCGCGAGCTGCTCGACACCGCGCTCAACGGGCCGCACAAGGAACGGGTCTCGGCCATCCGCTCCGAGCTGCAGGCCACCATGATGGACAACGCCTCGGTCTTCCGCACCGCCGAGACGCTCGCCAAGCAGGTCGAGGAGGTCAAGAGCCTCAAGGCCCGCTACGCGGGCATCGGCGTGGACGACAAGGGCAAGAAGTACAACACCGAGCTCATGGAGGCGCTCGAGCTCGGCTTCCTGCTCGACAACGCGCAACAGCTCGTCACCGCCGCGCTCAACCGTGAGGAGTCGCGCGGCGCGCACTCCCGCGAGGACTTCACGGAGCGCGACGACACCAACTGGCTCAAGCACAGCCTCGTCCACAAGGATGGCGACGGGGTCCGCATCGACTACAAGCCCGTCACGCTCGGCCGCTACGAGCCGAAGCCGCGGGTCTACTGAGGCAGGCCATGCAGATAACCATGAAGATCCGCCGCTACGATCCCGAGAAGGACCGGCGCCCCCACTGGCAGGAGTTCAAGCTCGACGTGACGCCCACCGAGCGGGTGCTCGACGTCCTCAACCACGTCAAGTGGGAGATGGACGGCTCGCTCACCTACCGGCGCAGCTGCGCGCACGGCATCTGCGGCTCCGACGCCATGATGATCAACGGCATCAACCGCCTGGCGTGCAAGGTGCTCGTCAAGGACCTCGGCAGCGAGATCACGGTCGAGCCGCTCCGTGGGCTGCCGGTCCTCAAGGACCTGATCGTCGACATGGAGCCGTTCCTCGACTCCTACCGCGCCATCCTGCCCTACTTCATCAACGACGACCCGCCGCCGCCGCAGGAGCGGCTGCAGAGCCCCGAGGAGCGCGAGCGCTTCGACGAGGGCACCAAGTGCATCCTGTGCGCGGCCTGCACCAGCTCGTGCCCCGTCTTCTGGACGAACGGTCGCTACATCGGGCCGGCCGCCATCGTCAACGCGCACCGCTTCATCTTCGATTCGCGTGACCGCGGCTCCGCCGAACGCCTGCGCGTCCTGAACGGCGTGAACGGCCTGTGGCGCTGCCGCTCGGCCTACAACTGCTCGCAGGCCTGCCCGCGCGGCATCCCCGTCATGCAGCTGATCGAGGAGGCCAAGCGCGAGTTGATCTGGCAACGCGCCTGATCGTCCCACCTAGACGCGAGAGGCGGGGCCACCATGACCGGTGGACCCGCCTCTGCTCGTGTGCCCGCTCTGCGGTTCAGGGGACGCGCGCCACCACCTCGACCTCGACGAGGGCGTCCTTGGGCAGGCGCGCCACCTGCACCGTGCTCCTCGCCGGCAGGTTCCCCTTCAGGTAGCTGCCGTACACCTCGTTGAAGGCCGCGAAATCGTCCATGCTCGCGAGGAAGCACGTGCTCTTGACGATGTGCTCCACTCCGCTGCCCGCGGCCGCCAGGACAGCCGAGAGGTTCTGCATCACCTGGTGAGTCTGGCCGGCTATGTCGCCCCCCAGGAACGAGCCGTCCGGCTTGAGCGCGATCTGACCGGCCGTGAACACCAACCCGCCGACCTTCACGGCCTGCGAGTACGGTCCGATCGCCTTCGGGGCATTGTCCGTTGCGATGATCTCGTGCATGCCGCAGCCTATCAACCGCGCCACGCCAGGAACAGCACCAACAGCACCAACAGGTAAAGGCTGCCTAGCAGCCAGTAACGGTAGGGGAAGAGCGGGTGGACCCGCAGCCGCTGCAGCGGACCGTTGCTCGGGTACCCCTCCTCGACGCGCTTGATGCCCGACAAGGTCTCACCGATGTCGACCGACGCGGTCACAAGGGGCGCCGCGGGGAGGTCGTAGCGCTTCGGTCTCACCGCCACCTCGTCGACACGCAGGACCACAGCCGTGACGTTGTCCGGGCTGCCGCGGTCGTTGGCCGCCGCGACGAGTTCGGCCGCGGCCTGCTCGGGCGGCTTGTCGGCCACGATCTCCTGGATGGTGGCCTCGTCCAGCAGCATGCTCACGCCGTCGGAGACGAGCACGAGCACGTCGTCGGGGAGCACGTCGAAGTAGAGCACGTCGAGCCTGAAGGTCGGCGTGGCGCCGATGGCGTTGGTGATGACGTTGCGCCAGCGGTGGCGCCGCGCCTCGTCCTCGCTGAGGAGCCCCTGCCTCACACGGTCGGCCACCCAGCTGTGATCCACGGTCAGGCGCTGAGCCCTGCCGTCCCTCACGAGGTAGGCGCGCGAGTCGCCCACGTGACCGACCAACCCCACCTGGTCGTCGATGAGGACCGCCGTGAGCGTGGTGCCCATGCCCTTCAGTTCCGGCCGCTCGATGGCCAGGTTGTAGACCTCGACGTTCGCGGCCTGGGCGGCCCGCGCCAGGCTCACAGGAGGCTGCTGCCGGCTCTGCCGCAGCGACGCCACCAGCGTCTCGGTGGCCCGGCGGCTCGCCACCTCGCCGGCCGTGTGGCCGCCCATGCCGTCCGCCACCACCCCCAGGTGCCCGCTGCGACCCACGTCGCCGGCGAAGAACCAATCCTGGTTGACGGTCCGGACGCGCCCCGCGTCGCTGGCGCCCCCGCTGCGGACCCGCGTGACGGCCCCGCCCTGCTGCGGGCGAGCCTCGGCGCCGGCTGCGGGCGGGCGCGGCGGTGGGCTTGGGCTGGCGTCTGGGCGCTGCGTGACCGGATCGGTCATGTGCCGGCATGATACCGCCGCGCCGCGCCCGCCCGCCCCCGGGTCCTACCGGGCACCTGGCCCCGCGCTCGCGCGGGCGCGGGTCGCACGCGGCCCCTGTTATGCTTCGCCGCATGACCGCCGGCCTCCAGAGCGTGAGCTCCACCGCACGAGCCGTCAGGGAGGGCCGGACCACCGCCACCGAGGTGGTAGGCGCCGCGCTCGCGCGGGCACGCGCCGCGCAACGCGACCTGAACGCGTTCACGTACCTCGACGAGGACGGCGCCATGGCTGCCGCCGCCGACCTCGACGCGCGCCTCGCGGCGGGCGAGGCCGCACAGCCGCTGGTGGGCGTGCCGGTGGCCGTGAAAGACAACATCAGCACCGCCGACATGCCCACCACCGCCGCCTCCCGCATACTCGCCGGTTACGTGCCGCCGTTCGACGCTACCGTCGTCGCCCGGCTGAGGGCGGCAGGCGCCGTCGTGATAGGCAAGACCAACCTGGACGAGTTCGGTATGGGCTCCACGGGTGAGAACTCGAGCCTCGGGCCGACCCGCAACCCCCGCGACCCGCGGCGCGTGGCAGGCGGCTCCTCCAGCGGCTCGGCCGCCGCCGTCGGTGCCGGCGTGGTGCCCCTCGCGCTCGGCACCGACACGGGAGGCTCCAGTCGGTTGCCCGCCGCCTTCTGCGGCGTGGTCGGCTTCAAGCCGACCTATGGCGCCTTGTCGCGCCACGGCCTGTTGGCCTACGCCAGCTCGCTCGACCAGGCGGGCCTGCTCGGCGCCACCGTCGAGGACGTCGCGCTCGGCCTCGCCGCGGTGGTCGGTGCGGACCCGAACGACGCCACCAGCTTCGACCTGGACCTCGGGGGCGCGACGCCCGGGGGCCTGGCCGGCGTCCGCTTAGGGGTCGTGCCCGAACTGGCGGGCGAGGGGTTCGGGACGGATGCCCGCCGGGCGCTCGACGCGGCCGTGGCGGCCGTGCGCGAGAGGGGCGCCGAGGTGGTCGAGGTCGCGGTGCCCCAAGTGGGGCTCGCTGTGGCCTGCTACTACGTGATCGCCGCCGGGGAAGCGTCCAGCAACCTGGCGCGATACGCGGGCATGCTCTACGGTCAACGGGTGGGCGCCGAGAGCGACGGCCAGGAGGCCGTCATGCGCGCCACCCGCGGCCGGTTGTTCGGACGCGAGGTGAAGAGGCGCGTGCTGCTCGGCTCCTTCGCCCTCTCGGCCGGCAACTACGATGCCTACTACGGCAGGGCGCTGCGCGTGCGCAGCAAGCTGGCGCGGCAGTTGCGCACGGCGCTCACCGAGGTCGACGCCATCCTCACGCCCACCGCGCCCGGCGTCGCCTACGTGCTGGGCGAGAAGGCCGCGGACCCTCTGGCCATGTACCTGGGAGACGTTGCCACCTGCCTCGCCAACCTGGCCGGGTACCCTGCCGTCAGCGTGCCGTGCGGAGCCGACGCCACCGGCCTCCCCTTGAGCGTGCAACTCCTCGGACCGGCCGGCGGCGACGGCGCCCTGCTGCGGCTGGCCGCGCTCGTGGCCGAGTCTGTCGCTGGCGCCTGAGGCGACCGGCCTGTAGCAGAGGCCGGGCCGCGCGGCGCCGGGCCCCGGCCGTTCCAGCGCCTCGTCACGGTGTGGTACTATTCTCCGGCTTGACTGTCCTGCCCGGACGGTTGCTCGCCGACGCCGCACGATCAGTGCCAGGCACGGGCTGGACGCACGCTCGGGCATCCCCAGTGAGACTGCAAGAGACCGGAAGGAGACACCATGAAGCGGACCTATCAGCCGAACCGCCGGAAGCGCGCGAAGACGCACGGCTTCCGCGCGCGCATGGCCACGCCCGCGGGCCGCAACGTCATCAAGCGCCGCCGCGCCAAGGGCCGTAAGCGCCTCTCGGTATCGGACAACTGAGTCCCGGAGCGGTCGTCCGCTCGCTGAGCGGAGACCGCGCGTTCCAGCGGCTGCGGAAGGGCAGCGCTGGCAGCGGTAGGCACGTCACCGTCAAGTGGCGGCCCTCACGACAAGGGGAGGTCAGGGTGGGCATCGTGGTAAGCCGCAAGGTCGGCAAGGCCGTGGTGCGTAACCGCGTGCGGCGCAGGTTGAGGGAGGGCATACGCGAACTGGCTCGGGACCCGTTCCGACCGGACGCGTACGACGCCTCCCGGCCGTCGTTCGACCTCCTCGTGATCGCCAGGCCATCAGCTGCCGACGCTGGTTACGCCGATCTCAAGCGTTCGCTCAAGTCCGCGTTCGAGCGGGCCAAGCTCCAATGAACCGCCAGCCGACCCCGGTCGGTGCCACGGCCCGCCTTTGGGTCAAGGCCGCCGCCATCTGGCCGCTCAAGGCCTACCAGCGTTACCTGTCGCCCCTCAAGGGCGCGCCGTCTTGCCGCTTCCACCCCACCTGCAGCAGCTACGCCATCGAGGCCATCGAGGTTCACGGCGTGCTGCGCGGCGGCTGGATGGGGCTCATGCGCGTGTTGAGGTGTCACCCGTTCCACCCCGGCGGCTACGACCCGGTCCCGCCCCGCCGGCGGCCGGGGGTGCGCCGCGCCACGGAACCCCAGGCGTTGGACCACCCCGACGTCCACACGGAGGCACCTTGATACGCAACCGCCTGCCGCGGCTGCTGGTCGCCATACTGGCGGCCGCGGCCCTCACCGCCACCGCGCAGGCCCGCATAGAGCTGGCGGCCCAGCGGTTCGCGCTGGCCGACTTCCGCGCCGTCGAGAAGGTGGACGCAACCTGCGCGAGCGCCAGCCCGTCGTTCCTGTGCGGCCCGACCGGGGCCGAGCTCACGCGCATCACCAGCAAGGGCGTCGACTACTTCTTCGACGCCGCCGGCCAGATGGTCGCCGCCTTCGGCAAGCAACAGCGCGGGCAGAAGCTCAACGACTACGCTCTCGACGCGCGAACCAACCTGATCCCGTTCGACGCCACCATCCCGGGGCTCGCCCTGCTGGTCGACGGGGAGTACGAGGAGCCCGAGGTGGTCACCTCCGGCTGGCAGGCGGAGGACGACGGCACCCTCGTGGGGACGTTCACGCAGCGGGTCGGCGCGCTCGATGTGACGCGGCGGCTGACGCTGGTGGCGGGCATCGACACCGTGGGGGTGGAGCTGACGGTCACGCGTGGCGTGGCTGCCGAGGCCCCGGCCACGCTGCAGCTCGCGGTCCCCGGCATAGGGCGCACGGCCACGCCCGTCGTGAAGATCGGCTACGGCGATACGTTCACGCTCAACCCGAGCGAGCAGGCGTTCAAGGACCCCACTTACGCCTCGCTGCAGATGAACAACAACAACCGGGACTTCGCCATCGTCATGCGCCCGGCGCCCGGTAGCGTCGGCCTCTCGGCCACCTACCTGCGCCCCAACCGCATAGCTCTCGAGGCGGAGCTCGGCGCGGCGGCGGGGTCCAGCTACTCGTTCGACACCGGCCTCTACCCCGGTCACAACGAGCTCGTGAGGTACTCGCAGGAGAACTACCTCTCGCTACCCGGCCTGTTCAACCCCAACATCCTGGGCCGGCTGTCGCTCATCGTCGTGCGCATCCTCGAGTTCGTGCACCAGTACGTCCCGAGCTGGGGCCTGTCGATCATCGTCCTGACGCTGCTCTTCCGCGCCGTCATCTGGCCCCTCATCAGCACGCAGACCAAGTCCATGTTCGGCATGCAGCGCCTGCAGCCCAAGCTCCAGGAACTGCAGCGCAAGTACAAGGACGACCGGGAGAAGCTCACCCAGGAGACCATGGCCCTCTACCGCGAGGCGGGAGTCAACCCGGCTGGCGGCTGCCTTCCCATCCTCGTGCAGATGCCCCTGTTCATCATCCTGTGGCGCGTGTTCGTGAACTTCGAGTTCAACGAGGGCTTCCTGTGGCTACCGGACCTAGGGCAATCGGACCCCTTCTACATCCTGCCCATCCTGTACGTCGCCGTCATGGTGGCCACCTCGTACTTCTCGGCCAGGGGCAACCCGCAGATGCTGCGGCAGTCGCTGATCATCAACGTGGTTTTCGTGTTCATCATCATCAACTTCCCGGCCGGGGTCCTCGTCTACTATGTGGTATCCATGTTGGTGCAGGTCATCCAGTACTGGTTGCTGAGCCGCGGTCAACCGCCGGCGCCGGCGGTGGCGGCCGCCGGAGGCAAGCGCTCCAAGTGAGGCCCACAGATGAGTGACTCCGATCTCGACAAGTACCTAGAAGGCATCGGCATCGACGTGGACGGTGACGAGGAGGGCGAGGCCCAGGTCGTCATCATCACCGCCGAGGAGGAGTTCGAGCAGACGCTCGACGTGGGCCCGATCGTGCAGGGCGACCCGTTCGAGCGCGCCGAGTCGTTCCTGGTCAACCTGCTCCTCAACATCGACCCGGCCTACGCCGTCGAACTCGAGCAGGTCGCCGACGACGAGATCGAGGCCGAGGTCTACGGGGGCGACCCAGGCAAGATCATCGGTCGCAACGGCCGCACGCTCGCCGCGCTCGAGTACCTGACCAACGCCGTCGTCAACAGGGAAGAGGGCGGCCGGGTGCACGTCAACGTCGACGTCGGCGGCTACAAGCGCCGTCGTGACGAGCGGCTCCGCAAGGAGGCGCTCCAGGCCGCCGCCCGCGTCCGCAAGAGCGGGATGGCGGTGGAGCTCGAGCCGATGTCGGCCGCCGAGCGCCGCGTCGTGCACATGTGTCTCGCCGAGGAGCCCGGCGTCCGCACGGAGTCGCGCGGCGAGGGCGGCGACCGGCGCGTGGTGGTGAAGCCGGACTGACGGGGCGCGTCGGCCCCACGGTCGCTGTGGCGCGCGCCGAGGTCGTGCAGCGCCTGACCTCCGCGGGGGTCCCGAGCCCCGAGGTCGACGCGCTGCTCCTGCTGGAGGCCGCCCTCGGCGCCGATCGCACCGAGCTGCTGCTGGCGGGTTCGCGGGTGCTCGAGGCGGAGGAGGAACGGCGGCTCGACGAGCTCGTCCGGCGGCGGGCCGCGCGCGAGCCCCTCCAGCACGTACTGGGTGTGGCGCACTTCTATGGACTCGAACTGGCCGTCGATGACAGGGTGCTGGTGCCACGCCCCGAGACTGAGAGGTTGGTCGAGCTGGTGCTCGAGGAGCTCGAGCGACCGTCGCGCCGGCGCCATCCCGGTGCTGGTGCCGCTGGTCCCTTGGTCCTCGATGTGGGCACCGGCAGCGGCGCGGTGGCGCTCGCGGTGAAGGCGGAGGCGCCGGGCGCGGAGGTCTGGGGGACGGACGTGGCGGAGGGGGCCCTCGTGGTCGCGCGCGCGAACGCCGCGAGCCTCGGTCTGGACGTGCGCTTCCTGCGCTCCGACCTGCTGGAGGCGCCGGAGGCGCGAGCGGCGGCGGCGCGCTGCGACGTGCTCGTCGCCAACCTTCCGTACCTGCCCGCGGCCGACGCTGAGGACCTGGACCCCGAGGTCCGCGCCGACCCGGCCGGCGCGCTCTTCGGGGGGACGCTCGGTTCGGAGTTGGCCGAGCGGCTGGCCGGTCAGGCGCTCGCCCTGCTGCCGCCCGGGGCGTTGCTCGCGCTGGAGCTCGACCCGCGCAACGTGGCCCAGCTGGGCGTTAAGCTCACAGGCTGGCACGAGGTGACGATCCTGCCCGACCTGCTTGGTAGGCCGCGCTTCCTGCTGGCGAGGCGGTGACCATGGCCGACAAGGAGACGGTGACGCTTCTGGGTGCCACCGGCACGATGGGGTTCCAGGCGTTCCAGGAGCTGCGGCGCCGGGCGGACCGCTACGACCTTGTCCTCTTGCTGCTGCAGGACGACCGGCGCCTCGACAGGCTCCTCCCACACCTGCGCGCGGCCGGCGTCCCACTGTCGGGGCGTAGCGGGACCGCCGTCGGCGCCGGGATACGCGTGGTGTGGGGCGACGCCACGCGCCCGGGCGACGTGCGCGCGGCGGTGGCGGGAACCGACTGGGTGCTCAACGCCATGGCCTACATCTCACCCCAGGCCGACTACCGCCCCGCGGTCGCCTGGGCCGTCAACGACGTCGCCATCGGTAACGTTCTCGACGCCATAGCGGCTGAGCCGGAAGGTTCCCGCCGCATCGGCTACGTGCACACGGGCACGGTGGCGCAGACGGGTAACCGGCCCGCCGTCGGCCGTGGCGGGGCTCCCGGCACCTACGTGGGCCGCGTGGGCGATCCGATGAACCCGTCGGTGTACGACGAGTACGCCCTCTCCAAGATCGCGGGTGAGCGCCGAGTGATGGAGTCCGGGCTGGAGCGGTGGGTGTCACTGCGGATGACGTTCATAATGCCCACTCACCACGCCGACCTGATGGCGCTCTTCGACCCCATCGCCTTCCACATGCCGCTCGACACGCGCATGGAGAACGTCACCGACCGTGCCGCCGGCCTGGCGATGGTCAACTGCCTGGACCTGGCCGCCGACGCGAGCTTCTGGCGGCGGGCCTACAACCTGGGCGGCGGGCCGGGCATGCGCACGAACGCCCGCGACTACCTGCGGGCGGCCTACGGGTTGATGGGCCTCGACGTGGCCAACTGCATGGACGCCAACTGGTTCGGGCTGCGGAACTTCCACCTGCAGTACTTCGAGGACTCGGACGTGGCGAACCGCTACCTCCACTACCACGGCGACACCACGGCGTCCCACCAGGCGGAGCTGCGCCGCACCATGCGGCCCGCCCTGAGGCTCCTGACCTGGTTGGTCCAACGCGTTCCGCCGCTGCGGCGCGTCGTCGAGTGGGGGGTGCGGCGCAGCTTCAAGGGGCTCGCCGAGCGCCACCGCAACGGTCCCCGGCACTGGTACCTGACGCGCAACGACGCCCGTGTGCGGGCGTTCTTCGGGAGCTACGAGGCGTACGAGGCCATCGCGCCGGACGCGCTGACTGCGCCTGCCGAGCGAGACGGTCCGTGGCGCCGCCTGGATCACGGCTACGACGAGGAGGCGGAGCGGCTCGACCTTGGCCAGCTCCGTGCGGCCGCCGAGTTCAGGGGCGGCAACTGCCTGGCAGACGAGTGGGACGGCGACTGGCGCGCTCGCCTGCCGTGGCGCTGCTCGGTCGGCCACGAGTTCGAGGCGCGGGTCGCCACCGTCCTGCGGGGCGGTCACTGGTGCCCCGACTGCCTGCGCGAGTGGGACGGCGGCCGGCGCGCCGCGCGCGAACCCTTCTTCGCTCAGGCCTGGTACGCGGATCACGACCCGGCGGAGCTCGAACCCTACCCCGCCAGCGGCACCGATGACGTGGCCGACGCCGACGTCAGGTGGAGGCGCCGCAGGTAGCCACGCCGGGCGGCCCTGGCTAGAGCCCGTCGGCCTCGCGGTTGCCCAGCGGCGGCGGCTCCGGTGCGTCGTCGAGGTGGTGATCCCGGCGCGCCGGGGCGCGCTTCACAGCCGCGCTGTCCTCCCGACTCGAGTCGCCGAAGCTGACGAGGAGAAGCAGGCCCGCGCCCACCACCACGCAGGCGTCGGCCAGGTTGAAGACGGGGAAGTCGAACGAGCCGACCTTGAAGTGGATGAAGTCGATTACGTAGCCGAGCCTGAAACGGTCGATCATGTTGCCGGCCGCCCCGGCCAGCACGAGCGCCGTGGCGACACCCGGCAGCGGTGCCAAGCGGCGACGGTTGCGCACGAGGTAGTAGACGAGGAACGTCGAGACGGCGGCGGACAGTAGACCCAAGAGCACCGTGCCGTCGACCGTGACCCCCGCGACCGTCAGCTCCAGGTCGCGCAGCATCCCGAACGCCGCCCCGCCGTTACGCGTGTGAGTGATCCGGAAACCGAGCGCGAGCGGGATCTCGCTGCCGTCGCGCCGCAGGTTCGCCACGACCCACGCCTTGCTGAGTTGATCGAGCGCCACCATCACGGCGGCGAGGAGGAGCATCACCGAGGCAGTATATGTCGGGGTCGGGCCCGGGCTCCGTTCAGCCCGCCGGTTGTCCGAGATGCCAGGTCACTCGGGCGGAGCCGCCCCAGGGCGGGCGGTATCTTGGGGACCGAGAGCGACGATAACGGGCGCTCCGGACCGGGAGTCCTTTCGCGGCGACCCCCGCAGCGCACCAGGCGCCGCCTGCGCGCGCCGCGCGGCCGCGAGCGGCGCCCGGCCGCGCCCGCGGAGGGCAGAGTCAGCATGGCCGTGACCATCAGCGATTACCTGGAGACCCTTACCACCCCCGACCCCCGCCTGAAACGGTTCGCAGAGGCCCTCTACGAGAAGGCCGACAGCGCCCGCCTAGGGGCCAACGGCGCGGAGTGGCTCACCGCCCTGGCGGGCAGCGGGCTCCGCTTCCTGGAAGCGCTCGGTCACGACGAGCTGAGCGTCGCCGCGTTCGAACCGTCGCTCGCGGTGAACGGCTGGGACTCGCCCTACGCCGTCCTGATGCTGGCACTCAAGGACCGACCGTTCATCGTCGATTCCGTGCAGGCCGAGCTCCGGCGTCAACGCGCCACGCTCGTCGACCAGCTGCACCCCACGCTCCCCGTGACGCGCGACGCGGCCGGCAACATCACCGCGCTCGGCGACGAAGGCGCTCCCCGGGAGGCGTTCGAGGTGTTCTTCCTGACGCCGCCCGATGACCCCGCCGCGCTGACGGCCGTGGCCGACGGCGTGCGCCGCGTGCTGGGCGACGTCATCCTCGCCACCGACGACTACGGCGCCATGCTCGAGCGGACGCGGGACGCCGCCGCCTACCTCCGCGGGCTGACGGTGCCCGAGGGCGCCACCGTGGAGGGCACGGCCCCGGACGAGGTCCGCGAGGACGCCGACTTCCTCGGGTGGCTCGAGGACGACAACTTCGTGTTCCTCGGCTACCGCGAGTACGACGTCGTCAACCTTAGCGGCAGGCCGGCCCTGAAGATCGCCGACGGCTCCGGCCTCGGCGTCCTCAGCAAGGAGTCGCGCAGTGCCTACCGCGAGCCGGTCGCCCTCGACGAGCTACCCGCGGACCTCAGCGCCCGCGTGACCGGTGGGCGGCTGTTCCTTGTGACCAAGGCCAACGCCGAGGCGACCGTGCACCGGCCGCGGCGCATGGACTACGTGGGCGTCAAGAAGCTCGACGCCGGCGGCCGTGTGGTGGGCGAGAGGCGCTTCGTGGGCCTCTTCACCACGAAGGGACTGGCGGCGCCGGTGGAAGAGGTGCCCATCCTGCGGCGCAAGCTCAAGCAGGTGCTGGAGCGCGATCAGGCCATCCCCGGCTCCCACGACTACAAGGCCATCGTCGCCGCCTACGGCGGCCTGCCGCGCGAGGAGCTCCTCTGGATGGACGTTGCGCAGATCCACGCCGACGTCCGCACCGTCATGCGGCTCGGACAGGACTCCTCCGCCCGGCTCACCCTTCACGAGGACCCGCTCGGTCGCGGTCTGGCCGCCATGGTCGTCATGCCCCACGAGAGCTTCTCAGACGACGTCAGGCGCACCGTCCAGGCTTACCTCATGAGCGCCCTCGAGGCGAGCCGCGTCGACTCCCGCCTCGCCCTCGGCGAGGACGAGGGGCACGCCCGCTTCCACTTCTTCTTCACCACCACCAAGCGGCTGGACGACGTCGACGCGGCCGACCTCGAACGCCACGTCCAACAGCTCGCCCGGTCCTGGCAGGACGACCTGCGGGAACGCCTCGTGTCCCGGGGTGACGCCGCAACCGGCCACCAGCTCGCCGACCGCTACCTGGCGGCGTTCGACGAGCGCTACCGTGCCAACGTCAGCACGGAACAGGCCGTGACCGACGTCGTGAACCTCGAGGAGCTCGCGCGGCGCGCGCTCGTCGTCGACCTCCACGGTGTGCCGCTCGGCCCCGACGGCACGCAGGCGCTACTGCGCGTGTACCACAGCGGCCGCGGCCTGGCCCTGTCCGACGTGCTTCCCGTGCTGGAGAACGTGGGCTTGCGAGTCATCGAGCAGTACCCGTACGAGATGGTCGTCGGCGACCGTCAGTGCGGCGTGGACGTCTACACGGTCGCCAACGCCGCCGGGGGCGAGCTGGACGTGGCGGGCTCCAAGGCGCGGCTCGTCGAGGCGCTCGAGCTGCTCTTGGCTCGTGACGTCGAGAACGACCGCCTCAACCGCCTCGTGCTTCACGCCGGCCTGAGCGTGCGGCAGGTCGCGCTCCTGCGCGCCTACCAGATGTACTACTCGCAAGTGAACGCCGTCACGAGCCGTTCGTTCGTCACGGACGCGCTGCTCGCACACCCGAAGGTGGCCGCGCTCCTCATGCGCTACTTCGAGGCGCGCTTCGATCCCGCCCCCGGCACGCCCGCCCGCTCCGAGGCCAGGGCCCGCACCGTGGAGCAGGCCCACCAGGCGGCGCTCGACTCGTTGACCACCGTGTCGTCCCTTGCGGAGGACGGTGTGCTTCGAGGGCTCCTCGACCTGATGGCCGCCAGTGTGCGCACCAACTACTTCGAGGGTCACCCCCGCATCAGCTTCAAGCTCGAATCGGCCAAGGTCGCGACGATGCCCGAGCCGAGACCCATGTTCGAGATCGCGGTGAGCGCCCCGCAGGTCGAAGGCACGCACCTGCGCGGCGGCAAGGTCGCGCGCGGCGGCATCCGCTGGTCCGACCGGCCGGACGACTTCAGGACCGAGGTGCTCGGGCTGCTCAAGACGCAGACGACCAAGAACGCCGTCATCGTGCCGGTGGGCTCCAAGGGCGGTTTCGTCATCAAAGGCGCCCCCGCCGGACGCGACGAGCTCCGCGATTTCGTCAGGGCCCAGTACCAGACCTACATCCGCGGCCTCCTCGACGTGACCGACAACCTCGTCGCCGGCGAGGTAGTCCCGCCCGCGGGCCTCGTCATCTACGACGAGCCCGACCCGTACCTGGTCGTCGCGGCCGACAAGGGCACCGCCGCCTTCTCCGACCTCGCCAACGCCACCGCTCACGAGTACGGCTTCTGGCTCGGTGACGCCTTCGCCTCCGGCGGCAGCGCCGGCTACGACCACAAGGGCATGGGCATCACGGCCCGCGGGGCGTGGGAGGCCGTCAAGCGCCACTTCGCCGAGCTCGGCGTCGACGTGTTCACCGACGCGTTCACCGTGGTCGGCATCGGCGACATGTCGGGCGACGTCTTCGGTAACGGCATGCTGTACACGGACCGCATCAGGTTGCAGGCCGCCTTCAACCACATGCACGTCTTCCTCGACCCCGACCCGGAACCGGTGGGCGCGTTCGCGGAGCGCAAGCGCCTGTTCGAGCTGCCGCGCTCGAGCTGGGCCGACTACGACGCCGCCAAGATCAGCCGCGGCGGTGGGGTCTTCGAGCGCGCCGCCAAGTCGATCCCCCTGTCGGCGGAGGTCAAGGCCATGCTCGGCGTCGAGGATGACGCGCTGAGTGGGCAGGACCTCATCAAGGCCGTGCTGCGCATGGAGGTCGACCTCCTCTACAACGGGGGCATCGGCACGTACGTGAAGGCCTCTACGGAGCGCAACCCCGAGGTCGGCGACTCCGCCAACGACGGTGTGCGCGTGGACGGCGCGGATCTCAGGGCCACGGTCGTGGGGGAGGGCGGGAACCTCGGCTTCACGCAGCTCGGCCGCATCGAGTACGCCCTTGCCGGCGGCAGGATAGACACCGACGCCATCGACAACAGCGCCGGCGTCGACACCTCCGACCACGAGGTCAACATCAAGATCCTGTTCCAGCCGCTGGTCGCCGGCGGCACCGTCACGCTGCCGGAGCGCGACGCGCTCCTCAAGGAGATGACCGACGAGGTCGCGGCTCTGGTCCTCGCCCACAACAAGGCGCAGGCGCTGGCCCTGAGCCTCGGCCAGCGGGCCAGCCGCGACGACCTGGAGCTCTACGCCTCGTTGCTCGACTACCTCGTTGGCGCGGCCGGCCTCAACCCGCACGTGGAGAGCCTGCCGTCCGCCCGTCAGTTGGAGGAGCGGCGCCGCGCCGGGCTGGGCCTCACCCGGCCCGAGCTCGCCGTCATGCTCGCCTACGTCAAGATGGGGCTCTACCGGCGCCTGCTCGAGACGGACCTGCCGGCCGAGCGTAGGCTGCAGCACTACCTGCTCGACTACTTCCCGCGGGCGCTCGCGGGGCGCTTCCCGGACGCCATCGAGGGTCACAGGCTGCACCGGGAGATCGTTGCCACCGTCATCACCAACACGGTGGTCGACCAACTGGGGCTCGGCTTCGTGCACAGGGCCACGCGTCACAATGGCGTCACGCCCATCGAGGTGGTCCGGGCCACGCTCATCGCGCTCGAGCTCATAGACGCCAAGCGCGTGCGCGATCACCTGGACGAGCGGGCGGCCACCGTCCCGACCGAGGCCTACTACGCCGCCATCGACCAACTGGTCAGCGCCGTCGAGGGCGTGGTGGCCTGGCTGCTGTTCAACGACGTCGGGCACGGCGACTTCGAGACGGTCGTGAGCTCGTACCGCGCGCCGCTACAGGAGCTCCGCGCCTCGCTGAACGCGTACCTGCCCGAGGGCGAGCGCGTGCGCCACGGCGCGGCCATCGACGACCTGGAGGAGCTGGGCTTCGACCGGCACGACGCCGCGCTCGTCGCCAGCTTCGCCTACCTCCCGGACAGCGCCGGCATCATCGACGTGGCCCGCCAGGCGGGCGTGCCGCTCGACCACGCCGCCGAGCGCTACTACCTGGTGGGCGAACGGCTCCAGTTGGGTTGGCTGCGCGAGAGCATCGAGGCGCTGTCGAGCAGCGGCCAGTGGGAGCAGGTGGCGCTCGTGGGCCTGGTCATGGACGTCAGGTCCGTGCAGCGCGGCCTCACCGCCACGTACCTCGCCGCCAAGCCCGACGAGAGCGCCGGCATGGCGGCCGCGCTCGACGACTTCCTCAAGACCGCCGGCAGCTTCAAGCGCTACGAGCTCGCCCTGGCGCAGCTGCAGGAACCCGGGGCGCTCGACCTCGCGGCCGGCTCAGTGCTGGTGCGTATCCTCGAGCAGGCGCGCACCACGGCGCACGGCGCGGCGAAGGAGGGGTGACGGGCCAGGGCTAGGCCCCGTGTCGGCCCGTGAGGGTCGCCACCCCCACCCGGCCGCGCACGAACGTGCGCAGTAGGCCGTCGAGCCTCTCGAGCCCCGTCGGGCTGGCCCTGAGGCGGCTGCCGGCCTCGAGCACGAGTCCGTGGCGCGTCACGTCGTGCCACCAGGCGGGCGCGAGGTCGGCCAGGCGCGCTCCCACCCGGGCCTCCAGCGCCGCCAGGTCGAGCCCCTCACGCGTGCGCAGGCCCGTCATCAGCCGCTCGAGCACGTAGTCGTCGGGCCCCACCTCGTCGACCTCGGGTGGCGCTCCCGTGAGCCAGGTCTTGATCGGCGGGTTCTTGGTCCTGACTCCGAAGCCGACCCCTCCGGGCAGGTAGGCCGCCGCCGACGGACCCAGGCCGAGGTACGGCTCCCCGCGCCAGTAGACGAGGTTGTGTGACGACTCCTCGCCCGGGTGGGCGAAGTTGCTGACCTCGTACCGCTCGAGCCCGTACCGCGCGAGGACGGCGGCCGCCAGCTCGAAGGCGTCGGCGTCGGCCTCAGGGTCGACGCGCACGCCGCGGCGCGCGAACGGGGTGTTGGGCTCGATGGTAAGGCTGTAGACGCTCACGTGCCTGGCGCCCAGGTCGAGTACCCGGCGCAGGTCCGTCTCCAGGTCCTGGCCCGGCACGGCCATGATGATGTCGACGTTGGCGCGCAGTCCGGCCGCCAGGGCCTGGGCCACGGCCGCGAGGCCCTGAGCGCCGTCGTGGACGCGGCCCAGGAACGCCAGCGTGGCGTCGTCCGTCGACTGCAGGCCGATCGACAGCCTATCCACGCCGAGCTCGCGGAACGTCGCTAGTCGCTCCGCGTCGAAGGTGAGCGGGTCCGCCTCGAGGGTGGTCTCGGCGGCGCCGACCCGTGCGCCCCAGCCGGCGTGCAGGGCGCCGAACACACGCGTCAACTCCGGGTCGGTCAGGTGCGAGGGCGTGCCGCCCCCGAAGTAGACGGTGGGCGGAGCGGCCGGATGGCGGGCCGCCGCCTCGGCCACCTCCAGCTCGAGGCGGTCGAGGTAGCGCGCCACCAGCCCCTCGCTCCGCAACATCTTGTGGAAGTCACAGTAGGGACAGATGCTGGGGCAGAACGGCACGTGCAGGTAGAGGGCAGCGGCCGTCACCCCTAGACGTTACGCCGGGGCCGCCCCGCGCGAGGTAGTGGCCCAGCGCCGCGCGAGGTAGGAGCCCTGCGCCGCGCGAGGTAGAGGCCTCGCGCGGCGCAGCCGGCCCGCCGTCAGCGGCCGGGCAGCTGGGAGAGCTGATCGTCGAGGATCAGGTTCGCCTCGCCGTTGAGGATGGTGAGCGTCTCGGCCACGTCGGCGCCGTCGACGATGGCCGCCATCTCGGCCGCGATGCTCTCGCGCACCGGGTCGTAGCCGGGGACGTTGGGTTCGGAGATGCCGTAGGGGAGGAGCTCGAAGGCCACCTGGAAGGAGGGGAGCTCCGCGAAGAAGTCGCCGAGGCCCGCGGCCACGCTCTCCCGGACGGGGAAGTACTGGCTGGCGACGGCCCACTCCGTCTGCGCCTTCGTGTCGGTGTAGTACTTGAGGAACAGCCAGGCGGCGAGGGTGGATTCCGGGCTATGGCCGGAGGGCATGCTGACGCTGGCGCCGTAGATGTTCATGACCGGCTCGGGGGTGGTGTGCGGGATCGCCGCCACGCTCCAGTCGAAGCCGGCGCCGGACTCGACCGCGCTCTGGTAGAAGGGCAGCCCTGAGCTGGAGGAGACGGTGAACAGCAGGCGGCCGTTGCCGAAGTCGGTCTGGTCGC
>CAYNNL010000011.1:0-42346 GCA_964398765.1 uncultured bacterium | reverse complement strand
CGACGTGCACATCTACAACTGGGACGAGTGGTCGCGGCGCACCGTGCCCGTGCCCATGATCACGGGACACGAGTGGGTGGGCGTCGTGGCCGAGGTGGGCTCGGAGGTGAGCGGCTACGCCGTCGGCGACCGCGTCAGCGGCGAGGGCCACATCACGTGCGGGCACTGCCGCAACTGCCGTGCTGGACGGCGCCACCTGTGCCGCAACACGGTCGGGATCGGTGTGCAGCGCCAGGGCGCCTTCGCCGACTACCTCGTCCTGCCGGCGTTCAACGCCTTCAAGCTCCCCGACTCCATCCCCGACGACGTCGGCGCCGTCCTCGACCCCCTCGGCAACGCCGTGCACACGGCGCTGATGTTCGACCTGGTGGGGGAGGACGTGCTCATCACCGGTGCCGGCCCGATCGGGCTCATGGCGGCGGCGGTGGCGCGCTTCGTGGGCGCCAGGAACATCGTCATCACGGACGTGAACCCCGGGCGGCTCGCGCTCGCCCGCCGCATGGGCGCCACCGTCGGCGTGGACGTCTCCGACCCCGCGACCGACCTCGCCGACGTCATGAGCGACCTGGGCATGGTCGAGGGGTTCGACGTGGCGCTCGAGATGTCGGGCGCGCCCGCCGCCTACTCCCAGGTGCTGGACACCATCATCCACGGGGGCAAGGTGGCGCTTCTCGGGATCCCCGCAAAGGGGTTCGGCGTCGACTGGAACCAGGTCATCTTCAAGGGGCTCACGCTGCAGGGCATCTACGGCCGCCAGATGTTCGAGACCTGGTACAAGATGCGCAACCTGCTCAGCGCCGGGCTCGACGTGACCCCCGTGATCACGCACCACTTCGCCGCGGACGACTTCCAGCGCGCCTTCGACGTCATGCGCGCGGGCGAGTCGGGCAAGGTCATCCTCGACTGGAGCTGACACCCCTGGCGCGGCCCGTGCGGTGGCGCCGTGAGCGCTGCGCCGGGACGCGCCGCTCCCGGCGCTAGACTCCCCTCAGCGCGGCTCGCCCGTTCCTTGTGACCGCGTCGCTCGACTCTGGGCCGAATGTGGCCTCCGTACGTCCTCCTCGGGCGCGCCCCGCCATCCGTGAGGAGGATTCATGTTCCGCCACCTCTTGCTGCCGCTCAGCGGCACCCACCTCGACGCCGAGGCCGTCAGGCACGCCGAGGCCATGGCGCTGTTCGCCGGGGCCGACGTGCGCGTGCTGCGAGTGCTCGAGCCGCCCGAGCCCGGGCCGGACGCCGGCCCCGTCGACGCTCTCGAGTGGCACGCCAAGCGCGTCGCGGCCGAGGAGGGCCTCGCGCGCGTGGCCGACCGGCTGCGGGCAGCGGGGGTAACGGTCGAGACGACCTGCGCCGAGGGTCAGGTGGCTGAGCACGTCATCCACCAGGTCCACCAGGGGGTCGACCTCATGGTGCTGCCCACCGGCGAGTTCGGGCGCGCCCAGGTCGGCGCGCTGGGCGGTCAGATCCTCTGGCGATCGTACGTGACCACCCTGCTCGTCAGGGGCGAGGCGGCACCGGAGCGTCCGCGCGCGGGCGCCGCCACCACGCGGCAGGCGGCCAGGGTCGTCCCGGCCGGCGCCGGCGGCCAGGTCGCGCCCACGGACGCAGGGCCCGCCGCGGGCGTGCCGATCCAGACCGACGCGGCAGCCGGCGCGGACCTCGTGGCCGGCGCGCCCAGCGCGCCCCAGCTCTACCGCAAGGTGCTCGTCGGCCTCGACGGCTCGCGGCGCGCGGAGTGCGTGCTGCCGGTCGTGCGGTTCCTTGCGACCGCCGCCCACACCGAGGTGGTGCTGGCACACGTCATCGAGGAGCCCGCCCTGCCGCGTCTCGTGCCCCCGACCCCCGAGGAGACGGCCCTGGTCGAGCACCTCATGAGCGTCAACGAGAGCGCCGCCGGCGAGTACCTCGAGGACGTGGAGGCCCGCATCGGTGTGAGGACCGACGTGCGCCTGAGGCGCGGCCGAAGCACGGTGTCGGCGCTGCACGCCCTCGTCGATGAGGTCGGCGCGGACCTGGTCGTGCTCAGCGCTCACGGCTACGGCGGCGACCAGACCTGGCCCTACGGCGAGGTGGCCACCAACCTCATCGGCTACGGCCGCACGCCCCTCCTCGTCGTGCACGACGTGCCCTGGACCGAGCGCACGGCGCAGACCGTCGACGTGACAGACGAGGCTTGGGGTCGGTGACCGAGGTCAAGGTCCCGACGGTCGCGAGCGAGGCGGGCGCCGCCCCGACGCCGCCCGACGTGTCGACCGAGACCGAGATGCTTGCGGGTGGCTGGGCGAACGGTCACCCGCTGGCAGCCGCCGGAGCGGGCGACGCGCTCCCGTCGCCGCTCACGCGGCTGAGTGGCTACACCCGCCAGCTCAGGCGCGCCCACCAACTGTTCGGCAAGCAGTCGGCAGAGACGGAGGCGGAGAGCTACGCCTCGGAGTGGTTCCTCGACAACTACTACCTCGTGCGGGAGGCCATCAGGGAGGTCGTGCAGGACCTGCCCACCGACTACTACCGGCGGCTGCCGGTCCTCGGACCCGAGGCGGCCTGGCCCGGCGCCACGCGCGCCCTCGCCCTCGCGGTCGAGCTCGCGCGCGAGTGCGCCGGCAGGGTCGACGCCGAGCACCTGGCCGAGCTGGTGGAGGCCTACCAGCGCGTCGCGCCCCTGGAGGTCGGGGAGCTGTGGTCGCTGCCAAGCCTCCTGCGCCTGACGCTCGTCGCCTGGTTGAGCGAGAGCGCCACGGCGGTGACGGGGCGCCAGGCGGCGGACGCCGCAGCTAACGCCCCAGCGACCGGCCCAGCGACCGGCACGGTCGGCGACGGCGCGGTGCGGAACCCCGGCGACGCCGCCGCCGACGCCGCGACGCGGACCCCCGGCCCCGACGCGACGCCGGCCGGCGCTCCACGATCCCAGGCGAGTTGGCGTCGCCGCGCGGACCCACTGGGGGCCGCAGCGCCGGCCGACACGGACCACGATCAACGTGTCGCCGACTGCGTGGCGGGCCTCCGGGCGCTGAGGACGATCGCCTGGGAGGAGTTCTTCGAGCGCGTGAGCCTGTGCGAGCGCGAACTGCGTGCCGACCCGAGCGGCGACTACGGCACGATGACGTTCGAGACGCGCGACCGTTACCGCAAGGTCGTGGAGCGCCTAGCGCGGCGCAGCGCCGCGGACGAGCTCGCCGTGGCCCGCGAGGCTGTGCGTCTGGCCGGGACCGCTGGCGAAACCACCGCCGAGGCGGCGACCACAGGCGGTCCGGCCGGGCCGGGCGCTCACCCCCTCCGGGCCCGGCACGTCGGCTACTGGTTGCTGGGTGAGGGCGTGACCCGGCTCGAGCAGCACTTCGGCTACCGCCGTACGGCGCGCGAGCGCGCCACGGCGTGGGCCACGTCCCACCCGACGCTCGTCTACCTGGGCGGCGTGCTGACGCTCGCCGCGCTCCTGGTCCTCTGGGGCGGTGCCTACACCGCGGCCCAGGGAGGCGGCCCCCTGCTAGTCCTCCTGGCGGCCGTGCTGCTCGCCGTGCCGGCCCTCACGGCCGCCGTTGCCGTCGTCAACTACTCCGTGAATCACCTGCTTGAGCCGCGGCTGCTGCCGCGCCTCGACTTCCGTAGGGGCATCCCGGCCGAGCACGTGACGGCGGTGGTCATGCCCGTCCTGCTGGGGGGCCACGACGAGATCGACGACCTGGTCGGTCAGCTCGAGCGGCACTACCTCGGGAACCCGGACCCGCGGCTGCTCTTCGCCCTCCTCACCGACTTCCCGGACGCCGACGCGGCCACTCTCCCGGGCGAGGACGACCTCTTGAACCACGCGCGCGAGAGGGTGGCCGCGCTCAACGCCAAGCACGGCGGAGCGGAGCCGCGCATCCACTCCGGCAGCGGCGTGGCGCCGGCGGGCCCCTTCTACCTGCTGCACCGTGGGCGGCGCTGGAACCCACGCGAGGGCGTATGGATGGGCTGGGAGCGCAAGCGCGGCAAGCTTATGGAGCTCAATCGCCTGCTGCGGGGCGCCACGGACACGACGTACGAGGTGTCCGTTGGGGACCTGGGCCGTCTCGGCGCCGTCGAGTACGTCCTGACCCTGGACGCCGACACGCGGCTGCCGCCGGGCGCGGCCCACCGCCTGGTCGGGACCTTGGCACACCCCCTCAACCGCGCCGAGTTCGGCCCGGACGGCCACGTGGTCGCCGGCTACAGCCTCCTCCAACCCCGCACCGACGTGCTGCCCGAGAGCGCCAACGCCTCGCGTTTCAGCAGGCTGTTCGTGGGCGAGAACGGCCTCGACCTATACACGCTCGCCGTCTCCGATGTCTACCAGGACCTCTTCGGCGCCGCCATCTTCGTCGGCAAGGGGCTCTACCGCGTCGACGACTTCGCGCGCGCCATGGCGGGTCGGGTGCCCGAGAACAGCCTCCTCAGCCACGACCTGCTCGAGGGGATCTACGGCGGCGTGGCGCTCGTGTCTGACGTCGTGTTGTACGAGGAGTACCCGCCCACCTACCTGGCCCAGGTCAAGCGCGCCCAGCGGTGGGTGCGGGGCGACTGGCAGCTCCTGCCCTGGCTGCTCGCCACGCTGGTGGGGGCGCGGGGCGGCGGTAGCGGCGAGCGGTTGGGAGTGGCGGGGGCCTGGAAGATCGCCGACAACCTGAGGCGGAGCCTGGTGGCGCCCGCCCTCTACGTCCTCTTCGTGGCCGGCTGGGTGGTGCTCCCGGGTTCGTCGCTCGTCTGGACGCTCATCGCGCTCTCCACCCTCGCCGCTCCGTTGCTGGCGGGAGCAGTCATCGAGTACGTGGGGGGCCTCATCAAGACGGAGACGGTGCCCGGCCGGCGCCGGCTCACGGCGTGGAGGCCGCTGAGTCAGGCGCTCGGGCGGTTCGTGATCACCCTGTCGTTCGTGCCGTACGAGGCTCTGATGGTGACGATCAGCGTCGGCGTCACGCTCTACCGCGTCTTCGTCACCCGCCGCAACCTGCTCGCCTGGCGCACCGCGGCCGAGACGAACGCGGAGTACACCCCGACGCTGATCGGCAACGCCCGGCGCATGGCCGGCGCGCTCATCCCCATCGTGGTGGCCGCGGCGCTCGTCGTGACGCTCAGGCCCACCGCGCTGGTGGAGGCGGGCGTGATCATCATCCTCTGGCTGCTGACCCCGCTGACCGCCTACCTGCTGTCCCTCGCCTCGTCGGCCACGCCCAGGCCGCTGGCCGAGGCCGAGCGCGTCAGGTTGCACGGCCTGGCGCGGCGCACCTGGCTCTTCTTCGAGCGCTTCGTCGGGCCGAACGACAACTGGTTGCCGCCCGACAACGTACAGCTCGGCACCGATCCCGTGACGGCCCACCGGACCTCGCCGACCAACGTGGGGCTCATGCTCCTCTCCACCCTGGCCGCCCACGACCTCGGTTACCTCGGGACGGTCGAGCTGTCGCTGCGGCTCAGGAGCACGTTGGACAACCTCGGCAGGCTCGAGCGGTACCGTGGACACCTCCTCAACTGGTACGACACGCGCAGCCTGGAGCCCCTCGGCCCGCGCTACGTGTCGAGCGTCGACTCTGGGAACCTGGTTGCCGCGCTCATGGCCGTCAGGCAGGGCTGCCTTAGGCTCCTCGACCAGCCGCTCGACCCGGCCGTGTGCTACCGGGGGCTCGCCGACGCGTTGGCGGTCCTCCAGGAGGTGGTCGCGGAGGCGCAACCGGCAGGCGAGCTGGCGGCCAAGGTGGGCGCGCTCCGCGACCGGGTGGTCCGCGGCCTGCGGGGCGAGACCGGCGAGGACGAGGGCGGCCTTGGCGCGCTCGGGCGACACCTCACCGACGTGGGCTGGCCGGAACTCGAGCGCGAGCTGAGAGAGGCCATGGACTCAGGCGCCGTCTCGGGATCCGGCCTCACTGCCACGCGCCTGTGGGCGGAGCGCGTCCATCACGCGATCGTCGTGTCCCTGCGGGAACTGGACGCGCTCACGCCCTGGGTGGCGGCTCTGAACGGCGCCGCCTGGAGCGGCGAGCTCGAGGGGGCCGCCGCGGGGGCGCTGGCGGCCGTGCGGGCGGCGTGTGCCACGGCCCCGAGCCTGCGCGGGCTTGGCGAGTGGTCGACCGCGCTGGCGGCCGCGCTGCGCGACCTGGGGGAGGCGCCGGGCGCCCGCGCGCCCGAGCGACGGGAGTGGTGCGACACGCTCACCCGGCGCCTCGCCTCGTGCCGCCAGGCCGCCGAGGGCCTCATAGAGTCGTTCGAGGCGCTGGCGGCCGGGTTCGAGGAGGAGATCGTCGGCACAGACTTCGCCTTCCTGCTGGACCCCGAGCGCAAGCTCCTCCACATCGGCTACAACGTGGACGCCGAGCAGCTCGATGGCAACTACTACGACCTGCTCGCCTCCGAGTCGCGGCTGGCCAGCCTGGTGGCGGTGGCCAAGCACGACCTTCCCGTGAGCCACTGGCTGCACCTCGGTCGCCCCCTCGGCGACGTGGACGGCCGCGCCGCGCTCCTGTCGTGGAGCGGGACCATGTTCGAGTACCTCATGCCGCCGCTGCTCACCCGGCGCTACGGCGCCACGCTGATCGAGCAGAGCTGCTACGCCGCCGTGGACGTGCAGATCGCGTACGGCAGGCGGCACGGCGTGCCGTGGGGCGTGAGCGAGTCGGGTTACGCCCGTGTGGACGCCGCGGGCAACTACCAGTACCGCGCCTTCGGGGTGCCGGAGCTGGCGCTGGACCGCAGCTACGAGGGCGACCTGGTGGTGGCGCCCTACGCGACGGTCCTCGCCATACCGTACCGGCCGCAACAGGCGCTCGAGAACGTCGACCGGCTGGTCGACATGGGGGCGCTCGGGCCCCACGGCCTCTACGAGGCGCTCGACTTCACGCCGTCGCGCAAGCCGCTCGGCGGCACCTTCGCCTTAGTGCGGTCCCACATGGCCCACCACCAGGGGATGGTCATGGTCGCCCTCGCGAACGAGCTCACGGACGACGCGGCGGTGGAGCGCTTCCATGCCGATCCCCGCGTGGCCACCGTCGAGCTCCTCCTGCAGGAGCGCATCCCGTCGGAGGTGCCGGTCGTCGACGAGGTGCGCGTCGAGGAGACTCCCGCCGCGCCCCTCGACGCCGCTGCGCTCGATCGGCCGTGGCAGGCCGAGATCGACAGCCCGACGCCCGTCTGTCACCTGCTCTCCAACGGCAGGTACACGGTCCTCGCCAGCGCGGCCGGCGGCGGCTGGTCCGCTGCCGGCGACGTGGCGCTCACCCGCTGGCGCCGCGACGGCACGACGGACGCCGACGGGGCGTGGCTCTTCCTCACGGACGTGGAGAGCGGCGCCGTGTGGTCGACCACGAGGCAGCCGTTCGGCCAGCCTGCTGAGGCCGAGCGCGTCACGTTCCACCCGTTCGAGGTGGAGTACCAGCGTGAGGTCGGCGGCGTGCTCACGCGCCTCGAGGTGGTCGTCGGGCAGGACGACCTGGAGCTCAGGCGCCTGGCGGTCGTGAACCGCCGTGCAACCCCCCGCAGGCTGAGGGTGACATCGTACGCGGAGGTGGTGCTGGGCTCGGCGGCGGCCGACGCGCGCCACCCGGCCTTCAGCAAGCTGTTCGTGGAGAGCAGCTACGACGAGGCTCGCGGCGCGCTCTTCTTCCGGCGCCGGCCGCGCGCCGCCACCGAACGACCGCTCTTCGCGGCCCACGCCCTCATCGCGCCCGCGGAGGTGGAAGGCCCACTGGAGTACGAGTCGGACCGCGCCGCGTTCCTCGGCCGCGGGAACGACATCCGGGGCGCCACCATGCTCAAGGGGGCGCTGGGCGGCGGGGTCGGCGCCACCCTCGACCCGGTGATGGCCCTCGCGCGAGGGTTCGAGCTCGCGGGCCACGCGCAACTCGAGTTCACCTTCGTGACCGCCACGGCCGACACGCGCGCCGAGCTGGAGGCCCTGCTCGACCGCGTGCGGGCTCCCGGGATGGTCGGGCGCGAGTTCGGTTTGGCCCGCATGCGTAGCCGCCTCGAGCTGCGCCAGCACTCCCTCGATCCCGCCAAGGTCGAGTCGTACCAACGGCTCTACTCCGCCGTGACCTACCCGGACGCGGCCCTGCGCGCGGCACCTGCCACCCTGGCCGCCAACACCCTCGGACAGTCGTCGCTATGGGGTCAGGGGATCTCCGGCGACTTCCCCATCGTCGTCGTGCGCGTGGACGACCCGGAGCAGCTGCCGCTCGTCATCGACCTGTTGCGCGCGCACGCTTACTGGCGCAGGCGCGGCGCGAAGGTCGACCTGGTGATCCTGAACGCCAAGGACACGAGTTACGACCAGGGCCTGAACGCCCGCCTGCGGGGACACCTCGCGCGGACCGGTGCGGACGAGTGGCTGAACGCCCGGGGCGGCATCTTCCTCGTGCGCCAGGACCAACTGGCGCAGGTCGACCTGACCCTCCTCGAGACCAGCGCCGGCGTGCTCCTCCAGGGGCGCGGGGGCCCGCTCGAGGCGCAGCTCCGGGCCCTGCGGGGAGCCTCGGACGCCGGGTTGCCCGTGCTCACGGCCACCCGCGAACCGGAGCCCGCGCCCGGGGCTGGCGCCGGCGCCCTGCCGGAGGACCTCGTATACGCCAACGGTTGGGGCGGGTTCACGCCGGACGGCGCCGAGTACGTCATCCGGGCCCGACGTGGCGACCTGCCTCCGGCGCCTTGGTCCAACGTGATCGCCAACCCGGAGCTCGGCTGCCTCACCACGGAGGCCGGGATGGGCTCCACGTGGGCCGTGAACAGCGGCGAGAACCGCCTGACCCCCTGGAGCAACGACCCCGTGGCCGACCCGCCGTCCGAGGTCGTGTACCTGCGCGACGAGGAGACGGCCGAGGTGTGGTCGACCACGCCGCTCCCCGCGGGGCCGGGGGTCGGCTTCACCGTGCGACACGCCGCCGGGAGCACGAGCTGGGCTCACCGCAGCCACGGGCTGGAGCAGACCCTCACAGTGTCGGTCGCCCAAGCCGACCCCGTGAAGCTCGCCCATCTCGAGGTCAGGAACCTGCTCGACCGTCCGCGGCGCGTGACGGTCACGTACTACGCCCCGTGGGTGCTCGGTGTGGACCGCGCCGCCACGGGTCAGTACCTGCTGCCCGACTACGACCCGGAGCGCTGCGTGCTGCTGGCGCGGAACCCGTACGCCGCCGAGTTCGGCGCGCGCGTGGCCTTCCTCGCGAGCAACAAGACGCCTCACGGGGTCACCACCGACCGCCGCGAGTTCCTCGGCCGCCTGGGCGGACCGGAGGCGCCGGACGCCCTGCGGCGGATCGGGTTGAGCGGCTCCACCACGCCCGGTGGCGACCAGTGCGCGGCCCTGCAGCTCCACCTCGACCTACCCGCCGGTGGCTCCGAGGAGGTGCTCTTCGCGCTGGGCCAGGGCGGTGGGCGGGACGCGGCGCTCGAACTGGCCCAGCGTTACCGCGACCTGGGCGCTTACCCTGCTGTCCGCGAGGCCGCGCGGGCGTGGTGGGACGAGCGGCTGGGCCGCGTGCGGGTCAGCACGCCCGACGCGCCGCTCGACCTGCTGACCAACAGGTGGCTCCTCTACCAGACGATCTCGTGTCGCCTCTTCGGGCGCACGGCCTTCTACCAGCCGGGGGGCGCCTACGGTTTCCGTGACCAGTTGCAGGACGTGGTGGCGTTACTGCACGCCGCGCCGGATCTCGCCCGGGAGCAGCTGCTGCGCGCCGCAGCCCACCAGTTCGAGGAGGGCGACGTGCTGCACTGGTGGCACCCACCCAGTGGCCGGGGGGTGCGCACTCGCATCTCCGACGACCTGCTGTGGCTCGTCTACGCCACGGAGCGTTACGTGACCACCACCGGCGACGTGGGCGTGCTGGCGGAGAGCGTGCCGTCACTCCACGGCGCTCCTCTGAGGGACGGCGAGGAGGAACGCTACGACCAGTTCGCGTCCTCGCCAGAGCCGGCCTCGCTGCTCGAGCACTGCCGGCGCGCCATGCGACGTGGCGCCACGCAGGGGCCACACGGCTTACCGCTCATGGGGACGGGCGACTGGAACGACGGCATGAACCGCGTGGGTGCCGGCGGCAAGGGCGAGTCCGTCTGGTTGGCGTGGTTCGCGGCCGACGCGGCGCGCCGCTTCGCCGTGCTGCTGGACGCGGCCGTCGACACGGGGCTCCCTGGCGCGGCCGTCGGCGCCCCGAGGGCCGGGTTCGCGGCCGAGGCGGCGGAGTGGCGGGCGCGTGGGGCTGCTTACGCGGCCGCCGCTGAAGCGGCCGCCTGGGACGGCGACTGGTACCTGCGTGCGTTCTTCGACGACGGCTCACCGCTCGGCGGTCACGCCAACGACGAGTGCCGGATAGACTCCATCGCCCAGTCGTGGGGCGTCCTCTCGGGCGCCGCCGACAGGGAACGCGCGGGGCGTGCCATGCTGGCCGTGGAGGAGCAGTGCGTGCGCCGCGAGGACGGGCTCATCAGGCTGTTCACGCCGCCCTTCGACAAGACCCCCAAGGACCCCGGCTACATCAAGGGGTACCTACCTGGAGTGCGGGAGAACGGCGGCCAGTACACGCACGGTGTCATCTGGTCGGCCTGGGCGTTCGCCGCGTTGGGTGACGGGGACAAGGCTCACGCCCTCCACCGCCTGCTCAACCCGGTGCTCCATAGTTCCGACCCTGAGGCTGCGGCGCGCTTCAAGGTCGAGCCGTACGTGGTCACGGCGGACGTCTACAGCATGCCGCCCCACGTCGGGCGCGGCGGCTGGAGCTGGTACACGGGCTCGGCCGCCTGGTTCTACCGGTTCGGCCTCGAGGGGCTGTTGGGTCTGGAGCGCAGGGGCGACGAGCTGAGAGTCACGCCCCGCGTGCCGAGCACGTGGCCCGGCTTCGAGGTGCGCTACGGCTACGGCGACAGCACCTACGTGCTGAAGGGGCACCGGGTCGAGGACGGCGCCGCCGGCGGCGCCCCGGCTCTGACCGTGAAACTGCTCGACGACGCGCGCGAGCACGTCGTCGAGTTCGGTTACGCGAGTTGAGTGGACGCGCCCGGTGCGGACGGTCCGCGGGCGGTGTCCTGTTCGCTCAGAGGCCCGACAGGCGGGTGTTCTTCTCGATGTAGGACTCCCACTCCTCGGGGACGTCCATCTCCGGGAAGATGGCGTCGACGGGGCAGGCGGGCACGCAGGCGCCGCAGTCGATGCACTCCTCGGGGTTGATGTAGAACTGATCGTCGGCCTCGTAGATGCACTCGACGGGGCAGACGTCCACGCACGACGCGTCCTTAACGCCGATGCACGGTTCCGTGATGATGTAGGCCATGGCCGCCTTCCTCCGGGCCTCGCGCGAGGCCCCCTAGCGAGATCGCCCAGCGCGGGCCGAGCGGGGTCACGAGGGTGGCACCCTCGGTAATGGTGTTTTAGCAGGTGAGGCGGGGGCGATACAAGGACTTAAGTTCATACCGGCCACGTGGCCGAGGCGACACAAGGGAACGACCCCGGCCGCCTTTCCTCGCTCTGTCGGTGCCCGCCCTCGTTGTCTGCCTCTGCCGGTGCGGGTTACTCGGTCGAGCCTCTAGTGGCGCTAGGGTCGCTCGTGAAGAAGTGGTCTGTGATCTCTATCGGCTAGACCTCCTTCCGCCTTCAAGCTACTCCGGAAGCCGCGCCAAGACTAGGGCCGCGCGTCCTGGAATCCGCGCGGCCCCGGTAGTACAATCAGGACTTGGGGCCGCCGCAGGCCGCCCCGACCCCACCCTCAGCTCAGAACAGCAGCCAGCCTCCGGCCACCGCGATCATGCCGGCGAAGATGAGCGCGACCGTGTTGATCACCTTGATGAGCGGGTTGATCGACGGTCCGGCCGTGTCCTTGTAGGGGTCGCCGACCGTGTCGCCGACGACGCTGGCCGCATGAGCGTCTGAGCCCTTGCCGCCGTGGTTGCCGTCCTCGATGTACTTCTTGGCGTTGTCCCACGCGCCGCCGCCGTTGCTCATCATCAGCGCCATCATGAGGCCCGAGCCGATCACGCCGATGAGCAGGCCGCCGAGCGCCAGGGGCCCGAACAGGAAGCCGACGATGAGGGGCGCGGCCACGGCGATGATGCCCGGAAGGGCCATCTCGCGGAGCGCAGCGGCCGTCACGATGTCGACCGCCTTACCGTAATCGGGCTTGGCCTTGCCCTCCATGATCCCCTTGATGGTGCGGAACTGACGCCTGACCTCCTCGATCACGGCGCCGGCCGCCTTGCCCACCGACTCCATCAGGAAGGCGCTGAAGAGGAACGGCAGCATGGCGCCCACCAGGAGGCCGACCAGCACGATGGGGTCGTCGAGACGGAAGGCGCCGTGGCCGTACCTGTCGGCGTCGACCAGCTTGAGCCGCTCCGCGAAGTCGGCGAAGAGCACCAGGGCGGCGAGCGCCGCCGAGCCGATGGCGTAGCCCTTGGTGACGGCCTTGGTGGTGTTGCCGACCGCGTCGAGCGCGTCGGTGTGCGTGCGGACCTCGGCGGGCAGATCGGCCATCTCGGCGATGCCGCCCGCGTTGTCGGTGATGGGGCCGTAGGTGTCCATGGCAACGACCATGCCGGTGACCGACAGCATGGCCACGGCCGCCACGGCGATGCCGTACAGGCCCGCGATGCTGTAGGCCACGAATATGGCCAGCACGAGCACGATGACGGGGAGGGCCGTCGACTGCATGCCGACCGCCAGACCCGAGATGATGTTGGTGGCGCTACCGGTCTCGGAGGCCTTGGCGACCCGCCGCACCGGCGCGAAGCGCGTGCTGGTGTAGTACTCGGTGATGAACATCATGGCGATGGTGACCACGATGCCGACCAGGCTGGAGACGAACAGCGAGCCCCAGCCCATGTCGCGGCCGAGGATTGAGAAGTCGAAGCCTCTGAACATGGCGTAGGTGAGGAGCCCGAACGCCACCACGCTGATGCCGGCACTGACGAACACGCCCTTGTAGAGCGCGCCCATGATGTTGCTCGAGCCCTCGGGCAGGCGCACGAACTGGATGCCGACGATGCTGGCGATGATGGCGATGGCGCCCAGGAGGAGAGGGTAGAGCACGAGGTCGGTGACGACGCCCGTGCCGGGCAGCAGGTAACCGAGGAACACCGCGCCGATGGCCGTGACGGCGTACGTCTCGAACAGGTCGGCGCCCATGCCGGCGCAGTCGCCCACGTTGTCGCCCACGTTGTCGGCGATCACGGCGGG
This sequence comes from uncultured bacterium, assembly GCA_964398765.1. Classification (GTDB taxonomy): domain Bacteria; phylum Deinococcota; class Deinococci; order Deinococcales; family Trueperaceae; genus JAAYYF01. The sequence goes on along the minus strand of CAYNNL010000011.1, from coordinate 29,184 downwards.
GTTGCGGGGGTCGTCCTCGGGGATGCCCGCCTCCACCTTGCCGACGAGGTCAGCACCGACGTCGGCCGCCTTGGTGTAGATGCCGCCGCCCACGCGCGCGAAGAGGCTGATGAGCGACGCGCCGAAGGCGAAGCCGACCAGCGGCTCGACGGGGTTGGGCAGGTCGAGGACGACGCGGAAGAGCCAGAAGAAGCCGGACACGCCGAGCAGCGCGAGGCCCGCCACGGCGAGGCCGGCGACGGCGCCGCCGTTGAAGGCGATGCGCAGGGCGCCGCCGAGGCCCCCGCGGGCGGCCTGCGCCACGCGCACGTTGGCGCGCACGGCCACGTTCATGCCCACGTAGCCGCTGATGGCGCTGAAGAGCGCCCCGACGGCGAACCCGGCGGTGGTCCACCACCACATGGTGCGGTCGTGGTCGTTGCCGGAGGTCAGGGCCACCACCGCGAATATGGCCGCGATGATGACGGCGACCACGGTGATGGTGCGGTACTGCCGGTTCATGTAGGCCGCGGCGCCCTGACGCACGGCGTCCGATATCTCGACCATGCGCGCGTCTCCCGTGGGCGCGGCCATGATGCCCCGCGCCAACAGGAAGGCCGCGATCAACGCCACGATGGCGGCCAAGGGGACTAGGGTGATGAGCAGGTCCATTCTTCCTCCAGCGAGATGCCCGGGCGCGACTCCTGCCGCGCCCCTCGTCCGTTTCCAGAAGTGGTGGACGCTCGCTCGGCGTGCCCGGCGCTGCCGAGGCGATCGACGCCGCTCGGCTGGTCGCGGGTGCCGGCAGGCGCCCTCGAAGCAGCGGCAAGCTTACCATTCACGGACTTCTCATCAGGGCGGGGCGGCCCGGGCGAGACCGGCAGGTGCGGCGCCGGCCGGAGGGGCAAGCGGTAACCTTGACTAGACGCGTCCGTCGCGGCCACCACGGCCCCGGACTAAGCAAGGAGGCCGTGCCATGACCCGCAGCGCCCTCGCCGGACGGCAAGCCCCGAGGTCCATCCTCACCGACGTCCCGCGGCTCGTGTCCGACTACTACGTCCTGACGCCGGACCCGGCCGTCCCCGCGCAGCGCGTGGCCTTCGGCACCTCGGGCCACCGTGGCTCGAGCGGCGACGCCACCTTCAACGAGGACCACATCCTGGCCATCAGCCAGGCCATCGCGGACAGGCGCCTCAGACAGGGCCTGGGCGGGCCGCTGTTCCTCGGCGCCGACACGCACGCGCTCTCCACGCCGGCGCTCGTGACCGCCCTCGAGGTGCTCTCGGCCAACGGCGTACCGGTGGTGACGTCGAGGGGCTTCGCGCCAGTGCCCACCCCAGTCGTCTCGCACGCCGTGCTCACCCACAACCTGGGCCCCAAGGCGGCCGGCGTCATGCCACCGGCGGCGCGTCAGGCGGACGGCGTGGTGATCACTCCGTCACACAACCCGCCCGGCGACGGCGGCTTCAAGTACAACCCGCCTCACGGCGGGCCGGCCGGCTCGAGCGAGACGGCCGAGATCCAGGCGGCCGCCAACGCCTACCTAGAGGCAGGCCTGGTGGGGGTGAAGCGGCGACCCTTCGCCGCCGCCCGGGCGGCCGGCGCGTTCGAGGAGCGAGACCTGATGACCCCGTACGTCGACGACCTGGGTGACGTGGTCGACATGGACGCCATCAGGGGCGCGAAGGTGCGCATCGGGGTCGACCCGCTCGGGGGCGCGGCGGTGGCCTACTGGCACCCCATCGCGGAGCGGTGGCAGCTCGACCTCACCGTGGTGAACGACGTCGTGGACCCGACCTTCGCGTTCATGCCCGTGGACCACGACGGCAAGATCCGCATGGACTGCTCCTCGCCCGACGCGATGGCGAACCTCATCCGCATGCAAGGCGACTTCGACGTGGCCTTCGGCAACGATCCGGACGCCGACCGGCACGGCATCGTCACGCCGACCGGCGGGCTCATGAACCCGAACCACTACCTGGCCGTGGCCATCGACTACCTGTTCACGCACCGCCCCGCCTGGCCCAAGGGTGCCAAGGTCGGCAAGACGCTGGTATCGAGCTCGATGATCGACAGGGTCGCCGCGGCCCTGGGCCGCGAGGTCGCCGAGGTCCCCGTCGGTTTCAAGTGGTTCGTGGACGGCCTGCTCACGGGCGGCTACGCCTTCGGCGGCGAGGAGAGCGCCGGCGCGTCGTTCCTCCGCTTCGGCGGCAGGCCCTGGACCACCGACAAGGACGGCCCGATCCTGGGCCTGCTGGCGTGCGAGATCAGGGCCCGCACGGACCAGGACCCGGCGCAGCGCTTCGAGGAGCTGACTCGCCGCTTCGGCACCCCCGCCTACTCCCGCATCGACGTGCCCGCCTCCAAGGAGCGCAAGCGGGTGCTGGGAGCGTTGACGCCAGAGGCGCTCGAGGCGAGCGGCATGACCGAGCTGGCCGGCGAGAAGATCACGGGCGTCCTGTCGCGCGCGCCGGCCAACGACGAGCCGATCGGGGGCATCAAGGTGGTCACCGAGAACGGCTGGTTCGCCGCGCGCCCGTCGGGGACCGAGGACGTCTACAAGATCTACGCGGAGAGCTTCGCCGGAGCGGAGCGCCTGGCGGCCTTGCAGGACGAGGCGCGGGCGCTCGTGCAAGACCAGTTCGAGCGCGCCGGGGTCTAGCCGCCGGGGTCTAGCCGACCCTCATTCCGGCCGCATCGGGACGCTCAAGATCGGGACGGGGCTCGAGCGGATGAGCGCGTCCGCCCGGCTGCCGAACAGGAGGCCCACGGCCGAGGCGTGACGCTTCAGGCCGATGGCGAGCAGCCCGGCCCCGACCTCCTGCGCCACCTGTGGCAGCACCGTCACGGGGTTGCCGGACCTCACCACGAGGCGCGCCGCGGCGCCCTGCGACAGCTCCGTCAGCCGCGACGTGACGTCTTGCATGTGGGCGGCGTCGTCCTTGAGGCGGTCGTCGTCGATCACGTGGGCGAGCACCAGCTCCGAGCCGGACGCGGCCAGGCGCGCCACGAACTCCCACGCCGCCTCGGACGCGGGGCCGAAATCGGTGGCGACCAGCACGCGGTTGAGAGACTGCGCCGTCGCCTCCTCGCGGACGGTGATGGCCGGCACCTCGGCGCGGCGCACGAAGCGACCGGCCACGCCGCCCAGGAAGACGCTGTCGAAGCGGCTGGCGCCGTGCGCACCCATCACCACGAGGTCGAAGCGGTCCTGCATGGCCAGGAGCTCCTCGACGGGGTTGCCCCACACGAGCTCGCAGGTGGCGTCGGGGCTGGCGAGGTGCGAGAGCATGCCGCGCAGGCGCTCCACCTCCTCGTGGCGGCCCTCGTCGGCGCGCCTGCTCAGCTCCGGGTTGAGGCTGTCGAGCTGTGAGCGGAAGCGGGCGCCGTCCGACTCGAAACGCTGCTGCACGTGCACCACGTGCAGGCTGCCGTTGGTCCGGCGGCGGACGTCGCGCGCCAGGGCCAGTGCCAACTGCGCCGGCTGGGAGAAGTCGGTCGGGTGCAGGATCCGCATGCTTACCTCCTGGCGTGAGCCTCTCTCATCATACGAGGGCCGGGGCGCGTAGGCGGAACTCCGACGCGGCTGTAGGGGCGCCCGCCATGCCCTGCGCGGCCGGCGTCACGTACTCTATGGGTGGGCGGCGACGCCTACTGGAGGTGGATCATGTACCGCAAGATCCTGATGCCAACTGACGGCAGCGCGAGCTCGGACCTGGCGACGAAGCAGGGACTGGAGCTCGCCCAGCGGCTGGGCGCCGAGGTCACGTTCCTGCACGTGCTCGAGAACCCGCTGACGGCCGGGTACGCCACGCCGGAGACCTTGCCCTACTCCGCGCAGCTCTACCAGGACCTCAGGTCGGCCGCCGTGGACCTCCTGGCCGCCGCGAAGGTGTCGGCCGAGTCGATGGGCGTGCCCGCCTCCACGCGGCTGGTCGAGAACCACGACCCCGTGCAGGCCATCCACGACGCCGAGGCGGACCACGACCTCGTCGTCATGGGCACCCACGGCCGGCGCGGGTTCAACCGCTGGATGTTCGGGTCGGTCGCGGAGGGCGCCCTGAGGCGCTCGACGAAGCCGTTCCTGCTGGTGAGGGCCGCCGAGGGCGGCGAGGACTGAGCGGGAGGCCGACCGCCCCCGACCGGTGAGGAGGCAAGCATGACCGCCAGTAGCTCCAGGGGCCATGTGCGGGTGCTCGTGCCGCTCGACGGCTCCGAGTTCGCCCGCCAGGTGATCCCTTACCTGATAGACGTGCTCCGGCCGTCCACCCACACGCTCACGCTGCTCAGGGTGGCGCCGGTGCCCGAGGGCCATCACCCCGTGCCCCCGCGCCCGCTGGCGTTCGAGGGCTTGTCCGCGCAGCACGGTTGGACGGGCGGCGAGCCGCCCGTCTACTACAGCCAGGTCTACGAGGGCGCCGTCGCCAACCTGGAGGTCGAGCTGCTGGACGAGGCGAGGCGCCTCGCCGCCGCCGGGTTCGAGGTCACGCCGGAGGTGAGGTTCGGCGAGAGCGTGCCCGAGATCGTGGCCCTGGTGGAGGAGGACGGCTTCGACCTGGTCGTCATGGCCACGCACGGTCGCTCCGGCGTATCCCGCCTGCTGCTCGGCAGCGTGGCGCGCGCCGTGCTCGAGCACGTGCACGTGCCCGTGATGATGGTGCGGCCGAGCGCCGAGCTCGCCGGCGAGCGGCTGCCCGTGCCCGAGGCCGTGCGAGGCGCGCCGACGGGCGACGCCCCGGCCTGAGGCCACCGAGGTAGCCGTGAGCGCGCCCTTGGCCAGCGCCACCGAGAACGCCGAACTCCTGCGCGCCGTCCTTCACGCGCAGGAGCACGAGCGGGCGGCCGTCGCGGCGGTCCTGCACGAGGGCGTCGGACAGGCGCTCAAGGCGTTGGCGCTCGGGCTGAAGGGGCTGGAGGTCGGGGGTGGCGCGGCCGCGCGACTGCGACTCGAGCGCCTCACGACCGAGACGCTCGAGTCGGTGCGGACCCTGGCGGTCGGCCTTAGGCCGGCCATGCTCGACGACCTTGGCCTTGCCGCCGCCCTGCGGACCGTGGCCAGGGCGGCGGAGGCGGCAGGTGGGCCGGTCGTGAGCGTGTTGGCCGACGTGCCGGCTCGGGCGCCTGCGGGCGCGGCGCACGCCTCCGACGTGGAGCTGGCGTTCTTCCGCGTCGCGCAGGAGGCCGTGGAGAACGTCGTGAGGCACGCGCGCGCGGCCACCGCGTCGGTGGTCGTGACCGCTGGTTCCGAGACGTGGTTCCTGGTCGTGGAGGACGACGGCGTCGGCTTCGACGCGGCCTCGCTGGCCCCTGGGCAACGGCTGGGCCTCGACTACGCCCGCGCCTGGCTGGTGGCGCTGGGCGGCGAGCTTCGGATCGAGAGCTCGCCGGGGGGAGGAACGTCCGTTCACGGCCGCGTCCCGGTCGGCTAGCTTGGAGCATGGCTGCCCGGACGATCAGGCTCATGTTGGTGGACGATCACGCCCTCGTGCGGTCGGGCGTGCGGTCGCTGCTGGAGTTCCACGACGCGCCCTCGACCGAGCTGGAGGTGGTCGGCGAGGCTGGGTCGGCGGAGGAGGCACTCCTCCTCATAGGTGCCCTGGAGCCCGACGTGGTGCTCCTGGACCTGTCGCTGCCGGGCCGCAGCGGGCTGGAGGCGCTGGGAGACCTACGCGCGGCCGCGCCGGGCGCTCGCTTCGTGGCGCTCTCGATGCACGAGGAGGCGGAGTACGTCAAGCGCTTCCTCGAGGGCGGCGGTTCGGGCTACGTGCCCAAGACGTCGCTCGAGGCTCAACTGGTCGACGCCGTGCTGGCCGTCAGCCGCGGCGAGTACTACGTGCCGGCCCACCTGCTCGCCCAGCTGGCGCGCGAGTTGGCCAACCCGGACCCCCTGAAGGACGTCCAGCTGACGGACCGCGAGGAGCAGGTCGTCACCGCCATCGCCACCGGTGCCACCTACCGCGAGATCGGCAGCGAACTCGGGCTCAGCGAGAAGACCGTCGCCACCTACCGCGCCCGCGCCTCCGAGAAGCTCGGGGTGCGCTCGCGCGCGGAGCTCGTCCGCTGGGCGCTCGAGCGTAGGTCGCTCTGAGGCCGCGTAGGGGGAACTCCTACCCCCTCGTAGGCAGGAGTCGGCGGCGGCGCGTGACGCCACGGCGCTAGCCTTTAGGCAAGCCGGCACGCGGCGACCGACAAGGCGCCGATCCCGGCCGGCACGGGAGGGCATATGAGACTCGCAGACAAGGTAGTCCTCGTCACCGGCGCGGCCTCGGGTATCGGGCGCGCCATGGCCATCCGCTTCGCCGCCGAGGGGGCCAAGGTGTTCGGCGCCGACTGGAACGAGGCGGACCTGCAGGGAGTCATCGCCGAGGTGCAGGCCGCCGGCGGCACCATGCAGGGCATGAAGGTCAACGTGGCCGACCGCGAGCAGGTCGAGGCCATGGTCGCCGCCGCCGTGAAGGCCTACGGTCGGCTCGACGTCCTGGCCAACAACGCCGGCGTCATGGACATCAACCAGGGCGTCGCCGAGCTGGACGACGACGTCTACCGCAGAGTGATGGCCGTGAACGTCGACGGTCCCGTCTTCGCCTCCCGCGCCGCTATCAAGGCCATGGGCGACGGCGGCGGCGTCATCCTCAACACGGCCAGCGTGGCCGGCGTCGGCGGCGGCGCGGCGGGCGCGGCGTACACGATGTCCAAGCACGCCGTCGTGGGCCTGACCAGGAGCACGGCCTTCCTCTACGGCCCCAAGGGGATCCGCTGCAACGCCATCGTGGTGGGCGCGGTCGCGACCAACATCATGACGAGCGTGGACGCCACCAAGATGGATCCCTACGGCAGCAGCCGCATGCAGCGCTACTACGGGCTGATCCCGGCGCAACTGCAGCCCGAGGACATCGCCAACACGGCCCTGTTCCTCGTGTCCGACGAGGCGAAGATGGTCAACGGCGCCCTCGTCGCGGCCGACGGCGGCTGGCGCGCGGCCTGAGCGGGCCGACCTCAGCGGGGGACGCCGGGCGCCCGCCCGGCGTCCCTGTCGCCGCGCCCGCCCCCGAGCGCGTTCCGCCGGTGTGCGCTGCGCGGTAACCTCGTGAGGTGAACCGCACCGTCGGCAAGGCGCAGCGCCTGACGGCCCTCCGCGAGGAGCTGGAGAGGCGTCCGCGCAGCGTCGTTGAGCTGGCTCAGGCGCACGGTTGCAACCGGCGGACCATCGAGCGCGACCTCGTGACCCTCGCCGAGCACATGGGAGTGGAGCTCCGGAGGGACGCCAACCACCGCTACCACGTGCCGTCCAAGCCCACGGCGCTCAACGAGGTGGAGGCGCTCGCGGTCTACAGCGCCACGCGGCTCCTGCTTCACACCGGGGTGGGGGAGCGGCATTACCGCGCGGCGCTCGAGAAGCTGGCGCGCCAGGTGCCGGAGACGGCGCGCGGGTCGCTGCTCGCCAGCGTGGACGACCTGAGGCCCGCGCCTGAGGACCGCGTGCTCGACCTGGTGGCGCAGGCATGGTTCCAGCAACGCGTGCTGCGCTGCACGTACGAGTCGGCCAACTCAGGCACCGTCAGGCCGCGCGATCTTGAGATCTACTTCTTCGAGCTCAACCGTCGCAACCTCGAACCGTACGTGCTCGCCTACGACGCGAGCGTTCGCAAGGGGCTCGCCATGTTCAAGCTGGCCCGCATGCGAGACGTGTCGCTGCGTCAGGAGACGTACGAGATCCCCATGGACTTCGACCCGAAGGCCGCGCTGGCCGCCTCCTTCGGGATCGTCGTCGGCGACGAGATAGAGATCGTCCTTCACGTCAGCGAGAAGGTGGCGAGACGCATGGGCGAGGGTTTCGACCGCAACCTGCGCGTTGTGGGGCCCGTCGACGAGGACCGGTGGGCCGTGCACGTGACGGGCACCGTCGACTCGCACGGGCAACCGCTCGAGCTGCTCCCGTGGCTGCTCGGCTGGGGGGCGGCCGTCGAGGTCGTCGAGCCGGCCGCCGTGCGAGACCGCGTGCAGGACGAGCTCCGCAAGGCGCTCGCCGCATACGGGGGCGCATGACGGCGCGGGGCGCGGACTAGGACGGGGCCGGTGGAGTACGTCTGCCTGGCCGCTGGGCGCGGCACGCGCATGGGGCGGCTCGGAACCTACCTGCAGAAGTGCATGTACCCCGTCGGGTTGAGGCCGTTCCTGGAGTTGTCGCTCGTGGAGGTCGCAGCCGCGGGCGCGAGCCGCGTTCACGTCGTGGTCGGCCACCTGGCCGATCAGGTCCGCACCTACTTCGGCGACGGCTTCGCCGACATGGAGCTCGTCTATCACACGCAGGACGAGCCGCTCGGCACCGGTCACGCCGCCGCCCTGGTGGCTCGTCACCTGCCACGTGACGCGAGCTCAGTCCTCGTGTGGCAGGCCGACGTCTTCGTTCCGCGGGCGCTGCTCCGCGCGCTCGCGCGTCACCCGAGCGCCAACGTGGTCACGGTGGTGGAGGACCCGGACGCCTCGCCGGACGTGATGGTCACGGCGGAGTGCGGCCGCGTGACACGCGCCTGGCAGGGGGCCGGTCCTTACTCCGACGCGGGAGTCTGGCGCCTCGAGCCGCGCCTGCTGCCCGAGCTCGCCCGCCTGCGCGCGCCCGGAGGCGAGTACCGGGCGCTTCCCAACCTGCAGGCGCTCATAGAGGCAGGGGCGGTGGATGTCGGCTACGTCGTGGTGCCGCGCCGGTTGCACATCGGTGGCGACGCACCCACCCCAGAGGAGAACGTCGCCGCCGTGGTGGCCGGCCTGCTGGGACTGGACGCGGACGGCGCCTGACGTGATCGTCGCCAGGGCGCCGCTGCGCGTCCCGCTGGCGGGTGGCCTCACCGACGTGCGGCGCTACGCCGAGGAACACGGGGGCGTGACGGTGAGCGCCACCATCGGCCTCAACGCGTGGGTGACGTGGCTGCCGAGCGTGACGGGCCGCTTCGAGGTGCTGGCCGACGGCGTGCTCCAGGTGGCCGACTCGCTTGACGGCGTGGCCAACCCGCTGGTGAGGGCCGCCCTGGCCGCTGCTCGCCCGGGTCCGCTGCCGGCGCGGCTCGCCGTGTGGCTCGACGTGGACGGTCACAGCGGCCTGGGCGCGTCCGGGGCCATCTGCGCGGCGCTGGTCAAGGCCGCGGCGACGGCGCGAGGCGCGGAGCTGAGCGCGGAGGAGTTGGGCGCGCTCGCCGCGCGGGTCGAGGTGGACGACCTGGACGGCGCCTCCGGGTACCACGACGCCAACATCGCGGCGCGCGGCGGCCTGCGCTGCCTCGAGTACCGCGGCGCCGACGTGACCGACGTGCCGCTGGGGCTCACCCCCGAGCTGCGTGACGCGGCGCTCGGGACGCTCCTGCTGTTCGCGTCCGCGCGGCGCGGCTCGACCCACGCGTCGCTCACCAAGCTCGCGGGGCGCTTCGAGGAGGCGCTGCCCGTTCTGCACGACATCAAGGCCCTGGCGATCGAACTGGTCGCCGCGCTGCGTGCGGGCGACGTGGCCCGCTTCGCGTGGTGCATCGGCGAGCAGCAGCGCCTCAAGCAGATCCTGCCGGGCGACTTCGACGACGAGTGGGTGAGGGTGCTCGTGGCGCGCGTGACGCGCCTGGGTGCCACCGTGCAGGTGCCGGGCGGGAAGATCGGCGGGTACGTGCTGGTCTGCTGCCCGGACGGGCAGGGTGACGCGGTCAGGGCCGCCCTACCTGAGCTGCACGAGGTGCCGCTGACGTTCGGTGAGGCAGGGTGCGGCGCGGTGGTGGTCTGACGCTGAACGCTAGTACCGGTAGGTGACCCGCTCGAGCCGCACCTGGGTTAGCGCGTCGCCCGCCACGAACTCGGCGGTGGCTCCGGCGCTGAGCCCGAGGAGCGCCTGCGCGACCGGAGCCGTGAACGCGACCTTGCCCTCCAGCGGGTCCGCCTCGTCCACCCCCACCAGCTCCAGCGCGGTGACGCGCCCAGTCTGCGGTCCGCTCAGGTAGACGATCTCGATGGTGGCGCCCACGCCCGCCGCGAGCGGGTCGGCCGGTGTCGTGACCACCTCGGCGGTGGCGATCCGCGCCAGGAGCAACTCGAGTTCCTCTTCCAGCGTGGCCAGGCGCCGCTGCGCCTCCGAGTCGTCGACCCGCGGGAGCAACTCGGCGAACGCCGCGGTCTTGTCGCTGCGCTCCCTCTCGAGCGCGGCGAGCCCGGCCGGGGTGACGAGGTTGGGGACGCCGGGCGGCAGCGGGGCGCGGTGGGTGACCACCACGTCCTCGCCGCCGGCGTCCTCCTTCACGAAGGCACGGCTCATGCCGTCAAGCCTACCGTGTCGGGCCGTGTGGACCGCGCGCCCAGGTGCGCCTACCGGCTCAGTCGGCCAGGCCGGCGATCAGGTCGGCGACACGCTTCCTGAGCGCCTGGATCTCCTCGCGCAGCGTGGCGCCCTGCTCCAGCATGGCCGCGAGCGCGTCCTCCTGCGAGGTCAGGTCGGTCACGTAGCGCCGGTACAGCGGGGAGTCCTTGTCGAGCACGCCCATGTTGTCCCTGATGCGGGCCTGCTCCTGGTGGATGGCGTTGACGTTGGCGTCCAGCGCGGTCAGGTCGCTCGACTTGGCGGCCACCTGCCGTTGCAGGTCCGCGACCTCCTGGATGGTGGTGCGGTCGGCGCTGCTCAGCTGGGCGTTCTCGAGGTAGAGGGCGAGCGTGCTGGTGTCGAGGTTGGCGAGCGAGGTGCGTCTCAGCTCGGTGCGGTCGAACACGGCCTCGAACTCGCAGTCGCCCCCTACGTCGCATGTCGCCTGGGTGGGGACGTCGCTGTCGGTGCCGCCGCCCAGGCTCACGCCGAAGCGGTAGGTCGTGTCGGTGATCACGGGTGCAGGCTGGGGCGACACCACGTCGTAGCCGGCCAGACGGGGCAGCGCCAGGATGAGGAAGCGTGGCTCGTCGGCGGTGGAGGAGATGCTCACGGTGGTGACGCGACGGGTGAGGACCGTGGTCTCGACGAGCCCGCCCTGCAGCTTCACCGCCACGATGCGCTCGGGGACATCGGTGCTGGTGCGCAGCACGCTGAGCTCGAGGTCGACGGCGTACTGGAGCAGGCGCGAGTCGCCCGGCAGCAGGTCGGCCAGCTGGGCCGTGCCCGCGAAACCGCCCTGGTCGTAGAGCGTGACCGTCCCGGCGGCGAGATGGAGGCCCGTGTCGTTCGTGAGGCGCACTGCGCGGAGCGGGTGGACGGGAAGCGTGCCCTCGTCGAAGAGGCTGACCTGCGTGGCCGTCACCTCGGTGACGAGGATCGGCACCATGGCCGACTCGAAGGCGCCCACCGTCACGGGCTGCGTGACGTCGTAGGAGAACGTCGCGCCCCCGGCTGTGCCGGTCGCCTGGGCCTCGACGCCCGCGCCGGCCAGGTACGGCGCGGCCATCTCGTACGCGGCCATGTCGCTCATGTAGCGTGCGCCCGCGCCAGCGGCGGGGGCCGGGACTGGGGCCGCCGCGAAGGCGCCGGCGTCCACCTTGGGCACCACGTTGCCCGCGAGCTGCGTCTCGAGGCGCGGGCGGCTGACGTAGCGCGGTTCGAACAGGCTGGTGACGAAGCTGATCGGCTGCCCCGCGACGAAGCTGACGCTCACGTTCTCGAGCGGAACGTTGGTCGGGTTGTCGAGGATGGCCCAGCCCTGCAGCGTGCCGCGGCCGTCGTCGCCCACCACGAGGCGGTAGGTGCTCTTCCAGACGGGCATCTCGCGCAGGTACGCCACGCGGACGCGGCGCGTGCCCTCGCCCTCGAAGCTGATCTTGACCTTGGAGCTGTCGTCGCCGGCCCGCTCGGCCATGGCGGTGAGGGCCCCGTCGAGCTGCGCCTTGAGCGCCGGGTCGGCGAAGCGGACCTCCTCGAACTCGTCGAGCGGCGCGCGGACCAGGCCCGTGGCCGTGGCCACCGTCACGTAGGAACGCGGCTCTGCCTCGGGTTGCTGCACCTGCTCCACGCCCACCACGCTGCCGGTGACGGTGCGGCCACCAACCAGCGTCACGGTGGCCCCGCGCGCTTGCAGGAGCACGCCGGCCAGCGTCAGGTTGGTGGAGACGTCGATCTGGTAGCCGTCGAGGACGCGCGCCAGCGGGTCCTGCGCCGTGTACCTGACGGGCCTGACGGTGCCGCCGTCCAGGTCCTGCAGGACAAGGCTCTGGAGCAGGTCGTCCATGTCGTCCTGCGGGACGTCGAGCGTGAGGACCTGGTCGCCCACGACCGTGCCCTGGTGCTCGAAGTAGCCGACGCCGTTGGTGAACAGCACCACGCGCGTGACCGGGAGCTCCGCGGGGGTGGCGTTGCCCCCCGACTGAGCGGACGCAAGGCTTGCCATCAGTACCCCCGTGAGGACGAGAAGCGTGGCGCGGCCGAGCCGCGCGGCGTGCAGGCTCTTCAGCATGCGAGAAGGTTACGACACGCCGGGTGGCTGAGCTGCTGATGCTGCTGAGAGCACGTTCAGCCGGCGTTAACTTCCCAGGCGACCCGGCCGGCCTGGTACGCGGCCAGCGGGGAGAGGTCCTGGCTGAAGAAGGCGAGGTCCGCGTCCTTGCCGACCTCGAGGCTCCCCTTGTGGGCGTCGAGCCGCACCGCCCTGGCGGGGTTGAGGGTCGCCATGCGGACCACCTCGACGAGGGGCAGGCCCACCTCGAAGTGCATGACCTGCAGCATGCGGTCGAGCAGGGTGGTGCTCCCGGCGAAGGCCGACAGGTCCTCCAGCATGGCCACGCCGTCCTGCACCCTGATGTCGAGGCCGCCCAGCTTGAGCCGGGTGCCCTCCGGCAGGCCGGCGCCGTGCGTGGCGTCGCTCACGAGACACAGCCGCTCGGGTCCGATGGCCTTGTAGGCGAGCTGCAGCAGCGTGGTGGGGAGGTGGCGGTGGTCGGCGATCACCTCCACCGTGAGGCCGTCGAAGGCCAGCGAGGCTTCCAGCAGGCCCGGACGGCGCCAGGGACCCTCGCGCACCGTGGTGGACTGCGCGCTGAACAGGTGGATGATGTGCGTGAGCCCCCGGTCCATGGCGGCTCGGAGGTGGGTGTCGCGCGCGCTGGAGTGGCCGGCGGCGGCCACGATGCCGCGCTCCACGAGCCGGTCGGTGAGTTCTATCGCGCCCGGCAGCTCAGGGGCGTAGGTGAACAGCCTGATGACGTCGGCGTACTCGAGGAACCGGCCGACCGTGCCGTCGTCGGGGTTGCGGATGTGGGCGGGGTCCTGCGCCCCGGCCTGCTCGCGAGCGAAGTACGGTCCCTCGACGTGCATGCCGTGCACCTGGGCGCCTGGGCGCGAGCGCGACAGCCAGCGGCGCCCCTGCGCGAGCGCGGCGGTGAGCTCCTCCAGCGAGGCGGTCATGGTGGTGGGCAGGACGGTGGTGACGCCGTGCGCCAGCTGCACGTCCAGGACCGTCTGCCAGGCGTCGTCGTCGGCCTCGTTGAAGAGCCGGCCGCCCGCGCCGTGCGTGTGGATGTCGACCAGGCCGGGGAGAACCAGGGCTCCGGCCGCATCCACGCGGGGCACGTCGGCGCCGAGTTCCTGCTCCGGCACGACCGCCGCGATCTTCGCGCCTTCGATCACCAGGGCGGTGGCTGGGGCCAGTCGGTCGGGCAGCACCAGCGTGCCGCCGGTGACCGCGAACTTCCCGGCGGCGGGCCCGCCAGACTGCTGTGCGGCTCTGTCGCTCATCCTGCGAGCTTACCGCCGGCCGGGCCCGGCCGGTCGCGCGACCTCAGGAGTCGGTCTCTTCCGACGGCTCGCCGAAGCGCTCGTACAGGTCCTCCAGCGCCGCCGCGAACTCGTTCGCCTCGTCCGTGCCCTCGTCTTCGGCCCAGGCACGCAGGTCGACGGCCAGCTCGCCCAGGCGGCGCGCCAGGTCGTCGTGGACGGCGATCCCCTCGTACTCCCAGGTGAGCGGAGTGTCGGTGACGCCGTCCCCCTCGGGGTCGTCGTCGTCGGGCGAGGGTTCGTCGAGCTCGTCCCCCTCTGCCTCGAGGGCCGCCTCCACGTCGGCCGGGAACGGGTCGGGCATGCCGGTGACGTCGGCGTCGTCGAGCGTGGGGTCGTAACCGGCCCCGCCCTGGAAGTCGGCGTCGTCGAAGGCGGCGCCCACGTCCTCGGCTTCGGAAGGTTCCAGGTAGGAACTGCTGTCTCTGTCAGTGGTGGGCATGGCGGGCTTCCTCTCCGCCAGGGTTCGCCGGCCCCGCGAAACGGCGGGCGGTGGCGGCCCCGGTCCCTGTCAGAAGCGTAGACCCGCCGGGCCGCCGCCGCGGCTGCTGCCGTCACCGCGCCGTGGGTGTTGGGCCGCTCGACGGCGTCAACCTCGCGGGGTGCCCAGCCGCTCCCGCTGGCGGCCCGCCTCGTCGAAGTTCTCGGGTGCCAGCCAGCGCTCGTAGGCGGGCGCCAGGTCGGGCCAGTCGCGGTCCAGCATGGCGAACCAGGCCGTGTCGCGGTTCTTCCCTTTCACGACCATGTGTTGCTCGAACACGCCCTCGAACCTGAAGCCGAACCGTAGGGCGGCGGCGCGGCTCGGTCCGTTGAGGGCGTCGCATTTCCACTCGAAGCGCCGGTAGCGCAGCGTGTTGAACACGTGGTCGGCGCAGAGGAAGAGCGCCTCCGTGGCCAACCGCGTGTGGGCCACTCCTGGGCCCCAGTAGATGCTGCCGATCTCCAGCACCCCGTGCTGAGGCGTGACGCGCATGAGCGCCTGCCTGCCGCCGCAGGCTCCCGTTGCCTTGTCTACGACGGCGTGGAACAGGTAGTCGGTCGACGAGCTCGCCTGCTCGAACCAGCGCCTGAGCGACTCCGCGGTGGGTGGGTCGTCGAAGAGGTAGCGGAAGCGCTCGGCCTCTCCGGGTCGGCTCACGGCGGCCAACAGGGTGTCGTAGTGACGCGCCGCATCGATCGGTTCGAGGCGGACGTACCTGCCTTCCAGCGTGACGGGCGTGGGCCGTGGGCGGGGCAGCTCGGGGATCGACGCCATGAGAGATGGTCGTACGGCCGGCGCGCGGCGTCAACGGTACCGCCGGCGCCGGGCGCGAGCGGCGGCTGGTACAGTCTGGGTTCATGACCGCCGAACAGCTGGGGACGGACGTTCCGCTCGTGGTGACGGACCTGAGCGTCAGGTTGGCCGGCGCCACCGTGCTCGAGGAGGTGTCGTTCACGCTCACTGCCGGCGAGGTGGCGCTCCTCGTGGGTCCGAACGGCGCCGGCAAGAGCACCCTGTTGAGAGCCGTCGTGGGGCTGTTGCCGTACCGTGGCGACGTGGCCGTGTTCGGTCGCCCGAACCGGAGCATGACGGCGCGGGCGAAGCTCGTGTTCTCGCCCGACGACCCGGCGCTCTACGAGGACCTCACCCTGCGCGAGCACGTGCGCTTCACCTCCGTGATCTACGGCCGGCCCGACGCCGACGCGCGCACGCTGGAGTGGCTCGAGCGGTTCGGGCTGACGGCCAAGCTCGACGAGTTCCCAGGTACGCACTCGCGCGGCATGCGCCAGAAGCTGGCGCTGTCGCTCGCGCTCGGGCTCGAGCTGCCCCTCACCGTCCTCGACGAACCGTTCAACGGCCTCGACCTCGCCAGCCAGGAGCAGCTGGCCGCCGGCCTGCAGCAGCGGGGCCGCGGGGGCGGCGCCGTGCTGCTCACGGGGCACCAGCGCGAGCTCGAGACGCTGCTCGAGGCCAGGCGCCTGGTGCTGGCCGACGGGCACCTGACGGCGTGAGCGGAGTCGCCGGCCGGGTGGGTGGCGCCGAGCTCGGCGCTAACGCCGGCGTCGCGTACCTGCGGCGCCGCACCGTGGTCAGGGCGTTCCGCACCTACCGCGAATGGGTCGGCCGGGCGGTCGGCTGGTGGACCCTCGTGTACCTGTTCGCGTGGCTCGTCATCTTCGTCGTCGCGGGACTCGAGGCCCTCACGCCGCTCGCCCAGCCGCTCGCCCCGCCCCGCCTGGTCCTCGCCGCGCTCCTCGCGTTCACGTTCCTGAGCCTCGCGTGGGCCGGCCGCGTCCCGCCCGTGATCCTCGACAGGCGCGACCTCTACCGCCTGGGCACGGCGCCCGTCGAGCCGTGGTCGGCGCTGCGGTGGCGCTTCGCGGTGAAGGCCGTGGGTGCTGCCGCTCTCGGCGCGGCCGTCGGGCTGCTCTGGTCCGTGCTGGCGCCGGTGCTGTTCGGCCTGGCCGCCCCTTGGGCCGCGCCCACCCTCGCCCTACTGCTGGTGGCGCGCTTCGCGGGGTCGTGGCTGCGCTACGGCGCGGGCGACTCTCCGGCCCTCGGGTGGGCCGTGACGCTCGGCGGGCTGGTGCTGGCGTTCGTGCCGTTCGGGTTCGCCGACGCCTTCCTGTCGGCTTCGCCGGTCGTGCTGCTTGGCCCGGTGGTGCTGGCCGCCCTCGCGCTGTGGTGGGCGCGGGGCTCACTCCGGGAGGAGTGGCCGCCGCGCTTCGCGGCTCAGAGCCTGGTGCTCACGCAGCTACAGGCCATGCGGACGCTGCAGCTGATGGCCGGCCTGGCCGGTTTCGTGCGGCAGGCGGCCGCCGACGGCGGCGAGCGTCGGCGCCTCCTCGCCGCCCTCCACGACAAGCCGGGCGCCACCAGGCCCCGGCGCTCGCTACCGCTTGTGCCCGCCGGCGCGCCGAAGTGGCGTGCGATCGCTTGGCGCACCGCTTCCGAGCTGTGGCGCAGGTCGGTTCCGCGGCTCGTCTTCGTCGTCCTCCTGGCTGCGGCCGCGGGCGCCGGAGTGGTCTTCGTCAACCAGGGCGCTCTGCCGGCCCCTGGCGGTGCCCCTGGCGGTGCCGCCGGTGGTGGTGGCGGGGCGGTGGTGCTGCTCGGCGGCGCGTTGGGCGTGCTCATGGCGGCCCTCGTGGTGGCGCGCGCTGGCAGCGCCCTACTGGGGCCCGAGTTCGCCGTAGGCGTGCTGCCCGTGGAGCCCACCGACCGCTCGCTCGGCCGCGTCGCGCCGGCCGCCGTGCTGGTGCTCGGCTTCGCGCTGGCCACCGCCGCCTACCTCGGCCTGGGGGCGTCGGGTTTCGTCGGCGCGGCCAGCCTGGCGCTCCTAGTGCTGTTCGCGCTCGAGAAGTACGGGTCGTGGAGCGGCTCCGGTAGCGGTAGCTGGGAGGCACAGGTCGTGGCGGCCATCCTCGCCGCCCTGCCGAGCCTGGTGCTGGCCGCCTTCGGGGTGCCGAGCTGGACGGTCGGCTCCCAGGTAGGGTTGCTCATGGTGGTGCTGCTCGTCGCCGTGTGACGCTTGCCGGCGGTGCCGCCGGGAGCCCGCTGGATAGGGTTTCTCAGCTCCTGCACAAGCTTCACATCCCGCGTGGGCGTAGCCTCGTGGCGACTCACGAAGGGAGCCCAGCATGGCTAGCTTCGACAAGACCATCGACGTGAACGTGCACATCTCAGAGGCGTTCATGTTGTTCAGCGACTTCGAGCGCTACCCCGGCTTCATGGAGGACGTGAAGGAGGTCAAGCGGCTGAGCGACGACCGGTTGCACTGGCGTGCCGACGTGATGGGGCACGAGGTCGAGTGGGACGCCAAGGTGACCGAGCTCTCGCCCAACGACAAGGTCGCCTGGGCGAGCACCTCCGGCGCCAAGAACGTGGGCGAGGTCACGTTCGACAAGCTAGACGAGGGCCACACGCGCGTGCACATGCACGTGGAGTACGAGCCCGAGGGGTTCGTGGAGAACGTGGGCGCCGCCCTTGGCTTGGTGAACGCCCGGCTGCAGGGCGACCTGGAGAGGTTCAAGCGCGCCGTCGAAGAGGGTGCCGCCGTGAACGACGGCTGGCACGACGCACCCGGGGCGCCCGACCTCGCGAAGGTCAAGGCGGAGGCCGAGCGGGTCCTGCGGGAGGCGGGCAAGACAGCCGAGCTGGAGAGGGTCGAGAGGGTCTGACGCCTGGGGCCGTGCCGCCACGACCCCGACGAGAAGGGCCGGTGGTGCGCGCCGCGGCCCGCACCGCTAGGCCCGTCCGGCGGGCACCTGTGACGCCACGTGGCGCCCGATCGCCAGCGACGCCGTGGCGGCCGGGGACGGCGCGTTCAGGACGTGGAGCGAGTTGCGGCCTGCCTGGAACACGAAGTCGTCCACGAGTTCGCCCGCTCTGTTCACGGCCTGAGCGCGCACGCCCGCTGGCCCCGACACCAGGTCGTCGCTCGTGACGGAAGGCACAAGGTGCTGCAGCGAGCGGACGAAGGCGGCCTTGCTGAGCGAGCGGTAGTACTCGAAGGCGCCCACGCGCCAGAACCGCGCGGCCAGGCGCCAGAAGCCCGGGAAGCCGAGGGTCCCGGCGACGTCACCCACGTTGAACGCCGTGAGCCGGTACCCCTCGCGCGCTAGGGCCAGCACCGCGTTCGGGCCCGCCTCGGTCCGCCCGTCGACCGTGGGCGTGAAGTGCACCCCGAGGAACGGCAGGGCCGGGTTGGCCACGGGGTAGACGAGGCGGCGTACCAGGCCTTCGAGGCCCGGGCGAAGCAAGTAGTACTCGCCCCGGAACGGCACGACCCGCACCCGTGGCTCGAGCCCACACAGGCGCGCCACGCTGTCGGAATGAAGCCCCGCGCAGTTGACGAGGAAGCCGGCCCGCACGGCGAAGCCAGGGCCGTGCACCTGCACCCCGCGGGCGTCCGTGGCGATCGAGCGCGCCGCGGCCCCCCGGAGCACCCGGGCGCCGCGCTCCTCGAGGAGCTCCGCCATCTTCCGCGCGACGGCGCCGTAATCGGCGATGGCGGTGGTGGGCGAGTGGATGGCCCCGATGCCGTTCACGTTGGGCTCCAGATCGTTGAGCTCGCCGCGCGTGAGCATCCGCAGCCCCGGCACGCCGTTGGCGGTGCCGCGCTCCAGGAGAGCGTCCAGACGGGCCGCCTCCTCCTGTGACGTGGCCACCACGACCTTGCCGCACTCCACGTACGGCAGGTCGTTCGCCTCGCAGAACTCCCGCATGAGGCCCACGCCCTCCCGGCACAGCGTGGCCCGCAGCGAGCCCGGTCGGTAGTAGATGCCGGCGTGAACCACCCCGCTGTTGTGGCCGGTCTGGTGGCTCCCGACCTCGCGCTCCTTCTCCAACACGACCACGCGGAGCGCGGGACGCTTCTCCACGAGCGCCAGCGCCGTGGCCAGACCCACGATCCCGCCGCCGACGATGACGACGTCGCACGTCACCTCGCCGAGTCGGGGTTCGGCAGTGGAGTGTGCTCCCACCGGCTTGGTTTGGGGCGTGCTCGCCAAAGGGGTGGTGCCTGGCATGCCCCATCATGCTCCAAGTCGCGCCGTGGCCGGTTGGCGGGGGCGTGCGCCGAGTCCGTCACGCGCGGTTGACCGAGCAGGCGGGCATTACGTACACTAGCGAACGTTCGCGCGCCGGCGCGTGCCTCGATGGGTCGTTAGCTCAACTGGCAGAGCAGCTGACTCTTAATCAGCGGGTTGTAGGTTCGAGTCCTACACGACCCACCAACAAAAGAGCGTCTGAGACGCACCTATTCGCCCCCTGGTCGAGAGGCCAGGGGGCGGTTCCATGGGTTCCGCTGCTACCGTGCTGCTACGGCAGCACGAACGCGTGGGTTGTGCCAGCTGTCTACTCGTAAGCTAGGGACAGTGTCGAGGGGTATCGCTACTCGGATGTCGATATTCGAGTCGAGCGGTGTTACCACGAACTTAGGCCCGGTAGGCAGCAGGAAACGGCTAGCGTTCCACCTCGGCCGTGTGCCGTCGCCGAGCAGCGCATAATGCCTCGGTCGGGGCGGGCGGACAGATCAACGCCTCCACGAACACGCGGCTATCACGCGCACTCAGCTCCAGTTGCTCGTGTGCTCGTTGAGTCTTGTTCGCCTGCTCCACAACCGTAGAGAGGATGAGATCACTGGGGCTGACGCCCAGCACGGTTGCAGTTCGCTCCTGTTCGTCCTTCGCGCGCTTCGCAGCACGCGCCTCAGTGCGCTCGAGCTGGCTCTCCTGTTGCTCGTCTAGAACCATGTGGGCCTCCCCTCAAGAGTCCGGCAGCCATGTTAGCGGCCCTGCCAAAAGATGTGTGCCAGACTGGATCCCATCTTCAAGGATTGGCAGGGAAGACGTCGCTAAGCTCGTAGACCTCGAGCGCACTCTCGCGCGAAGCGACCACCAGGACGATGACCCGCGGTCCCGGCTACAGAGCATCAGACGCACATAATCTTCGTCGCTCGTGTACGCGAAGAGAGCGAGTCGGCAAATGCCCTAGTCCTCGCGAAGCCAGTAACCCGAACGCAGCGGATAGTGTTGAGATTCGTAACTGTACCGGGCCCCCCGCACTCAAGTCGCTGCGAAGTAGCCGAGCTGACTCACAGCGACCTCGTAATGCTAGGCCTTCGAACCATCAGAGACGCTACGCGGATATAGCAAACACCATAAAGACATTGCACGATCTGTACGCCTAGTCGGTTCGGGCGTCGAAGTCGACGATGGCGCTTGTCCACGGCCTGTCCAGGTGCTCAGCCATCTGCCTTGAGCCCTAAAGCGACACCGGGTAGTGCACTTAGGTTCCGTGCTCATGAAGAACGAACAGAGCATATTCAGGGGTTGGGTGCGTAGGGACCGAGAACCGTCCCCGCGGTTAAGAGCTCAACAAGCACGCCGTGAACGTGAGACTTGCCATTTGACTTCGTGACGTCATTCATCCTCGGGTTCGCCGACGATTAACTGCCAAATTCATGGCATCACCACCTGAAGCTCGTTTGTTTCGGAGTTGCTCGATACAAACGCCGCATAGGAAGATTGCCCGCCCACGGAGCCCGCTCGGATAGAAGCGCCACCGGCGCGATACTTCAGACAGGCAGAGCGTGCATGTTCCAACCACGTCGACTGCGGTCCCTTTCCGCTCGCCTTTCCTGATTCCAGCACCAATCCTCTGCGTCCGGTTTCTCTGAAGCTGACCCCTATTCTCTCGGCAGAACACTTCGTTCTCTACCAGTTCGCGGATTAAGTCCGGATCGGCGGGGTGATTCCCTCGTCCACTTCCCGTTTGGACATCAGGTAGCTTCGCCTGGTGCAGTGGGAGGTCAATTGAGCTCAGTGAGCGCGCGACGGACAAGTAACCTCTTGCAGCCAACCATTCGTTCTTCGAGCTGGCCTGGACTTGTACTTCCCTGAACTGCGTTGGTCTTCCCCCGCTTCGCCGCGCCCTACGTGCCGAAACGTGCTTGACTTCATAGGCAATGTTGTGCTCACGGAGCTTAGCGACTTCATCGAATACGTCGTCCACACGCACAATCCGCCTGTAAAGCCACTTATCCATACCGATGGCAGCACTCGGCCCTCGTGCTCCCGCCCGGAAGCAGTTCAGAGGCGACGCCCTTAGAGCCGACGACAGACCCACTCTTGTGGATGTTTACTGAGCCGCCTGAGGCTCCGGCACGACCTCCAAGCGCGGGCTTAAGCTTGCTGACTTTCGAGGCGGGGCTCTTCTTATGGGGGAACAGCAGGCCTCGCGTGTCGATGAGGCAGTAGAGGAGGCTCGCGGCTACCACCCCGTAGGCGAGTTGTTGGCCGATGACCCCGCCGGACTATTCTCCAGCTCACGACGGATCGTTTGCCGTACGCTCGAGCGCCAAGCTGGCGACGCAACAGGCGTGACCTCATACCTGGCTACCGTCACGCGTCACTCGCCCACCCGACTGTCGCCCGTAGTTCCGGATCATCATGCCCGTCGCCCTCCGCATCCCCAGCCGCTCGTAGAAGGGTTGGTTGCTCGGGTCGCACAGCAGGTCGATCATGTACAGGTGGTCTAGCTTCCGGAGCAACCGTTCGATGAGCTCCGAACCGATCCCTTGCCGCCGGTGGCTCGGCAGCACCTCCAGCAGGGGAATGTAGGCAGCCAACACGCCGTCGCTGATTGCGGTGGCGAACCCTACGACCTGACCGTCGAGCTCCTCCTTTGCGAGCATGACCGCGTCGCTCGCGCGCAGGAGCCTCAAGTGCATCGTCGGGCTCGGGGGGTCGGGCCAGCCTTCGAAGAAGCCGCGGAGCTGCGCCGGTCGCGTTCCGCTCGGGTCGTCCGTGTAGAAGATCATGGTGCCACTATGCCAGCGCCGCGGGTGTCTTGAACTGCCTCACCGCAGCGTTTCGTCCAGGAAGGCGAGCGTCACACGCCCGGCTTCCTCGAGTGCCTCCGCAGCGGGCTTGGTCTGGCGGCCACCGAGCCAGCGCGTCAGCAGCGGGCTCGTCAACCCCAGGTCGGTGAGGCTCAGGTGGTTGGCGCCGACGACGTGGTGGTTCACGGCCATCCCGGGTCCGGCGGTCAAGAGCAGCACGTTCCCCGCGTACTGTGGCAGCTCGTCGAGCCTCGACCAGGTGGCGTCGGAGTAGAGGTTGAGCACCCGGACGGGGTACGGCTCGGTAGCGAGCACGAACGTGCCGTCCAGCACCCCCACGAGGTCGCCGAGCATGGGCGCCTCGAGCGCCACCACGGCCTTGACGTCGTCGCGGAGCCTGCCGACGGCCATGGCCGCCGCCCCGCCGAGGGAGTGGCCCGCCACCGCGACGCGATGTGGGTCCACGAGGTCACGCACCGTCTCCAACGCCTGTGTGGTCGGCGCTCCGCTCGGCCGCGGGCGCATCAGGGTATCCAGCACGAACGCGATGTCGCCCGTGCGCAGCGCCAGCCAGTCGCGGTACAGGGCCAGGCTGGCAGCCGGATCGGACGAGGCGTCCTCGCGCACGAAGTCTCGCAGGTAGCCGAGATCTGGCCAGCGCCACGCGCCCGAGACCTCGCGCACGTACGCGGCCTGGTACGGATGGCCGATGGCGGCCACCACGTAACCGTGAGACGCCAGCTCGAGGTAGAGCGACTCGTTGCTTGCCAGAACGCCCAGGCCGCCGTGCGAGAAAACCACGAGTGGCCGACCCGAGGGCTGCGCCTCGGGGTCGCCTACGCGGTACCAGACACCGACGGTCACGCTCCGAGGCGTGCCGGCGGGCTGGTAGGGGTCGGCGCGCGCCGCGTCGGTCAGGGTGAGGTCGGTCCGGGCTATCGTCCCGCCGCCGGTGGGGGGCACGGGGCGCGCGCCCTGCGGGAAGAGCATGGCGGGCGCAGCGGCCACCGTGAAGACCAGCGCGTTCAAGACACCGACCGCCACGAGGCGCGGGGTCGAACGCCGCCACCGCACGCCGCCTTTCAGCGTGTCGCCACGTCGCGCGCCTGCCCGCAGTGTGCGGAAGCGCCCTGAGCCGCCGCGCCGGTGAAGCGCCCACCCGAGGCAGGTCGCGAGGGCGAACACCACAAGGCAGGCGACGAGCGCGTGGTACCTGACGCCCCACTCGACGATGCCGGTGACGGCGAGACTGCCGAACGCCGCCAGTTCACCGGCGCGCGCCAACGCCACCGCGCCGGCCCGGGGCGCTTCGCTGCGGTGGCGCAGAGCCGTGAGCGCCGCCTCGACCACCAGGCCGGCCCCTAGCACCGCCGCGGGGACCAGGACTCCCGGCAGGTGAACCATGCTGGGACCATATTGGGGCCTGATACCAGTGTGCGCAAGGAGCCTTCGTCCCGGAAGCGCGTGGGACACGTGACCCTGGCCGCCGTTCCGGCGACCTGCTACCTCTACGGCGAGGTCGCGAGAGGGGTATCTATGAACCACTCAGTCCACGCAGGAACCGGGATCTCGAACGAGCGACTGGCGCACGTGGGGGCGCCCACTCGAGTCTTCGGCGCCCTCGGGGCGGTGCTCCTGCTTCCCCTGGTGTTCGGGTTGGTGCACGGGTTCCTCGTGCCCCGTGGCCCCGTCACAGCGGGTCAGGCCCTCTGGAGCATGGTCCTCTCCGTCCTCGTAGGGTTGGCCACGGGGTACCGCTCAGGCAGCCGCCTCAGCCTCTTGGCCGGACCCTTGGTCTACGTGCTCGCGTTCGAGGTGGCGCGGCTGGCCAGCGTCGGGCCGACGGTGGACCTCCCGCTCGGCGGCGGGATCTACGGGCTCATCGCCTTCGTCACCGGGCGGCTGTTCGCGGCCTTCCTGACCATCGTGCCGCTGGTGACGGGCACCCTCGTCGGCTTGGGCCTGGCTGCGCGAGCCGGCGGGGCCGCCGGCAACGGCATCGGGGTCGGGGGGTGGCTGGCGGCCGCGGCGCTCGCAGTTGGTCTGGTGGCGCTCGGGGCCGTCATCGCCAGGCCCGCCTACACGGCCCCTATCGTGGGTCCGGATGGCGGGCCCCTGGCCGGGAGTGTGGCCGAACTCGCGGACGTGGTCATCGGTGGCCGCGAGCAGGCGCTTCTGATAAGGGGCAGGGACGCCGGCAACCCCGTGCTGCTCTACCTAGCCGGCGGCCCAGGCGGGACAGACATCGGCGCCGCGCGGCGCGATGCGTCCCTTGAGCAGGACTTCGTCGTGGTCACGTGGGACCAACGTGGCGCCGGCAAGTCGTACACCGCCATCGACCCCACGGGCGCGCTGACGGTCAGGCGGCTGATGGACGACACGGTCGAGGTGACCGACTACCTGCGAACGCGCTTCAGCGTCGACAAGGTCTACCTGGTCGGACAATCCTGGGGTTCCACCCTCGCGGTGCTGGTCGCGCAGGAGCACCCGGAGTTGTTCCACGCCGTGGTCGGCGTCGGTCAGATGGTCAGTCAGCGCGCCACCGACCAGCTCTTCTGGGAAGACGCCCTCGCCTGGGCAGAGGCGAACGGCAACACGGGGCTGGCCGCGCGGTTGCGCCGTAACGGCGCCCCGCCCTACCGCGACGTGATGGCCTACGTCCCGGTCGTGACGACCGAGCACGACTGGAACGCCTACCCGGGCTTCGACGGCAGCAACGAGATGCCTGCCAGCCTCCTCGTCCCCGAGTACTCGCTCATCGACAAGGTCAACGCGTTCCGCGGCTTCCTCGACTCGGCCGCCGTGCTCTACCCGCAGCTGCAGGAGATCGACTTCCGCGTCGACGTACGCGAACTGGCGCTCCCTTACCTGATGGTCCTGGGCGGTCACGAGGCGCGCGGCCGCGCCGTGCTCGCCGAGGAGTGGTTCGGGGGCCTTGAGGCGCCCGCCAAGCGGTCGGTCGTTTTCGAGGAGGCGGGACACCGCGCCAACTTCGACCAACCCGGGCGCTTCGCCGAGGTCATGCGCCAACTGAAGGGATCGGTGCCATGACCGCGAGGCCTGTAGGCTAGGGGGGGTCGCGCGGCCGGGGTTCCTCCCTACCACCGCCAAGTCGTACCCTGGGCACCGAGCGGTCGACCCTCTGCGGGGGCGAGCACCACCGCTCCTAGGGGAGGGTGCTCCTGGTGCTTCGCGACGTCTTACTCGGCTTGGTGGCATACCTCGGCTACTTCGTCGCCCTGGTGGTCGTACTCTTCGCCGCCCGGGCGTTGATCGGGCTGCGGGGCGAACTGTTCCGGAAGCTCTTCCACATCAGCGTGGCTGCGTCGGTGTTCGTGCTGCTGCACGCGTTCGAGGCCTGGTACGTGGCCGCCCTGGTCGCGATCGGGTTCGGAGCGCTCGTCTACGGGGTCATGTACCTCGCGGAGCGCTTTCCCGCCATCCTAAGGGCGCTGGAGGAGCGGCGACCCGGTGAGATCCGCTCGAGCCTGGCGCTCATGTTCGTCACCATCGCCGTGCTCATCGCTCTCGGGTGGGGGTGGCTCGGACCGCAGTCCAAGTACATGGTCATCGTTCCGATCATGGCGTGGGGATTCGGTGATGCGGCGGCGGCCCTCATCGGCAAGCGCTGGGGCCGCCGGCTCCTGCACGGACGCTGGGTCGACAACAAGAAGACGGTGGAGGGCACCCTCGCCATGCTGGCCTTCGCGGCGACCGCGGCGTTCATCACGCTCCTGGCGTACACGGGATGGCCCTGGTACGTGTGCCTGCTGGTGGCCGCGCTGATCGCCCCCGCGGCCGCCGTCACGGAGCTCGTGACGCGTAACGGGATGGACACCGTCACGGTACCCATGGCCACGTTCGCTTGGCTGCTGGTGGTCACGAGGGTCCTCGCTCTCCTGGGGCTCGTCTGAGCGGCCGGCGCCGGCGCGCGGGGAAGGTCCGCCAGGGCGACCGGGCGCGTGACGCGGACACGCACGCGGTGAAGAGCGAGCGCACGCTCCTCGTCTCGTGGTTGCTGAGCGCTCCGGGACCCATCGTGACCGCCATCGCGGTGGCGATGAGTTCGTCGGCCACCCAGATCGCCGACGCCATCCGCCGCACGGTGGAGTTCGGCGCGTTGCTGTCGGGCTGGTTGGTGTTCCGGGCCCGCAAGGGAGTGCCGGACGATGACGCCAAGCGCCGGCTCGAACGGCGCGCGGAGACGGCCGTGACGGTCGCCCTGGCGTGCTCCGGCGTGGCCATGCTGGCGGTGGGCGCGTACCGCTTCTTCAAGTACGAGCCCGGTGGCAACGTTACGGTCGGCTTGGTCGTGGCGTTCCTGGGGGCGGGGGTCAACGCCGGGTTCTGGGTGAGGTACACGCGGCTGCTCAAGCAGGCGCCGGACGCGGTCATCGAGGCGCAGCGCAAGCTCTACCGGGCGAAGACGATGGTCGACATCGTGGTCACCAGCGCCCTGCTCTCTGTGGCCCTGATCCCGACTCACCCCGCCACCCACTACATCGACACCCTGGGGTCGCTGGTGGTTGCCGCGTACCTGTTGCAGCAGGCGTTCGGCGGCAGACGCTCGGCAGCTGACGGCACGTCCCGGTAGCGCGGGTAGACTGCGCGGGCGCCCCCGGGGTCGATACGCGAGCGGCCATGCGGCGGGGCGGGGAGGCTGATCCGTGGGTCGGTTGCTGACGCTCTTGGCTCTCTTGGTGGGTTGGGTCGTCATCACCCGGTGGTGGGCCGGGAGCCGGCGGCAGGCGGGAGGCGCGCGCGAGGCTCCCGCCGGTGACCGGACCGCCCAGCCACAAGGCGAGGACCGTGCCGCTTACCAGGCAGGCTACCGGGCAGGGGCCGCAGCGGCCGCCGCCGACGCGGGAGCGCGGAACGTCGGTCGCCCCACGACGCGGGCGGAGGCTCTCGCGATCCTCGGTCTACCGGCAGACGCCGGCCGAGCCGCCATCGAGGAGCGCTACCGCGAGCTCAGGGCCAGCGGCCACCCGGACGCCGTGCGGTCCAAGAAGCTGCCGGCCGCCGTGGTGGCGTTCGCCGAGGAGCACTTCAAGCTGGTAGGGGAGGCCTACGACCTCTTGACGCGCTAGCGGGCGCGCACCGCGCCCGAGTCGGGGTCAATCATCAGGCTCGTCACGTCAACCGCTTCGAAGTCGGCGCCAGTGATGGCCCGCAGGTCCCTCAGCGCGTCGTTGTCCCAACGCTCGTCCGGAGCGCCCGAGATGAACCAGCTCGAGCCGTTGTCGGCGAGGATCAGCCCGTAGCGCTTCATGGCCGTCACGATCACCTGCGCCTCGGCCGACATGGCGCTCGCGTCGAAGTCTGCGCGCAGCCGGAAGCGCTGCCCCATGGGCGGCCGTTCGGCCGCCGTGCTGCTCGAGGCGTCGTGACGCGCGGGCCATACGTGCTCCTTGCGGGTCTGGGGCGCGGTGAACCGGATGGCGTGATCGATGCTGCCGGCCGCAACCTCGTCGTAGCGGACCAGGCCGGGGAGGATCGGGAGGCCGGCGGCGTCGGCCGAGGTCCAACCGTCCGGCCTGAGGGCGTTGCTCGTCAGGTCGTACACGGCGCCCGAACCGGCGCTCCAGTCGCCACCGGGCTGGAGCTCGGCGTCATACAGCTCGTAGAGCACGCAGTCCACCGTGTCTACCACCAGCACGTGCCGGTCGCCGCCTGGCGCCACGCCCCCGACCGGCGCGCCCTCCACGGGGGCGTCGGCGGGGACCGGGTAGGGCCCGGGGTCCGATTCGGTCGGGTAGTAGAAGCTCACGTCCACGCGCGGTTGCGACGCTCCCACGCTCACCCACGGTATGCCGATGGGCGCGCCCTCCCACGTGCCGGAGCCGAAGTCCGGATGAACCGTGGCGGTGCGGCCGATGGTCGTGACGTAGGTCTCCGACTCCGCCAGCAGCGGCAGGTCGTCGACCCGCGCGTTCCACACGTTGTCGGCCGGGAAGACCGGGCAGTTGCCCAGCTGCGGTGGCGGGTCACCGGCCCGCGCTCCGCTCGGGGCGCAGGCGACGAGCGCCAGGGCGGCGAGGAGGGCGGAGCCTAGTGCGGGAGACGAGAGGCCGGCGCGCCACATGCCGCGATCATGGCGCCCGCGCGCCCGGCGAGGGTGTGGGAATCCTCCCTCCCGGGCGCCGCTGCGCCGGTCGGGTTTACACTTGTCGTCCGTGAACGGCCTACTGGACCTCTTCGTTCGAATAGCGGGCCCCAGCCCGATCTGGCAGGGGCTCCTGGGCGGGGTGATCATCACCGTCTTCAACCTGGTCGGAGCGCTCATGGTGCTCGTGTGGCGCAACCCGACCAGGCGCGCTCTCGACGGCGCCCTCGGCTTCGCGGCCGGCGTCATGCTCTCCGCCAGCTTCACCAGCCTGATCCTGCCGGGGGTCGAGATC
Source organism: uncultured bacterium (assembly GCA_964398765.1). Classification (GTDB taxonomy): domain Bacteria; phylum Deinococcota; class Deinococci; order Deinococcales; family Trueperaceae; genus JAAYYF01. The sequence goes on along the minus strand of CAYNNL010000011.1, from coordinate 763 downwards.
GGCGGGCTGCTCCCCGTGGTCATCGGGATCGCACTCGGTGTCGTGGTGCTCGACAGCGCCGACGCCTGGGTTCCTCACGTGCACGTGCTCGTGACCGGCAGGCTCCGCCCGGACGCCGCGCAGGAGGCGGGAGCCGACGCGCCGCGGCGCAGCGGTATGTCGGGCGTGCTGCTCTTCATCGTGGCCATCACCCTTCACAACATGCCGGAGGGTCTCGCCGTGGGGGTCGGGTTCGGGAGCGGCAACCTGAGCGACGCCATCGCCCTCATGTTCGCCATCGGCATCCAGAACGTGCCCGAGGGTCTCGCGGTCGCCGTGGCGGCACGTAACGCCGGCATGGGCAGCCTGTGGTACGCCGCCTTCACGGGCATCAGGGCCGGCGTGGTGGAGATCCCCTTGGCGCTCATCGGCGCCTGGGCGGTCCACGTGGCCGCGCCCATCCTGCCCTACGCCATGGGTTTCGCTGCCGGTGCCATGCTCTTCGTGATCCTCGATGAGATCGTGCCCGAGACGCACGGGCACGGGCACGAGCGCATCGCCACGCTGGGCACCATGTTCGGGGTGGTCATCATGCTGGTGCTCGACGTGGCCCTGGGCTGACGGGCGGGGCGGCTCGGCGGTCACCGGCACCGGGGTGCTCGGGTCCGTGCCCGGTACACCGTGCCGCCTGACCCGGTCGCGCGCCTACTTGGGACTAGCCTGAGGTGTTGCGGGCCGAGCGCCCGCGAGAGGAGCGCGCATGAACCCCAAGATCGTCGAGCTG
>CAYNNL010000010.1:0-42813 GCA_964398765.1 uncultured bacterium | reverse complement strand
AGGGCTTCTACACCATGACGGACTCGTGGTTCGACGAGTACGTCTTCGAGATCGCCGCTCACAAGAGCGCGCTCCCGGCCGAGCTACGGGCCGCGCTGAAGGCGGAGCCCATCGTGCTGCCGGCGTGGGACCCCATGGGGGCGTTGGCGCGCTGAGGCCGTGCGCTCGGCCGGCGCGCTGAGGCAGGGCGCCCGCGGGCGAGTTGAGGCATGGCGCCCGCCGGGCGGGCTGGTCGCCTAGGGGCCGACCAGGCTGATCCCCGGCTCGGCCGACACCTGTACGTCGGCGCCGGCGGCGCTGCGCCAGGCCCGTGCCATGTCGCGCGTGTTGAAGCCGGTGGCTATCCTTCCGTCGGCAGTGAGCACTATGAGGCCCCCGGTCGCGCCCTGGGCCGCCACCTCGTCGAGCGCCAGCCGCATGACGTCCCCGAGTGCCGCGCCTTGAGCCAAGCGGTCGGCTAGCCCCTTGGCCGTCACGGCGCGTATGAACGCCTCGCCGTCGCCCGTGCACGAGACGCCCACGAAGGGCGTGGCGAGCGTGCCCGCCCCGACGATGGGCGCGTCGCCCACCCGGCCCGGCCACTTGCCGAGCAGGCCGCCCGTGCTGGTGGCCGCGGCGAGCGTTCCCGAGTCGTCGAGCGCGACGGCTCCCACGGTGGCCGAACCTTGCGGGGCGGCATGCTCGGCCTCGCGCCAGCGCTCGAGCGCTGCCCGCGTGCGGACCGTGAGCAATTCGGCGTTGTCGATGGGCTCCTTGACGAGCGCGTCGGCGCCCGCTCCCACGATCAGGGCGTGTGGCGAGCGCAGGCGCACCTCGTCGGCGAGAAGGATGGGGTTGCGGGCGCGCGTGACGGCCGCGACAGCGCCGCTCGTGCCGTCGGCGCTCATGATGGCGGCGTCGCACTGCACCACGCCGTCGCGGTTAGGCGAGCCGCCCGTGCCGGCGTTGAACGCCAGCGGGTCATCCTCCATGGAGGTGACGGCGGCCAGCACGGCGGCGATCGCCGTGCCGCCCTCCTCCAGTACCCGGTAACCGGCGTCCCTCGCCCGGGCCAGGCCCGCGAGGTACGCCTCCCTGTCTTCGGCAGCGATCTTCCCTGCCCCACCATGTATGACTATCGCGACCATGGGTGAATGGTACTCCGCGGTGCCGCCGGGCCGGCCAGGGCTCGCAGGTTGGTCTCGCGGGACGAAGGGCTCGGGCCAGGCCCGGTTGGGACGGCACGGCGTAACGGCCAGCTCGGGAAGCGCATGTAGACTGACTCCATAACCCCCGCCGAGGAGGACCGTGTCAGCTCTTCCGCCCGAAGCTATCACCGACCTGAAGCACCTCGCGGCCGCGAGACCGTGCGTGGCGGCGCTGTTCCTCTTCGGTTCGGTGGCCCGAGGGGATGAACACTCGGGCAGCGACGTGGACATCGGGCTGCTGCTCACGCCGGACACGCCCAGGGATACCCTGGAACTCCTGACCCTGATGGAGGATATCCGCGGTGCTTTAGGCCGCCAGGACGTCGACGTGGTCGTCTTGAACCGCGCCGACCCGCTCCTCCTCCACCGCGTGGCGCGTGATGGGATCGTCCTGTACGCTAAGAGTAACCGCGAGGTGGCTGAGTTCCACCTGTACGCCTTCCAGCAATACGAGGACACCAGGCCGCTGCGCGAACTGCAAGCCGAGATGTTGCGCGAGCGTTTGACGCTCCCGACGAGGGTGGGTAGACCGGACCCATGACGGGCCTTCGGTGGGTCGTGTTGCACGGGTTGCAGACGTGCATCCAGATCGTCCTCGATGTTTCGACTCACCTGTTGACTGCGACGAGCGGTGGCACGCCACGAGACTATCGAGGGACGATCGTCGGGCTCGGCGCGTCAGGCGTGATCACGCCGGCTCTCGCAGCCAAGATGGCACCGATGGCCGGCCTCAGGAACGTGCTCGTCCACGGATACGCGGCCGTCGACCTGCAGATCGTGGCTCGCGTGCCGCACGAACGCCTCGGGGAGTTCACCGAGTTCGCCCGAACCGTAGTCGCGTACCTGGCTACTACGGGGTCTGCCGAGGTGTGAGCGGGAACCCGCAGCCCTACCGCTCCAGCGCGTCCACCGCCGACATGAGGTGCAGCACCCGCCCGGCCACGAGCCGCGCCGCCTGCATGTGTAGTTGCGCCGCCAGGCCGGGTTCCTGCGCCGTGATGCGCGCGAGCATGCGCTCGGTGAGCACCAGCACAGTCGAGTCGGCGTCGGCGCGCACGGTGGCGCTCCGTACACCGCCGCGGTAGAAGCCCAGCTCGCCCACGATGCCGCCTGCGCGCAACGTCTCGAGCCGCACCTCGCCGGCCGGGCCGTCCGCGAAGGCGGTCATCTGCCCCTTAACGAGGAAGTAGAGGTCGTCGGCGACGTCACCCTTCCGCACCAGCGCCTCGCCGGCCATGAGTTCACGGCGCGCCAGGTACGGCATGAAGCTGGAGAAGTCGAACTCCTGCCGCGAGTAGTACGCCACGGCGTCGACCAGGGTGCTGTGGGGATCGTGACGGCCACCCAACCGCTCAAGCAGCTCCTCCTCGGCGTGCTCCAGCGCCGCGTCGAGGTTGGCGAAGCGGGCCGGCACGGGGCCAACGGACCCTAGCTGGCGGCGCTGCCTGATTAACCGGCGGTAGAGCCAATCGGGCATGGCGCTGAGGAGCAGCCGGAACCCGCCCGAGGCGCCGAGCCGGACGGCCTCGGCGAGGGTCGCCAGGCCCGTGGCGTCCACCCCCGTCACGCGGGAGAAGTCGAGGATGACGAAGCTCACCTTAGGACCGTCCCGCACGCGGCGTTCCAGGCGCTCGATGAGGGCGGTGGCGGTCCCGAAGAAGAGGAAGCCCTGCAACTGGATGGCCATGATCTCGCCGCCGTGGGCGGCGAGCTGCGCGCGCTCGGCCTCGCTGCGCGTGACGCGGCTGTGCAGTTCGGACCCCCCTAGCGCGTAGCGCACCGCGTCGATGCGGCTCGAGCTAATCACGAAGAGCGCCACGGTGAGCGCCAGGCCGACGCCCACGCCCGGCAGCACGCCCGCCACAGCGATGACGGCGAGGATGACCACCACGATCAGGTACTCGCCGAGCGGCAGGTCGAAGGCGGCCAGGTAGAGCCAATCGAAGAGGAAACGCAGGCCGAAGTAGGCCACCAGCCCACCGAGGACGGCCTTGGGCACGAGCGCCACGATATTGGCGCCGAAGAGCAGGCAGGCGAGCATGACCATGGCGGCCACGAACGTCGAGAAGCGCGTGCCGGACCCACCGGTGATGTTGAAGGTGGTGAAGCTCATGCCCTGGTACCCGGGCGTGCCCCCGAGCGAGCCGGCGAGGAGGTTGCCGAGGCCGGCGGCGCGCAGCTCGCGGTTGAGGTCGACCTTGCGGCCGGTGCCCTTCTCGACGCCGATGGCGTTGAGGAGGAGGGCGATGAGGGCGATGAAGGCGACGGTGACGATGGTCGGCAGGTGGGACGCCACCACGTCCCAGCGCACGGTCTCGAGCTCGGCGGTCGTGGGCGGCGCGAGCATGGAACCTGCCGGGAACGGCCCGAGCAGGAGGCCGCGCTCGCGCCAGGCGTCCACGCTGCCGCCGGTGACGAGCATGACGAGGTAGAAGAGCAGCGTGGCCGCCAGCACCGCGCTCGGCCACACGAAGAAGCTCCGGTTGAGCCGGGTGATCACCAGGAGCGCCACGGCCAGCGCGATGCCTGGGACCCAGAGGGTCGCCGCGCCGGGAGCGAAGAGGTCGGCGAGGTAGTGGAGGCTCGGCCGCACGCCGGCCATGATCCCCACGCCGCCCGTGAGGAGGAGCCAGCCGGTGCCGGCCATGAAACCGCCGAGCACCGGGTACGGCAGGTAGCGCACCAGGTTGCCGAGCCTGAAGAGCCCGAAGAGCAGGAACAGCACGCCCGTGGCGAGCGCCGAGCTGGCCACTATGGCCATGGTCGTGAAGAAGCGCGCCTCGCCCACCAGCGCCACGCCGCCCACCAACTGCGCCCCCAGACCGGCCGACAGGGCCCCGAGCACGGCGGCCGGGGCGTCTTGTGCGCTGGCGAACATGCCGGGCACCGAGGTGAGGGCCGAGATCACCAGCGACAGGACGGTGCTGCCGAGCAGCACGATGCCGATCCCTCGCCCAAGGAACGGCCCCAGGTCCCCGCCATAGATGAGCGCCGCCAGTGAGATGCCGAGCGTCACCCCCAGCGAGCCGACCACGAGGCCCGAGCTGGTGTTCTGCACGAGCCACGCGAACGGCGAGGGGCGGGCGTCAGGTGGGGCGGGCGCTAGGCCTGCGGCCCCGCCCGCTGGGCGCGGTCCGGCGGGCCTAGGGAGCGGCTCGTCGGTGGGCACTCGACGTTAGCCTCAGCCTGGTCCCAGGCAGTACTCGACCAAGGCGGTGTTCGCATCGGCCGGGTCGGTCGAGTAGAACGGCACCATGTCGTAGTCACCGCTCGCCAGCTTGAGATCCCCGCCCGGACCTTTGTTCCAGCGGCCGCATAGAGTCCCGGGGTTGTAGCTCATGCTGTCGATGGCCAGGAACAGAGCCACCTCGGGCGCGGCGAACGAGGTTCCCGCGTAGGCGATGGTCCGGCCGCCTTCCTGGGAGAGCACGAACAGCCCGCCCGGTGCGGCCACCTGGGCCGCGTTCGAGTAGCCGGCTGCCAGGTAGCCGGCGCCCGCCCGTTCCAGGGAGCCAACGCTCACCACGGAAGTCGACGCTGCCGGATAGAGGGCGTAATCGTTGCCGTAGTTGCCGGAAGCCGCCACGTGGACCAGCCGATCGAACGGGCCCCAGTCGTCCTCGCCCGGTCCGGAGCCGTCGCACACGGGCGAACCCTCACGCGTCGCTGGTATGGGACAGGCTAGGTAACTGAGCAGCGGATCGTCGCTCACCCTCACGGGCGTAGAGACGAGCTCTTCCAGCGCGGGCTGGTACTGGTCTCCGATGCGGTTCACTGCGGCCAGGGCGTCCACGTACGCCTCGAAGGTGGGCAGCTGCGAGGCGCTCCGGTAATCCTCCAGCACGCTGCACGGCACGATAGCGAAGCTCATGTTCACGTACATGTTGTAGGCCTTGAATTCGTCGTCACCGTAGGCAGCTATCCCAGTCAGGATCTTGGCGGGAATGCCGTCGGTGTCCATGTCACCGACGTCGATCACCTGCACGTAAAGGTGTCCCTCGTAGCCCGAGGTGAACTCGTAGTAAGGCTGTCCGCCCGGCCCGGCGTGCTCGACCGGACCAGACATCCAGGGCAGCGCCGTGGGGACGAGCTCCAGCACGTGGTGTAGTACGAGGGCGCCGTGCGAGATGGTGGGCGCCAACGCGTCCAGGTCGGTGTCGGCAGCGGACAGCCCGTCCGGCAGATCGACACCGCCGCGGAAGTCATCGACGACGAAGAGAACCGAACTCTGCTCCGCGTAGAACTCAGTGCGGAGCTGCCCGGCCAGCTCGGCGCCCACCGCGGCCGGGGTCATGAGCGAGGCAGGGAACGACGAAGTCGCGCCCTGGAACAGGCCCCCCACGGCACCCACCGCTTGCAGGCCGGCGCCGACGGCCTGGAGACCCTGACCGGGCCGCGCGAGGAACGAGCTGACGCAGTTCCCGACCGACTCGCTGAGCGGCGCACCCGACAAGCCGACGAGCCCGTTGATGCTCGCGGGCGCGGGTTCGTTGTCGGCCGGTTGGGCGGCGAGCACCTTGAACCCCATGGGAAGGACGCCCAGGAGGGCGGGCAGGGGAACGAAGCCGTCGGGCACCGTCTGACGCCCGAGCCAGAGGCCCTTGAAGAGGTAGACGTCGAGGTAGCCGAGGCACTGCTCCGAGGTGCCTCCGCAGACCGGAGCGTTGGGGCCACCCGGCGTGCGGATCTCTAGGCGCACGTACTGGGTGGCGCGCCGCTCCAGGATGAGGTCGAGGGCGAGCCAGATGGTGGCGTACGAGCCGCGGGAGGAAGCGATGGTGCGACCGGCGGTGGAGAGGGTCCTGCCCAGCGCCGTCCCGGAGGCGACGCGGGTGGTCGGGTTCACGTTGAAGGTCCGGATCTCGATGGCAAGGTCGGTCACGAACTCGCCCTGAGGCGCCTTCTTGGCCAGGGGCGGCAGGAAGCGCACGCGGTGGGCCTCGTCGACGGCCAGGTCCAGGTTGGCGAGTTCCAGCTCGAGGTCGAACTCGGGTTGGACCGCGGGGGTTGGTTCGGGGGGCGGCGAGCTCTGGCACGCCGCCAGCACTACGACCAGGGTAACGAAGACGAACGCCGCCGCCACACCGCGCCAGCGGCGCGCCGCCTGGGTGCCGCGATCACGCGAACCCGCCTCAGATGAAGCCTTGCGCATGCGCACTCCTGCCGATCGCGTGGGCGCCGTGGCTCGTTGGCCGGGCCCGCACGGTCACTTCTCGGAAATCGAATCGCTCCCATTCTAATGACTGTTGGGGCACGCCCAACGCAACAGTCACAGGGGCGGGTCGGTGTTCTACCCCAGCGCCCACGCCACGAGCGGCGCGAGGTCCGCGCTCAGGTCGGCCACGCCAGCCGCGGCAGCAGAGCGGGCCTTGCCCTGTTCGATCTGCTCGCGCACCTCCGGCTCCACAGCCGCGCCTAACACAGCGAAGACGTGCTCGGCGACGAGCGCCAAGCGGGCACCGGCGGCGGCGTCCTCCACGGCTATGGCGAGCCCAGCCAGCGCCGTGGCGGCCTCGCGGCGGTTGCCGGCGGCGGTCGCCAGGGTGGCGCTCTCGGTCCAAAGGTCGCGAGCGGTGGCCGTGTCGCCGGCGCGGAAGGTGAGCCCGGCGAGGTTGTTGAGTGACACGGCCAGGCCGAGCCGGTCGCCCAGCACGCGCCTGGCAGCGAGGCTCTCCTCGTAGAGCTGCCTCGCGCGCACGAGGTCGGCGCGCGCCTCGGCCATGTAGCCGAGGTTGTTGAGGGCCACGGCTATCCCCGCCGCGTCGCCGAGGCGACGGCGGATGGCGAGGCTCTCGGCGAACAGCTCCTCGGCCCGCTGGTTGTCGCCAGCGTTGGCGCGGACGATGGCGAGGTTGTTGAGCCCGTTGGCCACCCCGTAGTCGTCGCCGGCCGCCCGGCGCACGGCCAGGCTCTCGGTGAACGCCGCCTCGGCGGCCGCGGTGTTGCCACGGTAGAGGTGCACGTTGGCGACGCCGTGCAGCGCACGCGCCTCGGCGCGCACGTCGCCCGCCGCACGCGCGAGCCGCACGGCCTCCGCGAGCTGCGCCTCCGCCTCGTCGTACTGGCCCAGGTTCCACAGCACGTTCCCGCCCGACGCTAGCAGCACGCGCGTCAGCTCGGCGTCCGCCCCCAGGCGTCGGCACGCCTCGGCGGCCGCCGCGAGCCGGTCGCGCGCGCCGGGGTGGTCGCCCTGGCGCTCGAGCAGTTCGCCCAGGAGCCTCAGCGCTGTGGCGTTCGCGAGCTGGTCAGCGTCTTGCTGCGCCAGCGCGAGGGCCTCGTCGAGGTGCCCCCTCGCGGCCGCGTAGGAGCCAACGAAGCTGGCAACCTCACCGAGTTCGAGAAGGGTGTCCAGCCGCTCCCTTCCCTCCTGCAGGGCGAGGAGCCGCCGGAAGTAATCGAGCGCGGCCTGGTTGGCGTAGGCGGCCTTGGCGGCGACGCCCGCCGCGCGCAGGTATTGGCGCGCTTTCTCGCGGTCGACGCCCAGCGAGTAGTGGTGGGCGAGCAGGTCGAGGCGAGGTTCCGTGCTCGACGCCACGTTGGTCTCGAGGTGGCGCGCCAGGACGGTGTGGAGACGCGCACGGCTCTCGCGTGACTGGCTCTCGTAGGTCACCTCGTGCGTGATGGCGTGGTTGAACTCGTGCCCGGCAGTCGACCCGACCATGGGGCCGGCCGAGACGCCGGCGAGGGGGCGCGTGAGGCCCAGCGCGTCGGTGCCGCGGAACGAACCCTCCACGGCGGCCGCGTCCGTCTCGGGCCGGCAAGCGACGACCCAGGCGGTTTGGAACTCTCGGCCGACCACGCTGGCCACCTTGACGTCCTGCCGCTGGGAGTCGGCGAGCCTGTCGAGGCGCCCAAGGATGAGGCTATGGAGGCTGGTGGGCAGCTCTGGTGCGGCCGACGCGTCGAGCGCGCCCGCCGCGGCTCGCTGCCGCAGGTCGGCGACGAGTTCGTGCAGGTAGAACGGGTTGCCGCCCGCGCGGTGGGCGATGGCCTCTGCGAGTTCGGTGCGCCGGGCGGCGGGCAACTGGTCGGCCGGGACGCGCAGGTCACCCGTGGGCGGTGGCTCCGCGGGCCCCAGCGCCTCGGCAAGGAGGACCTCCACCAACTCTCGCGCTGCCACCGCTGTTAGCGGCTCGAGCTCCACGCGGGTGGCACCGGCGAGCGTGCCCGGAGCTTCGCCCTGTCCGTCGGCCGGGCGCGACGTGGTGAGGACCGCCGCGCCGGCAGCGGGCGCGGCCGCGGCCACGGCGTGCAGCAGCTCCTCCGAGGCGGCATCGAGCCAGTGCAGGTCTTCGAGGAGCAGCACGAGGGTGGCGCCGGTTGCCCAGGCCTCCTGGACTGCGAGGCGGAAGAGAGTGAGGAGCAGTGCCCGCCTCGCGGTGTCGCGTTCCTGCGCGTCGGCGCCCGACCCAGCGGGGCCAGACTCGAGCGTCAGGTCCAGGACGGGAGCGAGCAGCCCCGCCTGTCCCGCGAGTGACGGGTCCAGGCGGGCGAGCGCCGTCTCCACCGCGCCCAGGCCCTCGGCCCGGGCTCCGTCCTCGAGACCCAAGAGCTGCCGGTAGACGCCGCGCCACAGCTGGTACGGCGCCGTCCGGCCGAACGCCTGGCAGGCGCCGCGCACCACGTGCAGCTCGCTTACGCGCGCCAGCACGTGCGCCAGAAGCTCCGACTTGCCGACCCCGGCGTCGGCAACGAGCTGCACGACCTGGCCCGCCCCGCCCGCGGCCGCCCGCAGCTTGGCGACCAGAAGCTCGACCTCGGCGTCCCTGCCGATGAGCCGACCGCGTGCCGCGCGCGTCGGCGCGCCCGCCAAGACCTGGCCGTGGCCGGTAAGCTCGTACGCCGACACGGGAGCGGAACGCCCTTTCACGTGAAGCCCTGCGATCTCCCGTAGGTCGAACCCGCCACCCAACGCGGCCGCGAATGCGGCGCTGACGTAGATGGCGGCCGGCGGCGCCGCGCTCATGAGGCGGGCGGCCATGTTCGTGCCCTCGCCGAGCGCACCGTAGGTACGGCGGGCCGCCGAGCCGTACGGGCCCGTCCGCGCGGTGCCGTGCCCCAGGCCCAACCGCGGCTCGGCCGCGAAGTCGAGCCGGGCCAGCTCGTCGCGTAACTCCAGGGCCGCCGCGGCGCAGCGCCTGGCGTCGTCCTCGTGGGCCACCGGCGCACCGAACGCCAGGTAGAGGTAGTTGCCCTTGTCCCCGCTCGTGACCTGGAGCACGTTCCCGCCGTAATCGGTCGCCACCCTCTGCGCCGCGCGGACGACCGAGTCGAACCGGCCCGCCGCTCCCGGGCTATCCAGGTCGATGCCGCCGAAGCTAAGGAACAGCGCCGCCACCGGCCGCAGCTCGGTGAGGAAGTCGCCTCCACCGGCGGCCAAGCGGCGGCGCACGGTGGGGAGCAGCCAGCGGTCCGCAGCGGCCGGGACGTCGGACCCCGACGCGCCCGACACGTGCGCCGGCGCGACCGACATACCAGACGGCTCGACCGGGCTGGACGGCCAGGCACCGAGAGCCCGAGCCACGTCCGGGCTGGCCACTACCTTCCCCCTTACCGCAGCCCCCTCCAGTTCCTCTATCTGCGCCACCGGACCGCCCGCGATGACGTCGATCAGCTGCACCTCCGGGTCGCCGACGACGAAGCGACTGACCCGTCCGGCCGTGACGAGGACCTTGAGCGCCAACGTCACGCTCTCGCCCTTGGGAGCGCCCTCGAGCTCGATGTCCGCGAACGGCGCCATCGCTCTCTGAAGCGCGTTCCCGCAGCTCCACGCCAGGGAACCCGGGTCGCCGGGGAACCAACAGGTGACGGCGTCGCCCGCGAAGCCGATGACGCTCCCGCCGAACGCCCTCACCTCGCCGATGACCGCCTCGTAGAGTCGGTCCAGGTAGCGGGGCACCTCCTCCGCGCCCCGCCGCGGCCCGAAGAGTCCTGCTAGGCGAGTGGTGAGGCCGGTGAACCCGACCACGTCGGCGAAGAGCACGGCCCCGTCGCCGCGGCCGGGTACGGCCATACCCCCCGCCAGTTCGACGAGGCGGTCTTCGGGCACGTAGGCGGTGAAGGCGTGCACGTGGTCGGACATGGCTCCCTCTGGCCTGGGCACCTTGGCGCTCGGTTGCGGCAAGCTACCAAGCCGGGGCGCGTCTCATGCGTGCCCGAGCACCAGCTCCTCCACCCGCCGCCGCAGCTCCGCCGGCCCGGGCGACGGCAGCCCCAGCTCGGCCCACGGCGCGTGGTGCGCGGGCGCGCCCATCTCGTACACGGCCTCCGCGTCCCAGGCGCGGTCGTACTCGAACCCACGGCCGTGAAGCGCAGCGGCGCGAAGGTAGGCCGCCAGGAAGGCGTCCGCCGCCGCCACGCCGTGCATGAGGGTGAGGTTCACGCGGCAGTGCGCCACGTCGGCCTCGGGCGGCCCGACGCAGGCGTTCACCCAGTCGACGATCGCGGTGACGTCTAGCGTCTCCTCTGCGCCGGAGAAGAGCAGGTTCAGGGGGTGGTAGTCACGGTGGAGGAAGGTGGTCCACCGCGCCGCTCGGCGCTCGAGCGAAGCACGCAGCCGGCGCAGCTCCGCTAGCGCCGCCTCCCACGCGAGCGGCGCGTCGGTCCAGGCAGGGACCACGATGTCGGCGTCGGCCAACCAACTCCGGTAGCGCCACGGGAATGCCGGCGCGTCGTGAGCGTGGATCCGCGCCAGGTTGGAGGCGAGAAGGACTGTCCAACGGGTCCCATCCTCTGGCGCGAGCAACACACGGCCGGGCAGGGAGGTCATGAGCAGCGCGGGCGCCCCGAAGACGGCGCCGGTGGGTTCCGTAGCCACCACGCGCGGCACGGGAAGATCGGCCCGTCGTGCCTCCTCGAGAGCAGCGGCCTCGTGCGCCACCAGGTCGGGCTCGAGGGTCAACCAGTCAGCGTTGTCGAGGAGACGCAAGACGAAGCGCGGCTCCTCCTCCCCGGCCCGCAATGCCAGGACGGTGCTCGACGTGCCACCGGGCAGTCGGCGTCCGGTCCAGGCGGCGCCGGGCTGACCAGCGTGCTCAGTGAGCCAGGCGCGTTGGGCGGGGGTGAAGGCTTGGGTCACGGGACCAGGCCAGGTTACTGCACCCGTTCACCCCGGCAGGAAGACGTAGGGAGTCCGCGCCCGCAACCTCTGGAAGCGCGCCTCGCCCGCGGTGACGATGACGTCCTCCCCGCCCAGGCCGTCCTTGAGCACGGTCCCGTCCGGGTAACTCGCCGGCAGCGCTAGCGTGCGGTCCACGCCGGTGTTGTTGAGGACGATCAACGCCCTGCCCACACCCTCGCCTCGGTGGTAGGCGTACACGCGGTCGTTGGCGAACGCCTCGGTGACGGCTCCGCTCCGCAGGCAGGCATGTTCCCTGCGCAAGCGGATGAGCTCAAGCAGGGGCCGCCGGATCTCTCGACGCCACCGCGGCTCGTCCCAGACCATCGTGCGTCTGCAGTCGGGGTCGTTGCCGCCCTCCATGCCGTTCTCGTCGCCGTAGTACACGAGCGGCGCCCCCGGCATCGTGAGGAGGAAGGTGAACAGTAGCGACGCCGCCCGCGCGTCCCCGGCGCACTCCGTGAGGATCCTAGGGGTGTCGTGGCTGCCCAGGAGCGTGAGCATGCCAGTCTCGGAACCCGCAGGTAGGCTCTGCAGCAGGGTCTGGAGAGCCCGGCCGAACGCCTCACCCGTGAGGGCGTTCTTGACGACGAAGTCGAGCGCCAGGCCCCGCAGCAGGTAGTGGGTGGCACCGTCGAAGGTGTCGCCCTGCAGGAAGGCGGTGGGGTCTCGCCACTCCTCGGCCACCAGGTACGCGGCGGGGAAGCGGTTCTTGACGGCCGTGCGGAACCGGGACCAGAAGGGGGTGTCGATCTCGTACGGCACGTCGAGGCGCCACCCGTCGGCTCCTCGTTCCAGCCAGTGGAGCGCCACGCGCTGCACGTACTCCTCGACCTCCGGGCTCCGTGTGTTCAGCCGCGGCAGGTAGTGAGCGCCGCCGCACGTGGCGTAGTTGGGCGCAGGCGTGCTGCGGAGGGGATAGTCGTAGGCGTCGAACCACCCAGCCCAACGCGAGGCGGCGCCGTTCCTCAGCACGTCCTGGAACGGCGCGAAACCGAGCCCGCAGTGGTTGAACACCCCGTCGAGGACGAGGCGGACGCCGCGCGAGTGGGCGGCCGTCACGAGCTGGTCGAACGCGGCGTCGTCACCGAACGCCGGATCGACCTGGAAGTAATCGTGCGTGTCGTACTTGTGGTTGGTGCCCGCTCGGAAGATCGGGTTCAGGTAGATGGCGTTGAACCCCATGTCAGCGATGTAGTCGAGCTTCTCGGTCAGACCGGCGAGGTCGCCCCCGAAGTAGTTCTCGCGGGTCGGGACACCGCCCCAAGGTTCGGTGCCGGGTGGGTCGTTGGCGGGCGACCCGTTGCGGAACCGCTCAGGGAACACCTGGTAGAAGACGGCGTCCTGCACCCACTCTGGGATAACGGGTCGCACCTGTTGGTTCATCCTTTCAAGCCGCCGCTGGTGATGCCCTCGATGAAGCGGCGCTGGGCGAAGAGGAACGCGATCACGGCGGGGAGGGTGACGAGGACCGCGGCGGCCATCAGGAGCGTCCAGAACGTGCCGTACTGGCCCTGGAAGACGGCGAGCCCGAGCTGGACCGTTCGCATCTCGGTGGTGGTCGTGACGATTAGCGGCCACAGGAAGTCGTTCCAGGCGAAGAGGAACGAGAAGATGGCACTGGCAGCCATGACGGGCGTGGACAGGGGCATGACGATGCGCCAGAAGATGGTGGCGTGGCCGGCCCCGTCGATGCGGGCGGCCTCCTCGTACTCGCGAGGGATGGATAGGAAGAACTGCCTGAACAGGAAGATAGCGAAGGCGCTGACCGCCCGAGGGACGATGAGGGCCTGGTAGGTGTCGAGCCAGCCGAGGTTCGCGACGGTCAAGAAGTTGGGGATGAGGGTGATGGGGAACGGGATCATCATCGTGCCCAGCACCAGGAGGAAGAGGACGTTGCGGCCGGGGAAGCGCAGCCGCGCGAAGGCGTAGCCGGCCAGGGCCGAGAGCAGCGTCTGCGCCACGGTTATGCCCACGGCCATGATCGCGCTGTTGAGGAAGAAGCGCGGGAACGGCGCGGCCCGCCAGGCGTTGGCGTAGTTCTGCCACTCGAAGTGTGTCGGGTAGAGGAGCGGCGGCTGGTACAGAGCGCCGGCAGGCTTGAGCGAGGTGGTGATCATCCAGAGGAACGGCAGCGCCGACAGGAAGGCGCCGGCGAGCAGGAGGCCGTGCACCAGCAAGGTGGCCGGCAGGGACCTACGCCGCATCGGCCGCGCCCTGCCTCGTTAGCCGGAACTGCACGAGCGTGACGACGAAGATGAGGATGAACATGGCGTAGGCGATGGCCGAGGCGAAACCGACCTCGTAGTAGCGGAAGCCGTAACGGTAGAGGTAGTACCCGATCACGTCGGTGCCCTTGAGCGGGCCCCCGGCCGTCATGACGTACACCAGGTCGAACACCTGGAACGCGTCGATGAGGGCGGTGACCGTCAGGAAGAACGTGGAGGGTGCTACAAGCGGAAGCGTGATGTGGCGGAAGGCCTGCCACGGGCCCGCTCCGTCCAGTTGGGCCGCCTCGTAGTACGCGCGCGGCACGCCCTGCAGGGCGGCCAGGTAGACCACGAGGTTGAACCCAACGCGCTTCCAGGTCCCCACGATGATGACGGCCAAGAGCGCCCAGCCAGGAGCCACCAGCCACGCGGGCCCGCCGACCCCGATCCTAGCGAGGAGTTGGTTGACTGCCCCCTGGGAAGGGTCGAAGAGGTAGCGCCACACGACTCCGGCGGCGACGGTGGGCGTGATGACCGGGAGGAAGTAGACAACGCGGTAGATGGCGCGGCCGCGCACGTCCAGGTTAAGGAGCGTGGCGGCGGCGAGTCCGAGCGCCAGCGAGCCGACGGTCATGCCGCCCGCGTACAGGGCGGTGACCCTGAGGGAGTTCCAGAACTCGCTGGAGCCGAGGAGCCGTGCGTAGTTGGCGAGACCGACGCCCTGTTTGGTGGGGCTTAAGCCGTTCCAGTCGAAGAAGCTGAGGTAGAGGGAGTAGAGCGCCGGGTAGAAGTTGAAGACGCCGAGGATGACCGCGGCCGGGAGCAGGAACAGCAGGGCCGTGGGCAACTGGCCGAGGCGTGCGGAGGCGGGACGCTCGGTCCCGCCTCCAACGCGCTTCGCGGTCGTCAGCGACATCTCACCTCAACGTAGCAGCGGGGCGATCTCCGCAGCGGCGGCGGCCAGCGCGGCGCTGGGGGTCATGCGTCCGTAAGCGGCCTCGACCACGTAGTTGGCGAGGATGTCGGAGAGCTTGGAGTAGTTGGCGACGGGAGGGCGTGGGTGGGCGTACTGCATGGCGTCGACGAACGGCTGGAGGAGGGGCCTAGCGTTACGGACCCAGGCGACGTAGCCCGCGTCGTTCGCGACGGCGGCGCGCACGGGCATGAAGCCCGTGCCCTTGTCCCACTCGACCTGCACCTCTGGGCTGCTGAACCAGTTCACGAAGTCCCAAGCCGCCTGCCGTTCGGCGTCAGTGGCGTTCTTGAAGAGGAAGACCTGCTCGCCGCCCAGGTTGGTGGCTGCCGTTCCGCCCTCGGGGTACGGGAAGACCGCGCTGCCGAGCTCGAAGTTGACCTCCATGGGGAAGAACTGCGTCATCCACGACCCGTCCATCACCATGCCGGCCTCGCCGCGGCCGAACTGGCCCCACGGAGCGATGGTGCTGGAGCCGGCGTCGATGAGGTCGACCCAGTACTGCAGGGCAGCCTCGCCGGCGCTGGAGTCGAAGGCGGGTTGGCTGAGGTCGGGCGTCAGGATGTCGCCGCCGGCGGCCCACAGGTAGACCTGCCACTGCCAGCTCGTCCCCTCGCCGCCCTCGGTGAAGAGTTCAAGCCCCACCTTGCCGGTGCGCTCGTGGATCTGGGCGGCGAACGAGGCGAGTTCCTGCCAGGTTTGCGGAGGCGTGTTGGGGTCGAGGCCGGCCGCGGCGAACAGCTCCTTGTTCCAGAAGAGGCCGAGGTCGGAGGCGCTGACGGGCAGGCTGTAGCGTTGGCCGTCACGCAGCCCGTAGGCGAGCGGCGCCGAGAAGTAGTCACCGAGGTCCAACCCGGAAGCCGCGATCAGGTCGTCGAGCGGCGCAAGTTGGCCGCTGCCCGTGAGGAGGGGCATGGCGACCAGGTCGGAGATGGCCATGGTCGGCGTGCGCCGGCCGGCGATGGCGACCTGCAGCCGCGTAACGAGTTCGGAGCCGGGGACGAACACGGCGTCGATGGTCACGCCCGGGTTGGCCTGCTCGTAGCGGTCGATTAGGCCCTGCAGGACCTGGCCGTTGGCGCCGTCCCAGTAGTGCCAGAAGGTGACCTTCTGGGCGAGGGCGGTGGCCGACATGCCCACCAGGACGGTGAGCAGGAAGGTGGTGATTCTGCGCTTCATTCTCGTACCTCCGAGTTGGCGGCGCGGGGCCGCGTGGGGCAACGGGTGGACGTGCGGACTACTGCGGACTGCCGACGCCTCCTCCTCCGCTACTGGCGCGGACCTTCAACTGAGGGCTTAGTTCTTCATGACGGATCGGGCGGTCGGGGTCGGCCATCCGGGCGAGGAGCATGTCCGTGGCGAGCCTGCCCATCTTCTCGATGGGCTGGTTGACCGTGCTGAGGCCCAGCCCCTCGGCCCACGGCTGGTCGTCGAACCCTACGAGGCGCAGGTCCGTTCCGAGACTCAGACCAAGGGCGCGCGCCTCGTCGAGGATGCTGCGCGCCTGCAGGTCGCAACTGGCGAACACGTTGAGGGGCGGACCGGAGCGGGCCAGGATCTCTCGGAGTGCAACGCGCCCGGCGTCGGAGGTGTACTCGGTCTCGAGCACCCGGTCCGGCCGTACCTCGGCGCCGTGCTCGCGAAGCGCGCGCTCGAAGCCCTTGCGGCGCTCGAGGAACACACCGCTCGAGAACGGCGTGTCGTAGCGCTCCTCCACCATGACTGCGAACATCTCGCCGGGCCGCTCGAGCAGGTGGGCCGTGGCCGCCTGGGCGCCCCCGGCGTTGTCGACCGTGACGGTGTCGTAGTCGTCGTGATAGGCGTCGACCAGCACGGCCGGTAGCGCGACAGGCAGGCGCGCGTCCTCGAACAACCAGTCGGGGTTGAGGGACGCGAAGATGAGCCCGTCGGCGTGGTAAGGCAGCGCGTCGGGAGCCTTGTAGCGCGCGAGGCGCCGGTCGTTGAGGAGCGGGAAGAGGGCGGCGTCGTAGTCGTGCGCCGCCAGCTCTTCGTCGATAGCCGTGACCAGGCGCTCGTAGAACTCAGTGCCGACCATCGGGAGGAAGATGGACGCGGTCTGCGTCTTGCCCGTGCGGAAGCTGCGCGCTGCACGGTTGGGCGTGTACCCGAGTGCCTCCACGGCCGCCAGCACCTTGTTCTTCGTGGCGTCGGTAACGTCCTGGTAGCCGTTCAGGACCTTGGAGACCGTGCTCTTCCCCACGCCCGCAGCGTCGGCCACGTCCTGGATGGTGATGGGTGGTCTGGTCTCTCGCATGGCGCCTCGGGTGGTGCGTCACTCCTCTGGTTCGCAGCTCTTCGCTGGTCTTCGAAAACGATTTCGAAATCGTTTTCTAGAGATTAGCGCTGACACAGCTGGAGGTCAAGTGCCTTGCGCCTACGGCCGGACCCGCCAGCAAGACCACCTTGGGGCACCAGGCTCGCGAATGGACCTCGAGCCTGCCCGGTCGACCGCCCACGCCGGCCACCGCCACCCCCGCGAAACCGAAGGCGGCGCTTGCGACACTAGCTGCCGCAGGCCTCATCTAGCTTGCACTGAGACATCCGCCCTACGCGCCGCTTCAAGCACCAGTGGGCCACCCCCACCACGACCAGGAAGGAGACGCCATCATGCGAGACCCCTACGAGACACTGGGTGTCCCGAGAACGGCCGGGGAGGCCGATATCAAGTCTGCCTACAGGAGGTTGGCGAAGGAGCTCCACCCCGACCTGCACGGCGGCTCCGAAACGTACGCGGCGAGGTTCCGCGACGTGACCGCCGCGTACGCCGTGTTGTCCGACCCCGACCAGCGGAAAGCGTTCGATACCAGGGGCGAGGTCGACCAACAGCAGGTCGACGCTGTGGTCCAGGAGGTGTACTCCGCGATCGACTACGTTCGGCGGCAGACTGCTTCGGCGAAGCAGGCAGCCCGTGGCTACGCCAACCGGGGCCTGGCGTGGTTGATCGGCGGTGCCGCGGTCTCACTCGTCACGTTCCTGAGCGCACGGTCCGCGGGTGGAGGGACCTACTACGTCTTCTGGGGAGCGATCGTGTTCGGCGCCATCCAGGCCGTTCGCGGTTTCGCGTCGTCCAGCAGGATAGAGGCAAAGGCTCGCGAGATTGAGAGGCAGTTGTGGGCCATCGTCACGGGCTCCGAGCGGACCTGACGAAGTGGTCGGCCCCACCGCTCAGCGCGCTAGGGCACCCTCACTGACGCCCGCTCCGCCGCCACCCGGGCGCCGCCAACACGAGCGAGATCACGGCGGCCACGTACGGCACCATCAGCACGAGCCTGCTGGGCGCGCCGAGGCCCTGGAGCCTGATGGCGGTCGACTCCGCGATACCGAAGAAGAGGGCCGCGAGGAGTATCCCTAGCGGCTTCGAACGTCCGAAGAAGATGGCGGCCAGGGCGATGAAGCCTCGGCCGGACGTCATGTTCTCGCTGAACAGGCCGAGGGCGGAGAGGGACAGGTACGCGCCTCCGATCCCGGACAGGGCGCCGCTCATCAGCACGCTGATCCACTGGTAGGCGGCGGGCCGCACGCCGACCGCCTCGGCGGCACCGGGGAACTCGCCCACCGCGCGGATCCTGAGGCCGGCCCTGGTGTGGTTGAAGACGACCCAGAGTAGCGGCGCGGCGAGGAACGCCAGGTAGAAGAGGAGGTTGTTCCCGCCGAGCAGGCGCCCGAGCAGGGGGACGGCGTCCAGGAAGGGCAGCTCTATCCTGGGCAGGAGCGCGGTGCGACCGGAACCGAACGAACCCCGAGTGCCGAAGAGAGCCTGGAGAGCGATGACGGTGGCTCCGCTCGCGAAGAAGTTGAGCGCGATGCCGGTGAGGATCGGGTCGGTCTTGAGCTTGATTGCGAAGAGCGCGAACAGGCCGGCGAGGAGGAGCCCCGCGCCCACGGCGGCCGCCAGGCCGACCCAGGCCGAGCCGCTCCAGTAGCTCCCCGCCACGGCCGCGAAGGCTCCGACGAGCATCATCCCCTCGAGCCCGACGTTGAATATGTTGACGCGGTCGGTGAAGAGCCCACCGAGCCCCGCCAGGAGGATCGGCACGGCCATCCTCAGCCCGGCCGCTAAGAGCCCGATGTCAAGGATCGCCGACAAGACGCGCGGCCTCCTTCCGCCTGAACCGCTCCACCAACCCCATCAGGCTGCGAGAGCTGACGAAGAGGAGGATGACCGCTTGGAGGACGAGGGCGACGCTACGGTCGACGTCCATCCTGAGTTCCACAGCGAAGAAGCCGTTCTTCACGGCGGCGAGGAACAACCCGCCGACGATCATCCCGAGCGGGTCCGTGCGGCCGAGTAGCGCCACTAAGATCCCCTCGAACCCGATGCCCGTGGAGAACTGAGACACGAAACGCCTGTACGTCCCGAGCGCCTCCAGGCCGCCCGCGATGCCCGCGATGGCGCCGCTCACCAGGAACGAGCCGAGGGCGACCCGACGCACCTTCACCCCCACGTACTTCGCGAAGCCGGGGTTGGCGCCCGTGCTCTCGGCCTCGTAACCGGCGACCGTCCGCTTCATCACGATGGCAGCGATGACGGCGAGCGCGACTGAGACGAAGATCGCCCACGTGAGCGGGTAGCGAGCGACGATGCGCGCGATCGTCGCCGTCGCCTGGACGCGCGGCGTCGCGATCTGCACGGCGCTGGCGGCGTTGCCGCCGAAGTAGAAGGCGATGACCAGGTAGTCGGTCAGCAGGAAACCGATGTAGTTGAACATGAGCGTCGTGACGACCTCGTTGACGTTCAAGAACACGCGGAGGACGGCGGGCACGAGGGCGAAGAGCATGCCCCCGAGCGCCGCGGCAGCGATGGCGAGCGGGAGGTGGATCCAGGCCGGCGCCGTGACGCTCACGCCCACGATGGCCCCGCACAGGGCGCCGGCGTATATCTGGCCGTCGCCACCGATGTTGAGGAGGCCGCTGCGGTAGGCGACCGTCACCGTGAGGCCGGAGAGGATGAGCGGCGTTGCCCACCTCAGCGTGGTCAGGAGGTTGCCGACCGTGCCGAACGCGCCCCACCAGAGGTTCCCGAAGAACGCGAGCGGGTCGTGGCCCAACGCCCACACGATCGCCGCGCCGACGAGCAGGGCCGCCACCACGGGGAGCGTGACGCCCAGGAGGCCGCGGAGGACGTCGTTCGGCCTCAACCTTCCGCCGCTCCCGTCATGAGCAACCCGAGTTCCTGTTCGATCCCCGGCCTCGGTCGACGCTCACCCGCGATCTTCCCCTCGTAGAGGACGATCACGCGGTCGCTGAGCGCGATCACCTCCGTGAGGTCCTGCGACACCAGGAGGACCCCACAGCCCCGGTCCGCTGCGTCCAGGAGGTGTTGGCGCACGGCCTCCACGGAGCCGATGTCGATCCCCTGGGTCGGGTCCTCGGCCACCAGTAGTCGCGGCTCCGTCTCCAGCTCCCGCCCGACGACGAGCTTCTGGAGGTTCCCGCCGGAAAGCGTCAAGCCGCTGGCGTCCAGACCACTGACGCGCACGTCGAACCGTTCGACCAGGTCCGCCGCGAGTTCCCGGGCTCGGCCGTAGCGCAGCCACCCTCGCCTCTGCAACCGCGGAGAGCGGTAGCGGGCGGCGATGGCGTTCTGGAGCACGCTGCGCGTGGGTGCGGTACCCCGCCCCCGGCGATCCTGGGGGATATACGCGAGGCCGCGTTGCCGCCGCGCCCTGACGCCGAGCTTTGTGACGTCGGCCCCACTGAACGCGACCGTCCCACCTACCGCCTCGCGCAGTCCGACCACCGCCTCCACCAGCTCGGCCTGCCCGCTGCCGGCGATCGCGGCCACGCCGACGATCTCACCGGGCTCGACGGCGAGGTCTAGTGGACCAACCCGCCTCTCCCGCTGGCTCGCTCCCCCCACCACGAGACCGCGCACCTCCAAAGGCGGAGGTCCCTCGCGAGAGCTGCGGTCGGAGTCGACCTCCGCCGGCCTAGGCGAGTCCGCGCGTCGCGGCAGGACGATGTCGCGGCCGACCATCAGTCGCGCCAGCCCGGCTTCTGTCGCATCGCTGGCCGCGAGGGTGCCGGTGACGCGCCCGTCTCTCAGGACGGTGACGCGGTCGCAGACCGCCATGACCTCGCGCAACTTGTGCGTGATCAGCAGGATCGTTCGCCCGCCTTCGGCCAGTTCGCGCAGCGTCGCGAGCAGGGCCTCGGACTCCTGGGGTGCGAGGACGGAGGTCGGCTCGTCGAAGATCATGACCTCGGAGCCCTGCATCAGGCACTTGAGGATCTCGACCTGCTGCTGCATGACCAGGGGCAGCCTGCTCACGGTGGCGTTCAGGTCGACGTTGAACCCGTGCCTCTGCGCCAACTCGGCAGCGTGCACCCGGGCCTCGTCACGCTTGAGTAGCCCACCGAACCGGACGGGTTCCAGGCCCAGGACGAGGTTATCGAGCACCGTGAACGACGGTATGAGCATGAAGTGCTGGTGGACCATCCCGATCCCGGCATGGATCGCCTCGGCTGCCGAGCGGAACTGCCTCTCTCGCCCGAGGACCCTGATGCGTCCGTCGTCAGGCTTGTACACGCCGGCGAGTACGTTCATCAGGGTGGACTTGCCGGCTCCGTTCTCGCCGATCAGGCCGTGGATCTCGCCGCGCCCCACGACAAGGTCCACGCCGTCGTTCGCGAGCACGCCGGGGAAACGCTTGGTGATACCGACCAGTTCCACCGCCAGCTCGCGCGCCGCCGCCTCGACCATGTCGCTCAGTCTTCGTTCGCTCGGGCCAGGAGGAAACCGTCCCTCGCCGCCGCCGTCGGGAGCGAGGCCCAGGCACCCTTGCCAGTGACCGTCAACGCGGCGGCCGCCGAGGCCAGACGAAGCGCCTCCGAGGTCGGATGGCCGCCAACGTGAGCGCAGAGCCAGGCCGCGTCGAACGAGTCGCCGGCCCCGCTCGTGTCGGAGACCTCGACGGCGAAAGCGCGCTGTTCCAGCGACCTGCCCGCCTCGAAGGCGACCGCGCCCTCGGCGCCTCGCTTGATGACGACACGGCTGAGGCCGGTGAACTCCCGCGCGAGCGCCCCACCTTGTGAGAGAACGTCACCAACGCCCACGTCCGCGCCCAGGTGCCGAAGGATCAGGCGTGCCTCGAACTCGTTGAGGAGGAGCTCGTCCGCAAGTCGGACGAGGCGGATCATCCGGTCGCCCAGCTCCGGCGGCAACACCCCGCCGGGCACGCGCAGGTTGGGGTCGAGGAAGACGCGGACGTTCGCTTGGCGCGCCAGCCGCACCGCGGCCTCGCCCGCGACCGTCAACGCTTCCTCGAGCGCGAGGATCCCGTCGAGGAACATGGCGCCGGCCCCGGTGAGGTAGTCGGCCCGGAGGTCGCCACCAGCCAAGTGCGTGTCGGCCGTATCGTGCCGGAACGAGAAGCTGCGCATCTGTCCCGGACCGCCCGAATCGAAGAGCACGAGCACCGTGGCTGTCGGGTGTTCGGAGACGAGCTCTCGGGGCACCCGGACGCCGTCGGCCTCCACGCCCCGCCTGAGGAGTGTGCCCAGGTGGTCGTCGCCGATCCGCCCGACGAGCGTGACAGGGCACCCCAGCCGCGCCACGCCGCTGGCCACGTTCACGGCCGGCCCACCGGGCATGACCGTGAGGCTCGTGCCGGGGCTATGGCCGCCCGGTGACGGGAACTCCGTCACGTAGGCGACCATGTCGACCACCGGCACCCCGACGACCACCACGGCGCGAGCGCCGCCTCGTTCGGTCGTACCTTCCGTCACAAGCGCTCCCGCTCAGTCCCTGACTCGCGCCACGAGCCGATCGGCGACGTCTCGCAGCGACACCCGGTTGACCTCCTCGAACCGCCGCCGGAGCTCCTCCGGGATGGCGCCGACGCCGTTCAACGCGCTGGCGACCCCACACGCTATCGACGCGACCGAGTCCGTGTCTCCCCCGGCGTTGGCGGCTAAGACGGCGGCCTCGTACGGGTCGCCCTCCGCGATCTTGAGGGCGCCGACGACGAACGGTAGGGTCTCGATCATCTGGACCCCCGTCCCGACCTTCCGCGCGAGGACGTCACGGCGTTGGGCGGGCGAGCCACTCGCCCGGTCGGCCACCTCCAACGCCCACTCCATCCGGTCGACGAGGGAAGGGTTGATCTGAGCGGCGATGACCTCCCACGGGATGCGTCCCTCGGTGGCCACGGCGATCACCTCGCGAGCGCGCTCGGCGCCGCGCCTGGCTCCGCGCAGCATCGCGTCGAACACCGCGTCCAGGCTGCTGTCACTCTTCAGGGCCTCGGCGACCCCGCTGGCCACCGCAGCGGCGCCCGCGACCCCGACGTCCGTGAGGTGCGTTGGCGCGCAGACAGTTATCACATCGTCCAGCACGCGGTCCGGGTTGCCGGCATGGATGCAGCCGACCGGTGTTATCCGCATCGCTGCGCCGTTCGTGTTCCCACGTAGGCCGGTCTTCATCGGGTCGTCGCCCTGCCTGAGGCGCTTGAGCGAGTAGTTCGTGTTGGGCCCCATCTGATCGAGGCTGCCCAGGTCCATAGCCGCCGACCACTCGAGGAGAGCGCGGGCGATGTCGCGGGCACCGAACGTCGGGCCGGCCGTGATCGCTCCGGCGATGGCGAGGGTCTGTTCCGTGTCGTCGGTCATGGACCCGGCGGGGAGGTGCTTGAGCGGATGCCAGTCCGGTGTCCGCTCGAAGGTCCTCACCTCACCGTAGAGCTCGCGGATCTGCTCGAGCGACAGGAACTCCGTCGGCATACCGAGCGCATCACCGAAGCCGACCCCCACGAGGCAGCTGTGGATCCGGTCCAACGCGACCATCAGGCTTCCCTTCCCTGCTCCGCCCGGTTACTCAACGTGTCGCCGTCTCGCGCGGCACGGAGACCTGCCCGGATTCGATCTGCGCGCGGGCAGCTTCGATGGCCTCGAGCGCCTGAGGGTTCTCGGCGTAGAACGGCAGGTCGGTGGGGATGGCAACCAGGTCGGCGCCGTGCTCCGTGTCGTAGACGAGAACCCCGGGTTCGAAGTCGCCCTGCACCAAGGACCTGACCACGTCGTGTACGGCCCCGCGAGCGTCCTTGAGCGCCGAGATGAGGACGCTGCCCGGCGCGACGTCGGACTGGTCCATGTCTACCCCGATGCCCCATACCCCGCGCTCGGCCGCGGCGTTCAGCACGCCCACGCCCGTGTAGTCGGCCGCGTGCATGATCACGTCGACGCCCTTGTCGATCATCGACAGGGCCATCTCGCGGCCCTTGACCGGGTCATCGAACACGCCGGAGAAAGCCACGGAGATGTCGATGCTCGGGTCGACCGAGTGGAGCCCGGCCTCGAAGCCCGCGAGGAACTGGATGATGAACGGGTGGTCGAGGCCGCCGATGAAGCCGACGTGCTTCGTCTTCGTGGCGTAGGCGGCGGCGATTCCGGCCAGGTAAGTGCCTTCCTGCGGTTCCATCACGACGGAGAGCATGTTCGGCAGTCCCGCGGTGATGGCCGAGTCGACCAGCACGAACGTCGTGTCGGGGAAGAAATCGGCGACGTCGATCATCGGGTCGCCGAAGTAGTCGTGAAGCGCGAAGACGATGTCGTAACCGGCCTCGGCCGCCGACGTCAGCTGGGACTCGTACTCGCTCTGGTCGCGAGCCTCGAGCAGCTTGACCTCAAGACCGAACTCGGAAGCGGCGTCCTCCAAGCCGGAGAAGGCGAGGGCGTCGAACGGCGCGCCCGTGCCGTAGGGCGAGATCATCACCGCCCGTTGAGGCGCGGCGGCCACCGCCACACCCCAGACGAGGGCGAGGACGAGAAGGACGAGGCTCGTGTGGAACTTGCGAGGCTTGACTCCGGTGGTCGACATCTTGTGATCACTCCTTCACCTTGCTTGAGACGATGGTTGGATCGGTTGGCCGGTTGCCGTTGCGTGTCTTCGTCCCTTCGGTCCCTCCCTCAACCGGCCCGCAGGGTCACCGCGTGCATGTACCTGTCCGAGCGGCACCATTCCTCAAGGAACCCGACGTGCGAGTTGTCGGCCCCGAAAAAGACTCGTTCGTTGCGTAGGAGGGGCGAACCCTCGGGCACCTTCAGGCACGTGGCCACCTGGCCGTGCGCGGCGACGGCGCCGATGGTCATCTCGGCTCGCGCCACGACGACCTTGGCGCGTTCGCGCATCAGCTCGAAGAGGGAACCCGTAAAGTCGTCGTCCGGGGTGAGGCCCAACCACGCCGGCACGTACTCGCGGACGTAGAAGACCGGCTCGTGGTCGATGTGTCTGCAGCGCACCAGTAGGAGGACGCGTTGCGAGGCGCCGGCCAAGTGGAGGGCCTGCCTCACCACGGGGGACGGTTCGACCCAACTGGCACCGATGACCTCGGTGCGGAGCTCGCTGCCACGTGCCCGCATCTCCTCCGTGAGCCCCACGAGGTGCGGAAGCCGCTCGGGGATCGGGGGCCTGACCAGGGTGGTGCCGCGCCCGCGCTCGCGTCTGACTATCCCCATGGCGACCATGTCGGAAAGGGCCTGACGAACCGTCGTGCGGCTGATGCCGAACTCCGCCTCGACCTCCTTCTCCGACCACACCCTGTCGCCGACGCGGAGGCCGTCGTTGCGGATCTTCTCCATGAGCGCGAGGCGCAGTTGGTAGTGGAGGGGGACGGGGCTGTCCTGGTTCAGAGCGGGGACGTTCATAGCGGGGACGGGTCCGGCGTCTTCGGCCGCGTCCGCCACGCGCCGCGAGCCGCCTCCTCGGCGCCGCAACTGGTCCAGGCTTTCCATAGTCGTATTGTCATGACATTACGACGGCATGTCAAGTCAGGTCCGTCCCGGGACCCCCTGTTCCCTCCGGACGCCAGGAGCCGTCTTCAGTACACGCTGCGGTCGACCTCGGCATCAGCCCGCGCCCGCGCCTCCGCAGGCGAGAGCCCCGCCACCAGGCCGGAACGCATGACGTGCTCCCACTCCTCGAACCGGTAGGCGCGGCGCAGCATCTCCTCCGCCGTATGAGCGGGCAGGACGACGAGCCCGTCGTCGTCGCCCATCACGACGTCACCCTGCCTCACGAGCACACCGCCACACACCACCGGCTCATCGACCGTGCCGGGCAGGTTCTGCCGGCGCGTGGTCAGGGCCGACAGGTTGCGGGCGAAGACGGGGAGGCGCAACTCGACGATCTCCCGCGAGTCGGTGGCGGCGCCGTCGATCACCACGCCCACCACGCCTTTGGCGGCCGCCATGCGGGCCATGAGGCCGCCGAACGGCGCGTGCCGCCTGTCGCCGTGGCGCGCGACCACCAGGACGGAGCCGGGGGCGGCGCCCGAGACGGCTTCGGCCAAGGGAGCGTTGTCGGTGGGCTGGCACGACACGGTGACCGCGCGACCGACGAACCGGATGGGCCTGAAGAGCGGAGCGATCTCCCAGTCCATGAACCCGTCCGAGGTCAGGTGCCCGACCGTGCCCGTCGAGACACCGAGGTACTTATCCAACCAATCGTGGTTCACGGCGTCACTCACCTTGGGGCCTCCAGCCCGCGCCCGGGCCGACGGGGCCTGGGCGCAACGGCTCCAAGGTTAGCGCGTCCCGGTGGGCCGCCGACCCCGCGACCGCTCGGGACAAGCGCCCGCGTCGACGGCTGCTATCCTCCCCTCCAAGATGGCCTTCGTTGGCACGGGCGGCTCGCCGGCCGGTGACAGTCCCGCCCGCCGCGAGGCACCGAGATCGGAGCGTTCAGATGGGTGCAAGCAGCTCAGGAGGCGACCGCCACGAACTCACCGTCGCCGTGGTCCAGACGAACCCCGGACCGGACAAGGACACGAACGTCGAGCTCGCGTTCGAGCTCACGGAGCGCGCCGCCAAGGCGGGCGCGCAGCTGGTGGCGCTGCCCGAGACGTTCCACTACAGGGGGCCCAGCGAGGGGCGCCGCGCGTCGGCCGAGACCATCCCCGGGCCGTTGTCCGGCTCGTTGAGGGAGCTGGCCACCCGACTCGGCATCTACCTCCTCGCGGGGAGCTACAACGAGCTGCCGGCCGCCAGCGAGACGGACCAACGCACCCACAACACGAGCCTCTTCTTCGGCCCGGATGGGTCGCTGCTCGGCAAGTACCGCAAGATCCACCTCTTCGACGTGACCGTCGGCGACAGGGTCGTGGCGCGAGAATCCAGCCGCAACCAGCCGGGCGACAGGGCCGTGGTGGCGGACACCCCCTTCGGGAAGGTCGGGATGACCGTCTGCTACGACGTGCGCTTCCCAGAGCTCTACCGCTCGCTAGCGCTGGCCGGGGCCGGCATCCTCACCGCGCCGTCGAACTTCTCCGAGCGAACGGGCCGCGACCACTGGGAGGTCCTCCTGCGGGCGCGTGCCATCGAGAACGGCGCGTTCGTGATCGCTCCCGCCACCATCGGCGACGGCGGCGCCGGCTTCATGGCCTACGGTCGCTCGATGATCGTGGACCCGTGGGGAACCGTCGTCGCCTGTGCCCCCGACGAGGAAGGCATTACACTCTCTACACTCGACCTGAGCCGCGTGGACGCGGTGCGCTCGTCGCTCCCCAGCCTGCAGCACCTCCGGCCAGCCGCTTACGTCGTGAAGGAAGGGAAGTAGGAATGAGGAGGCCCCCCGTGACACGGAAACCAGGCAAGTTCCTGACCGTCATCTTCTCACTAGTGCTCGCAGTCAGCACGTCGGCGCTCGCCGCCGGCACCGCCCGACTGGCGACGACCCTGGCCCCCAACACCCTCCAACCCGCAGAAGCCACCGGTCTGCCCGACGCGGCCATCATCCGCACCATGTTCGAGGGCCTGGTCGGCTTCCTCGACGGCCAGCTCGTGAACGAGCTCGCCTCCAGCTGGGAAGCTAACGAGGACGCCACGAGCTACACGTTCCAGATCCGCGAGGGCGTCAAGTTCCACGACGGCACGCCCGTCGACGCAGCGGCCATCAAGGCCTACTACGACTGGGTGCTCGACCCCAACAGTCTGGGCGCACGCGGCCGCGCTCAGCTCTCCGCCATCGAAGACGTGGTCGTGCTGGGTGACCACGAGCTACGCATCAACCTCAACCAGCCCAACGGCGCCTTCATCTACCTCCTCGCCGTGAGCAACTCGCGCATCGCGAGCCCGGCGTCGCTGGCGGCGTACGGCGACGACATCGGCCGCCACCCTGTCGGCACTGGTCCGTTCAAGTTCGTTTCCTGGGCCGAGGGACAGAACATCGTGGTCGAACGCAACGACGACTACTGGGGCGAACCAGCCAAGGTCGACCGCATCGAGTTCGTGGTCGTGAACAACGCCGCCACCCGCGTTGCCATGCTCCAGTCCGGCGAGGTGCAGTTCGTGGAGGCCCTGCCGCCGCAGCTCGTGCCCGTCATCGAGGCCGACGCCAACCTCGAGGTCGTCAGCACCAAGACGAACTTCCTCCGCATCCTCCAGCTGAACACGACGAAGAAGCCCTTCGACGACGTTCGCGTCCGTCAGGCCCTCAACTACGCGATCGACAAGGACCAGCTCGTCCGGGTCGCGGTGGCCGGCCTGGCCACGGTGATGACCTCTCCCATCCCCGAGACTACGTTCGGCGCCGCAGCGCAGCCCCCCTACACCTACGACCCGGAGAAGGCGCGCTCGCTCCTCGCCGAGGCCGGTTACCCGAACGGCTTCGACATGAAAGTGCTCACCTTCACCGGCGACGAGTACCGCACCGTCGGCCAGGTGCTCCAGCAGATGTTCGCCCAGGTGGGCGTGAAGATGACCCTCGACCAGCAGGAGCGCGGGGCGCTCGTCGACCAGATATTCAAGCCGGTCGACGAGAACCCGACGGAGGCCGCCCTCGTCGGCGCCAGCGCCACGACCGGCGACGCAGACCTCGCCATCGCGACGTCGTTCGTGAGGGCCTCGTTCCCGCCCGCGTCGAACAACTGGAGCTTCTACGAGAACGACCGCGTCGAGGAGCTCGTGGCCGCCGGCCGCGAGACCGGCGACCAGGACGCCAGGGCCGCCATCTACGCCGAGGCGCTGGGGATCATCTGGCAGGATGCGCCGTGGGTCTTCCTCTACAGCCCCGACTCCGTGGCCGGCCGCTCCAAGACCCTGACGGGCGTGGCCTACGGGCCCGACAACACGATCGACGCGAGGCGCGCAGAGCTGCGCTGAGGCCGATCACGACATGAGGTTCGGGGGCGTTCGCGTCGGCGCCCCCGAACCGACCCCGACCGGGGACGCCCCCGGACCGGCACCTCCCGTCGACCTCGCATAGGGGTGACCCGCGATGCTCCCGTACACCGCCAGGCGCCTACTCCAGGCAGTGCCCACGCTCATCGGGGTGATCGTGGCAATCTTCTTCTTCGTGCGCGCCCTCCCCGGCGACCCTGCCCGGCTCTACGCGGGCACGGACGCCGACGCGGCTACCGTCGAGGTGATCCGCAAGCGGTTCGGTCTCGACCGCTCGCTGCCCGAGCAGTTCGCCTTCTTCGTCGGCGGCCTCGCCAAGGGTGACCTGGGCCGGTCGTTCAGGGCCAACATGCCTGTCGCCAACCTCATCGGGCGGCACTTCCGGGCCACGCTCGTCCTGGCCTCTATAGCCATCACCGTGGCCACGGTCGTCGGGGTCCTGCTCGGCATCGCAGCCGCCAGACGGCGCAACTCCGCCGTCGACCTGGGCATCACCTCGGCGTCCGTGTTGGGCATCAGCACGCCCTCGTTCTTCCTCGGCATCCTCCTCATCTACCTGTTCGCCGTGAAGTGGAAGGTCCTGCCCGTCGCCGGGAACGTGTCCGTCAAGGGCCTTATCCTCCCCGCGGTCACCCTGGCGGTGGCCAGCCTCGGCACGATCGCGCGCTTCGCGCGCTCCAGCCTCCTCGAGACCATCAACCACGATTACGTGCGCACGGCGCGGGCCAAGGGGCTCGAGCCGCGGCGCGTGATCAACAAGCACGCGCTTCGCAACGCGCTCATCCCCGTGGTGACGATCGTGGGCCTCCAGTTCGGCTTCCTTCTCTCCGGCACGGTCATCGTCGAGACGGTCTTCAACTTCCACGGGCTCGGCTGGCTGCTCATCACGTCGGTTGAGGCGCGCGACTACCCGGCCGTCCAGGGGCTCATGCTCGTGTTCGCGCTGCAGTTCATCGTCATCAACCTCGTGGTGGACATCCTCTATGGCCTCATAGACCCGAGGATCAGCTATGAGTGAGGCTGCGGCGGCACGGCGCGCCGGTGTGCGGCGCGGAGAGTTCAGCAAGACCGTGCTCGGCCGGCTGTTACGACACCGAAGCGGCTCGATAGGGCTCCTGCTCACGCTGGTCTTCGTCGTGATGGCCGTGGTGGGGCGGTGGGTGGCGCCCTACGACCCCGCCATCCCCGACTACACCCAGCTAGCCACCGGCACCACCGCCGCCCACTGGCTCGGCACCGACGGTTTCGGGCGGGACACGCTTAGCCGCATCCTCGCCGGCGCCCAGTACTCGATCACGATCGGCCTGGCCGCCACCCTGATCGGCGCGCTGCTGGGAGGCGCCTGGGGCATCCTCGCCGGGTTCCTCGGCGGCGCGTTCGACAACGTCTCGATGCGGCTCGTAGACGTGCTGCTCGCGTTCCCCGGCATCCTCATCGCCATCGGGCTTGTGACCATAACCGGGCCGGGCGTGGGCCCCGTGATCCTCGCCTCCGCGGCTTTCGGCGTACCCGTCTTCGCGCGGCTGGCGCGAGGCGCCACGCTGGAGATCAAGGGGAGGGCCTACATAGAGGCCGCCAACGCCCTCGGCGTCAAGCGCCCCCGCGTGATGGCCAAGCACGTCCTCCCGCAGGTGATCGCGCCGATCCTCGTGTACGCCACCCTGCGCAGCGGCTCCACTCTGCTCGTCGCTTCGGGCCTCTCGTTCCTCGGCCTCGGCGTGCAGGCGCCCGCTCCCGAATGGGGCGCCATGCTGTCTGACGCCCAGCTCTGGCTGGCGGTGCAGCCCCTGATGGCGTTCGCACCGGGGATAGCCATAACGCTCGCGGTGCTCGGGTTCAACCTGCTTGGCGACGGGTTGCGGGACGTGTTGGATCCTTCTGTGGGGCGGTGAGGAACGCTCCCGAGTCACTCACGCGCACGGGATCGGACCATCACCTTCGGCGACAGTAGCTGTCGTACCCCTTCTCTATCCTTCCAGAGAGCCGAAGCGCGCCCAGCAGGCGGGGCATCTTCGTCGCCAGCGATGCAACTGGACTCGAGAGGAGGGCACCCGATGATCACCGAACCAGCGCGCGCCAGGCACGTGAAGGTCACCCTCTCCGGCGAGCAGCAACGAGAGCTCATCCCGCTCTACACGCAGGTCGTCCGCGCCCAGCTAGGGCTCAGCGAACGCAGCGCCGGCGCCATCGTCGTAGAGGCGCTCGCTCAGCTGACGCCCGACATGGCACGAAGCGAACTGACGTTGTTCAGGACGATAACCGCCGAGATGGACGCCTACAGGACCGACCCGGCGGCCTACGAGGCACGCGCCCAAGCCACCTCGTACGAGGTCCCGGCTCTCTCGGAGGACGTACCCGAGGGCCTCGGAGCCATCAGCTTCGACCTCTACCGTCTCTACGTCCCTTGCACCGTGCCACACGACGCCGCGCCCGTGGGCGAGTGGTGGCACTTCGCGCACCACTACCCGGATGGGGGCAAGATCGACGGATCGGCCCTCGCCGAGAAGATCGGGTGGGACCTGGACGAGCTCGGCCGGTCGATGCACGTTCACTACCAGCGGACCGGTCAGTGGCTGGGCAACCTCGTGGATCAGCGGCTCGCGCTCCTGTTCCTCGCGCGGGCGGCGCGGTTCGTGGAAGGCACCGAGCACGAAGCGGCCTTCCGAGCTGAGGTTCAGAGCCTACTCACGGCGATCGGTCAACTGCAGCCCAGTCATACGGTCAACTAACAGCCGCCGCGCCACTTAGCAACGCCGCCTCGCCCCGAACCCGCCCCGCGAGCTCGCGCACCTCGGCCAGCACCTCCTCCGGAGTGCCCAACACGTCCAGGGTGCGCACCACGAGCCGCGCCCCAGTTCGCGCCACCACGTGCACCTCCTCCTTCGTGGGGCCCTCCGCGTAGACGAGCAGGCCACCGGGCAACCCCAACGCAGTGGCGTACGCCTGGAGCTGGTAGAGGTCGGCGTTGGGTGCGCTCGAGTCGCCCAGGCGCTTATACTTGACGTCGCCAACGAACACGCAGTTGCCGCCCGCGAACCAGGTCAGGTCGGGGCGGATAGGTATGCGACCGGCCACGTCCAGAGCCAGGCTCGACGGCGGCCGGGTCGGCCACGCACTTCCGGACAGTCCGAGCTCCGTTCTCAGCGCGACCCGCACGAACTCCTCGAACACGACGTTCATGTTTACCGTGAAGGAGGTCCCGCGCAGGCCGCCGTGCTGCAGTTCTAAGGAGGTGGCCGCCAAGATGGCGCCGGCCAGCTCGGCCGCCGGCCTGAAGTGTTGGTTGAGGCGACTCCATTCGAGGGCGTCGACGGCGCCCGCCGGGATCTCCACCACTGACACGCTATCAGCGAACGCCGCCTGGCAGGAGGCGAGGAGCTTGGTGGTCACGGCCGAGCGGAGCGGCAGGCGCCGCAGCCGCAGCAGGGCCGCGAGGAGTAGACGGTTCAGGTCAGTGTCCGGCGTGAAGTCGTCGTACGTGACCTCCAGCGGAATGGGCGCCGAGAGTCGCGTGCGGAGTTGGTCGTGGAACCGCACCCGGCCTCTCACCACCATCAGCGCCTCGTCGCGCTGCCGGTAGCCTTGCTGAACGCCCCGGGTAAGCGCTTGGCTGAGCGCGCGGGCGTAAAGCGCGGCCATGGCCTCGAGCACGCCGTCGTGAACAGCCATGGCAGCTAGGTTGCGCTTCCACCTGACCGGGTCCAGCGCGTACGAGAGCAGGAAAAGCACGCGCTCCAGGGCGATCTTCGGCCTGAGGAGCACCGTGAGCCCGGGAAGCGCAACCAACCCGACGAGGCCACGTGGCGTGAGGTCGTACCGTCCAGGCGCACCCCAAGCCGGCTTCACGTCCAGCCCGTCGACGCAGCCGCGCAACCACTCCGCCTCGGCCGGGGCAAGCGCCACGCCGAGGGCGGTCTCGTACTCAGTCAGCGTCAGGGTTCGGTTCGTCATCCTTGGCTACCCGGGCCCTCAGGGTCCGCAGGTCGAACTCCTTCAGGCGCTCGGGGTCCGCGTAGAGTTGCTCCTCCACGTACGGCAGCACGGAGTGCTCCCATATGAGCTGCACCCACTCCTCGTCGAGGTCGGGGCGCATGAAGTGACTGGGGCCGATGGCAGCGTGGCGGTCTGCGAGCAGCTCGTTGGCTAGGTCCAGTACCTTCGCCACCCACACGAGGTCCGGCTTGTTCCGAGCGAGCCACCGGGTGAGAAGGCCGCGCACCGGCGGCTCGCTTGGGAAGAAAGGCACGAAGTAGAAGCGGCGTCTCAGGGCGCCATCCACCATCGCAATCGACCTGTCGGCCGTGTTCATGGTGGCGATGATCCAGAGGTTCTCGGGCAGCCGGAAAGGCTTCTCGCCGTAGAGGAGGGTGATCTCCGACTTCCTGTACTCGAGCAGGAAGTAGAGTTCCCCGAACACCTTGGCCAGGTTCCCGCGGTTGATCTCGTCGATAACGAGCACGTGGACCGAGTTGGGGCTCTCCAGGGCGCGCGCGGCGGCCCGCAGCAGCGGCCCATCACGCAGCACGAAGCCGCTGCCGTCCTCGCGCGGCCTGAAACCCTGCACGAAGTCCTCGTAACTGTAGGAGGGGTGGAACTGCACGAGGTCCACGTTGTCACTCGATTCGGCGAGGAACTCGGCCAGCTTGCGCGCCACGAAGGTCTTCCCCGTGCCCGGCGGCCCGTGGAAGATGACCTGACGCTTATGTTCGAGGAGCCGCCTGACCTTCTCCAGGAACCCCGCGTCCAGGAGGAGCTCATCCGCCAGCGAGTCCAGGGTGTCCTCCTCCGGGATGGGCGAGCCGCCGCGCCACGCTAGGAACTCCGCCTTCTCGCTCGCGCTCCAGGCCGCCGGCGGCTTCGACTTGGCGATCTCCCACACGAGCCCCTGAGCGTCGAACCTGCTGGCGATCTCGAGACCGCGGGCCCTGGCCTCGTCCATGAAGGTATCGAGGAAATCGACCGCGGCCAGGTACGTGGCAGCGGGAGACGCGTCG
The DNA here is from genome assembly GCA_964398765.1 of uncultured bacterium. Taxonomy (GTDB): domain Bacteria; phylum Deinococcota; class Deinococci; order Deinococcales; family Trueperaceae; genus JAAYYF01. Next base: position 9,196 of record CAYNNL010000010.1, on the reverse strand, counting down.
GCAGCAGGTGACGGGGTCTGGGTCAGGTCACGGGCCAACCTGAACGGCGACGACCTGAAGAGGGGGTTCTCGGTGGCGTCGACCCCGAGCAGGAGGAACGACGCCAGGTTGACCTGCGCCCCAACGCCGCCGACCTCGGCCGCCGGCACAGCAGCGAGGAACCCGCCGATGCTCCGCGCCACGTCGTCGCCCGACCATATGGCCCGCAGCGCCGTCTCGGCAGCGTCGGAGCCTGCATCTGGTCCTGCTTGCGCGTCCACCCAGGCGAGGAAGCGAGAATGCATCCGCCAGTTCGTGAGGTTGTTGCGGCGATGGCCGAAGGCGCGTCGCAACGTGGGGCGCCACTCGGAGCCATCCAGGAACTCCCTGCGGGCAACAGCGACGAGGGCCGCGATCTCGAGCTTGTACCCGCGCTCCCTCTCGTCGAAGCCTGGATCGGCGTAGAGCTTGGTTGCCCACTTCACGAAGGGGGACCAGGCGCGTCCCGTCGGCTTCCATATGTCGATGACGGGCTTCTGGTAGAAGTGGAACCCCACGCCGTACGTGGGTTCCAGGCCTTCGCGGACGTCGAGCAGTTCACGGTCGACGTCGCCGCTGTCGGTCTTGACGAGCCCGCCGAACGCCTCGACGATCATCTCCTTGTGCGTGTGGGAGACGATCGGCTCGAAGGTGTCGGGGAACACGAGGTGCAAGAGCCCTTCGCGCTGAGAGTAGGCGCTGCCGACCGGCACCGTCCACACGAACTCCTTGAACGCCCACGGGTCTTCCAGTCTCTCCTGTTGCTGCTCGGGCGGGGATGCCTTCCAGGCCAACCCGAACCTCGCCAGGAACGCGACCTGCACGTCGGGGCGGATCATGAAGAAGGTGCCCGGGTTGATCATCCCGTGCTCGAGCGCCTCATCCAACTCAGGCGGCAAAACTGCCGGTGCCGCCATGAGGCTCAAGATCCACTTGACCGAATCGCGCTTCGTGTCCGCCTTCAGGGTGTTCGGCAGGAGGTAGTAGACGAAGTGGAGTTCCGCCAGCAACTGGATGACGGGGTCGGAAGCCCCTACGAACTGCTCTTCCAAGCGCCGGCGATAGGCGTCAGCGCCCTTCGGCGGGCCCTCGACGAGGCGGCCGAGCAAGGCCTCGAGGTTCGCCGCCGTCCACACTGCCGCACCCGGCGTGAAGGCGGACCCGTCAGTCCTCAGTCCCTGGGCCACGATGCGGTGCACGGCGTCGTACACGCTCTGGTCGGCATGTTTGGCCATGGTGGATAGTACCCCCGGCGTTATCGGCCCAACTGCGAGGAACCGCGCACCAGCCGCTCGAGCCGCTCGGTGAACGCGGCTTCCGGCCGTTCGCCCACGTGGTTCACGTTCCAGAGTCCGCTAGCCCGCACGGCGTGGGGTCGTGCGTGCCGGCCGAGCCAAGCTGCCGACGAAGACCCCGGCGTGGGCGCAGCGCCCGGGGTGTAGTGCCGAGTCAGGACACCTATGGCGTTGCGCTCCACGTAGCCGCGCATGCTCGTCGGGCCGGGCTCGTCGAGGACGGGAAGCACGGTCACGAGCAGCCGAGCCAGGTAGGCAGACACTCGCTCCTCCAGCTCGCGCTCACCCTCCACGACGTGACGATCTGCCGCGGCCCCCACTCCCCACGTGGGGTGCTCGACGCCTTCGCGGTCGAGAAGTGCCAGTCCGACGTGCTTCCGGAACACCGACCCGCGGTGGTTGCCCATCCCGGAGCCCGTCCCCCTGTGCTGGCTCAACCTGCCCCACAGTGTGGAGGTCGCCCCCGACTTCAGCGCGTGCGTTCCCACGCGGACGATGCGGTAAGGGGCGGCGGCATCTTCCCGCCGCTCCAGTGCGTCCAGGAAGAAGTAGACCCCGCGCTCTGGCCAGCGCATGGCGCCCGAGCACGCCCCCAAAGGCGCGACGCCGAACCTCTCCGCCACCTGCATGACCAAAGCGTGGAGGTCGTCGATATCGTCGTTGCCTCTCAGAATTGGAGAGGCGAGCTCCCTCGCCGACTTGAGGAACGTGCCGGGTGAGGGGGACGTCTCCGGCCTAAGCGGCGCTGCCAGCGCCACCGGCTCAACGCGTACACGGGGCATGTTGTTGATCGCACGGTGGACGCGAGGCGCGACCTTGCCCGCCACCGATAGCCAGTGCAACTGCTCGCCTACCCTCAGCCCTTCCATCGGGACGCTCACGTGCACCCCGCGCGCCCTCAGCGTGTTGAGGAGCCCCTCTCGGTAGCGTTGGCCCGCCAGCATGATCACCTTGTCGCCTGGGCGAAGCACAGCCTCGAGCTGGCGTAGGACGCGTGTCGCCCACTCCCGCCTTTCCCGGAAACCCATCTGGTTCAGGGTCTCGTCGTACGGCTCGATCACCCGCTGGGGGTCGACGAGGCCGTACTTCGCCGACAGCACGTACCACTCATCGGCGACCGCCTCGGCGTACCCGCGGGCCTTCCGGAACCAGGGGGAAGTGTATAGATCGCGGGCTGCCGCGGCGTAGGGGCGCTTCATGGAGACGCACGACACTAGGGCGATCGTGTGTATCTCGTTCGGCATACTTGACCTTACCCCGGGTCACGGGCATCATCTGCGAGAACACCTTGTAAGTATTGCGTGACTTTGCCCTGAATAATCTCGATCAGGAGGCCAAATGCAGAAGCTGCTATCAGTCGTCGCCATTTTCATGCTGGCCACTACTGCGATTGCTCGGGTGGACCTGGAATGTAAGGTCGATGGGCTCCAACGCGATGTCGAGTTCATTACCGGATCTGAACTCAACCGCGCAACTAGCTCTTATAGATATACGAGCTATAAGGTATACGCGCTGTTGTGGTACAGCCAGACCCAGGTCTCCATACTAGAGCACCAAGGCTATGCTCTCGGGATCAGTAGCACCTTCTCCACCCGAGATTTGGAAAGCCTCTATCGGGTATGGAGCAGCCAAGACTTCAGGCCAGTAAACGGTTCGTCGTCCAGAACTGTCACTATCGCGTGCAAGCAGTATGGGGTCTGGGTCGACAGGCGATTACGCTGATCGGACCTCAGCCGGCTGCCGCTTGCTCTGGAATGTGTACCGTAGACACACATATGCATTTGCTCTGCGAGCATTGTACTGCCAAGTGCGTACAGCTGCCGCCATTCTCACCGAACCATTTTGGCCCGCACACGATCACCCTCGCGAGAACAAGCTGGCGTAAACTGCACTCCAAACATGCAAAGCCTGGTCGACCTCATCTACACCCCCTTGGCTGGCTGGCAGGAATCTGCCCGCCAAGCCTTCGCTAATGCCCTCCCCGCTCGCTATCAGCGCGTCGCCCCGGATGACCTATCGGAGGCGGCCGCCACAACGAACAACCGCTTCCAACTCCGCGTCAACGCATCCGCAGGTGACCGCGACGTTCCTTTCGCGGCTCTCATCGCCCCTCGGCAAGAGCGTTCCGGACCATACGGCGGGATGAGCTTCGTTCTGTTCCCCTCGAAAGAGGTTGGCAAGCCGGCGCTTGTCGGCATGGTGGTCGGCACCAACGGACTGGCGCCCGACGAGGACGTCCTTGGCCGGCCGGGCCACGCTCGCAAGGTGCGAGCAATCACAGCTTGGCTTCGCTCACGCGGAGCCCCATTCGCCTGGGCAAAGCAGGACCCCGTGCGCATAGACCTGAAGCTCCCGCGCACGGTTGAACCGCGGCTCGAGCATTGGGACCAGGCTGCTGAGCGTTACGGTCACGTGCTGTACGGCTTGGTTGTCCCTCCAGAGGAACGCGGGGAAAACGGCGCCGTCGTTGAGGATGCCCTTAAGGCATTCCTCGACCTCTTCTTCGAGGAGCGCCGCATTGGTGTCATGGCCGCCGCCCGACACGATGCTGAACGTATCCGCCGGGCCTGGATGGCCACCACCCTGCCCACTACGAGCGACAACGACGTTCTGGATCTCCTTGGGCGCCGAAAGTACGTGGTGTTGGAGGGACCTCCTGGCACTGGCAAGACCGAAATGGCCACTCGGCTACTGCGCGATCAGTACGCCGGACGCGGCCGCATAATCCAGTTCCACCCGGGTACCACTTACGAGAGTTTCATTGGGGGCCTGGCACCGGAGCAGGGCGGCTCAATGGGCTTCACCTTTGCGCCGCACCCCGGGCATCTCATGGAGGCAGCCCAGGCTGCACGCGCCACGGCTGAACCCTACCTCCTCGTGATCGACGAGGTGAACCGCGCCGACCTAGCCAAGGTCCTCGGGGAGGCGATCTACCTCTTTGAGCCTGGCCACCACGACCGCGCGGTTGCCATGGCTCACGACTTCCCAGACACAGGCAATGAGCTGCGCCTTCCTCCTAACCTGCACGTCCTTGGCACCATGAACAGCGCGGACCGCAGCATCGCCATCCTAGATCTGGCGGTTCGACGTCGCTTTGCTTTCGTGCCGCTCTGGCCGCAGCTTTCCGTGGTGGAGGCTAACGGCGGGGAGAGGATGGCTCGGGCGTTCCACGAGCTCCTGTCCATCTTCCTTGATCACGCCTCGGACGACGCCTTCGCCCTGATGCCGGGGCACGCCTACTTCCTGACCGACGACGCAAACGCGAGCACCCGGCTCAAGACGGAAGTGGCTCCCCTACTGCGGGAGTACCTCACGCAGGGCTATGTCGCTCCCTTCGCCGACGAGATTCAGGCGTGGCTTAACGCCCTGGCGGACGGCCCGGCTTGAGGGCACGAACCCTGCGCCAGTACGAGCGCAGGCAAGCCGCGCGGGTGGAAAGCGGCACTCGCTTACTGCTCGATTCGTCCAACCAGTTCATTCCCGCCCGCGACTGGTTGGGGGGCACCGGCCCCGACGCACGTGGCAACGCGGAAAAGCGCGCCGAGGATCTCGTGCGCCTCAACCGCGGCCTACTCGAGAACATGCAGGTTCGCGCCGAGGTTGGTCGCCAGCGCGGTGAACCGGGACTGCGCGTCCAAACTGGCACGCGCGTAGGTGCGGTCCCGTTGCGTTCTCCTGTCACCGGCCGGAGCGATTTCGGCCTGGTCGTGGCTCCACGGTTCGAGTGGAGCGGCGTAGGCGACCTCTTGGCCACCACGGGTTTCCGCGTCCTGCCCGAACTTCTGCCCATTGACGAACTGCCTCAATCGGAGCGGCACGTGCCCCCCTGGGTGCTCGCCTCCGTGGTCCTGTACCGCCTCGAACAGCTGCTTGCCTCCACAGCACGCCGCTTCGTCACCGTTGAGGAGGACCGCCTGGCACCGCGCGGCGCCGTCGATTGGCAGCGCTACGCGTTCACAAAGGTGACGAGCGCCCGCATGCTCGAGGTCCCGTGCCGCTACCCGGACCTACGAGATGACGAGGAGTTGCGCTCCGCCATCCACTGGACGGTTCGGCGCCAACGCGACGCCCTGCTGGCGGCGCCCGCCGGCGGCAGGGTCGTGAACGAACTGGTGAGGCTCGCCGAGCGCCTTATCGCTTGGCTGGCGGGCTCGCCGCCTAAGCCCCCGACCCTGCGCGCCCGTCAGGCATGGCGCAACCATCCGTTCGGCGGCCGAGTGTTCACTGAAGGCATAGACGCAATCGACTGGACCCTTGACGAACGCGGTCTCGCCGGCCTCTCTGATCTCGCTGGGCTAGCGTGGCGCCTCGACATGGAGGTGTTCTTCGAGGCTTGGGTTGAGAGCATCGCCGCCTGGGTCGGCACTCGCGTGGGCGCCCCTGTGAGGAGCGGCCGCGCGGAGCAGACCCGTGTTGCGCTCGACTGGTCGCCGCGTTTCGCGGGCTCACAGGGCTCGGTTGTCCCGGACGTGGTGCTGCAGCGCGATGACGTAGCCATCGTACTGGACGCAAAGTACAAGCAACACGCACAGGAGATCCAGCGCCTCGGCTGGTTCGAGACAAGCGAGAGGGTCCGCGAGCAGCACCGAGCCGACTTGCTGCAGGCCCTCGCCTACTCCACGCTGTTCGACGCCCCGCGCGTGGTGACCCTGCTGGTCTACCCCTGCGCCGTGAGCGAGTGGCGGCGACTGGCAGAGAACGGCCGCACCCTCACGCTTGCGCACGTGCGCACAAGCCCTCGGAACGTCGAGGTGGGGTTGCTAGCCGTGCCCCTGGGCGGCAACGTCGAGGAGGCGGCCAGAGATCTGGCTGGGGTGGTTAACCCCCTCAGAGCACCCCACCCACCGGCGCGTTGAAGTAGATCTCCGACGTGTCGTCATCTGCGTACGTGAGGCCGACGAGGTTGCCCGTGCCCTCGTCCACCTCGAACGTGGCGGCTACCTGGTTCCAACCGCTCTTGAGGTGCAGGTCGGCACTGATGGTGGTGCCGGCCACCACGCAGCCCGTGGTCCCGGCGGTCACGTGGGAGTCTTCCGTTGCGTATACCCACGAGATCGAGCGGTAGTCGAACTGTGAGTAGTCGGCGGCGGCGAAGTCGATGACCTCGTCACTCGCCAAGGTCGGAAGGGTTCCCGTGAAGTAGAGGAGTGCCACCACGGGGACCGGCACCGATCCGAAGAACCCGAACGAGGTGAACCGAGCGGTGCTTGAGGCTCCGATCAGTGGGCAAGTCGTGGTGCCGATGACGAGCATCTCGTCTGCACCCACGAGCACGGCCGCCGGGATGTCGGCTGCGGCGGGGAGAGGTATCTCGATGCTGCCGTCCGAGGCCACGGGGCCGGCAGGGGTTGCCCACATGCCAGGCATGACCTCTACCAGGTCGACCGCGGTGATCTCGCTTGGCACGATCGTCAACAGGGTGGCGCCGAGGGCAGACGCCGGGGCACCCGTATCGACCAGCGTGCCCGTGAGCTTGGGAGCGCTGGGGGCGGGAGCTTGGCTGCACGCGGCCAGGATGAGCGCTAGGGCCAGCGCCGACAGTCTGGTTGGGACCTTCATTGGGCTACCTCCCGAGCGGCCGCGGCAACCCATCCGCCTCACGGCCTTGGTTCGACCCTTTCATAGATGTGGTCGCGCTCCCGTGAGGGGCGCCACAGTCGTGCGGCGAGGACGCATGCTCCGGCCGAGGTAGGCAGCGCTCCCGCGACCGCCACCGACGCCGCCCCACCTCCCCTACATTGGCCTCGTGCCCGAGCATGTGCTCCTGTTCGGCGGCGCCGTCCTCGGCGACCCCGGTAGCGGGCGCTCTCTACCCGCCGACCGGCGCGGTTGCCTCCTGGCGTACCTCGCCGCGGACGGTGGCTGGGTGAAGCGCGACCGCCTGGCTCACCTGTTCTGGCCCGAGTCGGGCGAGGAGGCGGCCAAGCGCAACCTGCGGCAGTTGCTGCTGCGCACGAAGCGCCTCGACTTGGGGCCGGAGTTGGAGGCGCGGGTCGACGCCGTGCGGTGGCGCGTCGACAGCGACGTGGCCCGGTTCAGGCGCGCGGTGGCCGTCGGCGACCACGCTCGGGCCTCGGGCTCGAACCGTTGGCCGCCACCGAGGAGCTGATCGCTAGCATCCGTGCGGGCACGGCGTTGCCTGCGGCCCCCGCGGTGGAGCCGGCGAGCCAAGCGTTGCCCGCGCCCCTACGCACGCCGCGGTTGGTGAGCCGGCAGGCGAACTGCCACACCGATCCAGACGAGCTCCGCCGCCTCGGCGCCGAGGTGGTCGAGGCGGACCTCACCCGACCCGAGACGTTGGCGCCGGCACTGCGCGGCGTGGACTCGGTGCTCATGACGGCGTCGGTCACGAAACGGGCCCCACCCGACACCGTGGAGTCGGTGGACGTGGCCGGCGCCGCGGCGCTGGCCCGAGCCGCCGTGCAGGCCGGCGTGGGCCACCTCGTCCACCTCTCCGTTCGCGGCGCCCACCCGGAGGTACCCGGCATCCACGCAGCGAAGTGGGCCGCCGAGCACGCCATCCGCGCCCCCGGCGTCCCCGCCACGTTCGTGCGCCCGGCCATGTTCATGGAGGACTGGATCGGCTTCGTCTTGGGTGCTCAACTCGGCGCGGGGCCGCGCATCCAGCTGATCGGCGACCAGGACCCCATCAGGCCGTTCGCGCTCGAGGCCGACGTGGCCGAGCTCGTCACGGCGGTCCTACTGGCCGGCCCGCCGGCCGGCGCCGACCACGTCCGCACGGTCGAGTTCGTGGCCGACGCCGCCTCCCACGGGCAGATCCTCGACCGCATGGCGCGGCTCTCCGGCCTGCCGCTTGAGGTCGAGTGGCTCCCGCGCGGCCAGGCCGTCACCACCGTGCCCGGACCGCTCGCGGGGCCCCTCACGTTCCTGCTCACGCTCCTAACGGCAGTCCCGGAGGACGGCGCGACGACGCCGGAGGTGGCGGCGCGCCATGGATTCGAGGCCACGCGCATCGACGACTACTTGATCGGGATGTTGGGGCCGAGCGGCGGCGAACGGGCTTAGGGGAATTCGGGGCGCGGGGCGGCGCCTAGCGCAGCCTCACGGCTTCCTTCCCACCCGCCCGAGCACGCCCACGGCATGATCCACCAGCAGCGCCAGGACCGCGACCGGCACGGCACCCTCTAGCACCATGGCCAGGTTGCTCACGGCCAGCCCAGCGATGATCGGCACCCCCAGCCCACCCGCGCCGATGATGGGCGCCACGGTCGCTGTGCCCACGGTGTACACGGCGCTCACCCGCACCCCGGCGAGCATCACGGGCGCAGCGAGCGGCAACTCGACCTGGAAGAGGCGCTCCCACGGGCCCATGCCCATGCCGCGCGCCGCCTCCAGCGCGTCCTGCGGCACGCTCTCCAGGCCCACGATGGTGTTGCGGGCCACTGGCAGCAGGCCGTAGACGACCAGGGCGATCAGGGTGGGCTTCATGCCGAAGCCGAAGGCCGGCACCGCCAGCGCCAGCACGGCGACGGGCGGGAACGTCTGCAGCACGGCCAGCACGTTGTTGGCGAGCGGCAGGAACTCGCGTCCACTCGGCCGCGTCAGCCACACCCCCAGGGGAACGCCGATGGCGAGCACCACGGCGAGGCTGGCCCCAACGATGCCCACGTGCTGCAGGGCCAGCTGGAGGAGCGTGGTGCGCCCGTAGAGCACGCGCCGCTGCTCCGGGAAGAGCGCCTCGAGCGCGCGCTGCCACCACGCCTCCTGCGCGAACAGCACGAACGCCAGCACGATCAGCGCGAGCGCCAGCCCCAGCTGCCACAGCGTCCGGCGGCGCGCCACGCCACGCGCAGCGGCGACGGTCACGTGCCGTCTCCGAGGGCCACGATGTCGTCCAGCCTGAGCTCGCCCACGCGCCGGCC
>CAYNNL010000009.1:0-46430 GCA_964398765.1 uncultured bacterium | reverse complement strand
CCTCCTGGATGAGGTCCAGGAAGCTCATGCCGCGGCCGTTGTACTTCTTGGCGATGCTCACCACCAGGCGGAGGTTCGCCTCGATGAGGTGCTTGCGCGCCAGGTCGCCGTCCTCGACGATGCGCTGCTGGCGGCGGCGCTCCCTCTCGTCGCCCTGGCCGTTCCACTCGGCCAACAGGGCGCGCGCGGTCTCGCCGTCCTCGATGCGGCGTGCGAGGTCGATCTCCTCGTCCAGCGTGAGGAGCTTGACCCTGCCGATCTCCTGGAGGTACTGCCTGACGGGGTCGTTCGTCTTGGGGCGCGCGTCTGCCATGGCCTCGGCGCGTGCCTCGAGCTCCTCGCGGTCGAGCTCGTCGCTCTCGTCCTCGTCGAGGTCGTCCTCGTCGACGTCGTCCTCGTCGAGCATCTCGTCGTCGGCCAGATCCGCGACCACCACGCCGCGCGCCTCGAGGAGCGCCATGAGGTCCTCGAAGTTCTGTTCCTCGGGGTCGAGCCCGGCGGCCTCGACGGCGCGCCGGAAGGCGTCGCTGACCTCCTCGGAATCGAGCTGGCCCGCGGCCTCCTTGCCCCTTGCGATCAGCGAGGTGATCACCGGGGATTGGAGCCAAGCCGCGCCGACAGGTTCGGCCTCGGCGGCGGGCTTCGTGGGCTCGGACCTGGCGGGCTCGCCCTTGGTGCCGGCCTTGGCGGGCTTGGCGGGCTTGGCAGGCTTGGGTGCCTCGACCTTGTCCGTCTTGGCGGGCGTGGCCGGTTTGGCCGACTTGGCCGACTTGGCCGACGTGGCCGACGTGGCCGTCTTCGTTGAACCGGCAGGCTTGGTGGCCTTGGGGGCCTCGGTGGGCTCGGCGGACTTGGCCTTGGCGGGCGCCGGCTTCGCGGCCTTGCTCGCGGCGGGTTCGCTCGCTGCCGGCTTGGCGGCGGGCTCAGCAGCGGCGGGCTTGGCGGTGGGCTTGGCCGCTGCCGGCTTCGTGGTGACGGGCTTGGCGGTGACGGGCTTCGTCGCAACCGGTTCGGCCGGCTCCGCCTTCTTGGTGGTCGCCTTGCTCGTGGGCTTGGCGGCGGTCTTGGTCGTCGTCTTCGCGGCCGGTGCCACCACCTTGGCCTCGGCGGCCGTGGGCTTCGGCGCCACCGTCTCCGTCTTCCCGGCCTTGGCCGCCGTCGGCTCCTTGGCCGACTTGGCGGCCGATTTGCTAGCGGCGGCGGGGGCCTTGGCGCCGCCGGACGGAGCGTCCTTGGCCCTCACCTTGACCGTCGACGCGGCTGCCGGCTTACCGGCCGCCGCCGGCTTGGTCGGCGCCGCCTTCTTGGCAGCCTGCTCGCCGGCGGCCTTGGCCGCGGCGGGCTTCTTGTCGCCGCCGGCGCCTGTCTCCGCGGCTACCGTCTTGTCCTTCTCTCGCTTGCTGGCCACCATTACCTCCCGAGACGTGCTGGCGAAGGCCCGGCGCCACGGGGGCGCGAGGCGCGGCACGACGACCCGCGCCACACCCCGTGCAGCGCAGACCCTGATGCCGCTTGGCTCCTCGAGATCGTCCTTACCTTTGTCTCCTCATCACGGGCTGCGCGCTCTCGATACCGCGTCCGTGACGCGGGCCACGGGCTCATCCCCGTAGGTCCGCCGGCGCCCCGAGCGACCTCGGTCGGCACCCGCGGCATCCAACCCGCGAAACGTGAGTGTAGCACGTGGCCGCCGCAGCGGGCGGTACGCCACCCTACAAGGCGCTATCGGCAGCCGCCGATGAGCGCCCGTAGCGCCCGGAGCGCCCGGAACGCTCGGCACCCTCGGGAACGGTGCTCGTTCCGCGCGTGCGCCCGGTCGGGCTTGCCTAGGGACAAACGTCCCGTATATCATCTTCCTCATACCCGTTCGCGTTCGGGTCTCGCGTCACCCACCCGCGGCTCGATGCGCGAGCTGAGCACAGGCCCACCTGGAGGGTACGTCTTGGGCCGAGCGCACGCTTCAGTCAACGAACCCGCGGACCGGCGCCCAGGGCGGCGCGGTCACGCACTTGCTACGGAGGTCGGATCAGATGTCGAGAAGGTTCAACAAGCTGTTGGCTCTGGCCACGGGGCTCTGCCTCGTCGGACTCGCGGCCCAGGTGGTGGCACAGGCCGGCGCCGAGCCCGACATGGTGGTCGCCACAGACGCCGACTACGGTCCGCACCTGGCCGCGCCCGACGGGCACTCGCTCTACCTGTACGTCGAGGATGCAGGCGGCGCGAGCGCGTGCGTGGACGCCTGCAGCAACAACTGGCCGGCGCTCCTCGCCGGTGACGACGGCGTGGCCACGGCCGGTGACGGTCTCGACCAGTCGCTCGTCTCCACGTACACCCGGCCCGACGGCGCCGTGCAGGTCACCTACGGCGGCCATCCCCTCTACACCTTCCGCCGCGACACTGCCGACGGCACGACCCGCGGCCAGAAGCTCGGCGACGCCTTCTTCCTCGTCTCACCCGCCGGTGAGGCGATCACCGACAAGCTGCCGCAACAGAAGGCAGACATCGCCCCCGAGGAGTTCGAAGCCCTGATGACGCGCGGCGGACAGCTCTTCACCGCCAACTGCGCCGTCTGTCACGGCGCCGAGGGCGGCGGCGGCATCGGCCCGGCGCTCGCCGGCAACTCCATCGTGGGCAACACCCCGTTCATCGCAGGACGGATCATCAACGGTTTCATCGAGCACGGCATGCCCGGCTTCGGCACAGCCCTCGACGATCATGAGATCGCCGCCGTGGCCACGTTCGTGCGCAACTCGTGGGGCAACGACTTCGGAGCCGTACTCGACGAGGAGGTGACCGCACAGAGGTGAGGCATGGGGAGTCTCGCGACGCACGCCGCCCGGAACGGCGACGTCAGCGAAGCTCCGACACGAACATCTTCGCGAAAGGCTACGGTGGCAACCGAATGACGAACACGCAACACGCAGGCAGGGGTAGGCGCGAAGCGCCCCCCGCGTTGACGATGGCCTTCGCTATCGCCGCGCTCCTCCTCTTCAGCACCGCCTTCGCCAACCCCGAGCTCCTGCGCATCCAGCGCGACGCGAGCCAGTGGCCCATGGCGAACGGCAACTATCAGGGCTGGAACTACAGCGAGCTGAGCCAGATCACCAGCTACAACGTCAAGAACCTCCAGGTGAAGTGGACGCTGCAGCTCGGCGTCACCGACTCGCTCGAGGCGCCCCCCATCGTGGTGGGCAACACGATGTACGTCCTCACCCCGAAGCCGAACACCGTCTACGCGCTCGACCTCGCGCGCGAGGGCTACATCCTGTGGTCGTACCGGCCGGAGCAGCCCAACCTCGACCAGGCCAAGGCGTGCTGCGGCGCGCAGTCGCGCGGCCTGAGCTACGCCGACGGCAAGATCGTGATCAACACCCTCGACGGCCAGCTCATCGCGCTGAACGCCGACACGGGTGAAGTCGTGTGGAACACGCAGGTCACGGACCTCAGCATCACCGAGACCACCACCAACGCGCCCCTCATCGTGGGCAACAACGTCATCGTCGGCAACGAAGGTGGCGAGCGCGGCGTGCGCGGCTGGGTGGCGGCCTACGACCTCAAGACCGGGTCGCAGGTCTGGAAGTTCTACAGCACCGGACCGAACGCGGACATGGGCATCGGCGACCGCTGGGCGCCCTTCTACGAGGCCGACAAGCGCTGGACCCAACCCGGCGTGGACACCTGGTACGGCGACTCCTGGAAGCTGGGCGGCGGCACGGCATGGGGCTACTTCACGTACGACCCCGAGTCGAACCTCTTCTACTACGGCACGTCCAACTGCGCGCCGTGGAACCCCGACTACCGGCGCGACCCTGCCACGGCCCCCGACACCGACAACTACCCCTCCAAGTACTGCGCCTCGACCATCGCGCGTGACGCGACCACGGGCGAGATGGTGTGGGCCTACTCCAACACCCCGCAGGACCAGTGGGACTTCGACGAGCCGGGCCAGAACTTCGTGGCCGACCTGACCATCGACGGTCGGCTCGTGAAGGCCCTCATCAAGCCCGCCCGCAACGGCTTCTTCTACGTGTTCGACCGCCTGACCGGCGAGCTCGTGCGTGAGCCGTTCGCCTACACGAACGTCAACTGGGCGTCGGGTGTCGACATGGAGACCGGCGTGCCGATCTTCAACGAGGACGCGCTCACCTACACCGACGTCCCCACCCCGATCTCCGTCTGCCCCTTCATCGCCGGCAACAACTGGTACAACGACGCCTACTCGCCCAGCACGGGGCTCGTCTACTTCCAGGCCGAGAACCGCTGCGCCACGTTCACGGGCACCGAGGCCGAGTACACCCCCGGCGAGAGCTACGTGCTCATGAGCTTCACCGACATCGGCAACGGCCCGGGCGGCTGGACCGGCGAGCTGCAGGCGTGGGACCCGGTCACGAGCCAGAAGGTCTGGGGCCTCAAGTCGACCGTCTCGCAAGACGCCAAGCCCGTCTTCGCCACCGCGGGCGGCCTCGTCTTCGGCGGCACCGACACCGGTGAGTTCCGTGCGGTCGACGCGGCCAGCGGCCGCGTCCTCTGGACGTTCCGCACCGGCTCGAACTTCCGCGGCTCCCCCATGAGCTTCACCGGGCCCGACGGCCGTCAGTACATCGCCGTCGTGACCAGCCAGGCCCCCACGGACCCGCAGATCGGCGCCGACACCGCCGCCGACAACGCCGGCCGCTACCGCCGTACGGGTTCCACCCTCTACGTCTTCGGTCTCCCCTGAGGAGCGCCGAGGGCTGAGTCCCACACGTTCAAGCCGCCGGGCACCGCGCCCGGGGCCACTAGCAAGCGTCCGGTGCGGGGAGCTAGGCTCCCCGCACCGCTCGCTTCCACCCACCGCCGCTAGAGAGGGTAGGCACCCCACAGATGTCGAGTCAGCACGTATCTTCTTGCCCCGGGCGGGCGAACCGCTCCGGTCGCCACATATCTGATGTCGGTGCGCCTCTGCGGCGCACTGCCGGGCCCGTGACCCGCGTCTCCCGCTTCGCCGTCGCCTCGCTCCTGGCGCTGGCGGCCCTCGTCGGCCCAGCCGCGGCCGCGCAGACGGCGACCGGCTGGGAGCTCCGGGTCTGCGCCCCGCCCGACGAGATGCCCTTCTCGAACCTGGCGGGCGAAGGCTTCGAGAACCGGATAGCCGAGCTCCTGGCCGACGAGCTCGGCGCCACCCTGACCTACGACTGGACGGCGTTCACCTCCGACCTCATCAACCTCCACTTCGCCGAGGGGACCTGCGACGTCATCATGGGCGTGCCCGACGGCTTCGAGAACGGTCTCAACACCCTCAGCTACTACCAGAGCCCGTACGTGATGGTCTACCGCGCCGACGCACCCTTCCGGGTCGCCGACATGGACGACCCCGTCCTGGCCGACCTGTCGCTCGGCGTGCAGGGCCTCGGCACCCCGCCGCACGAGGCGCTGAGGCACCGCGGGCTGCTCGAACAGGTGAAGCGCGTGTACGGCGGTGAGGAGGGCGAGGCGCGCCTGGCGACGCTGATCGACGACGTCGCCGCCGGCACCATCGACGTTGGCTTCACCTGGGGTCCGGTGGCAGGCTACTACGCGGCGCTCAGCGCCGTGCCGCTGGTCGTCCAACCCGTGGAACCCGCCTTCGACTTCCCGTCGGTCTTCCAGTACATCCCGATGACGCTCGGCGTGAGGCGCGACGACGTGGCCATGCAGGCGCGCCTGAACCGCGCCCTGATCGCGCGGTGGGACGACGTGCGGGCCGTGCTCGAGGAGTACGGCGTGCCGCTCATGGACCAGCCGACCCCCTACCTCGGCGAGCCCGCCCACGGTGAGGGCACGGTGCGGGTGGGCGTGGTACTCCCCATGCCAACCGGCGGCAGGACGCTCATCGCCGGGACCTACGACCTGGTGGGTCTCGCCTCTCGCATGGGCGCGCTGTCGGCCGAGGCCGACGCCAACGCAGCCGGGGGCGCCGCGCGCGACGCACAGGTGGTGCTGGCGAGCAGCCCGAGCGCCGCCGCTGCCGAGCGGGCCGCGGCTGCTCTACTGGCGCGAGGCGAGGTCGACGCGCTTGTCGGCGGAGTCGGCGACGGCCAGGCCGAGGCCCTGGCCGGGCTGGCCGGCCGCTACGGGGTGCCGTTCGTGAACGTAGGCTCCACCAGCCTCCTACTGAGGCAACAGTGCGTGCCCACCACCTTCCACGTGCAGCCCTCCGCCGGCGCCTACCTGGACGCCATGGCCCGCCTCTACCGGCAGGGCACCGCGGCTCAGTCGTGGTTCGTCGTCTACCTCGAGGGACCCGAGGGAGAGGCCCAGGCGGCCCGCGCGGAGGCGGCCTTCGAAGCCGTCGGCGACCGGTTGGTCGGCTCGAGGGCGGTGGGGGCCGAGCGCCCCACCTACCTGGACGTCCTCGCGGAGGCCCAACGGAGCGGCGCAGAGGTGGTGGCCGTGCTGCTCGGCGCCGCCGACCAGCTCACGCTCCTCGGCCAGGGCGAGGACGCCGGCTTCGACCTTCGCTTCGCCCCCTTCCCCGACCCCATCACGCAGACGCGCGAGTTCCTAGCTGCCGCCAACCGCTACGGGGTCGGCACCGCGCTCGCCCGGCTCGAACTGTGGGACCCCACCCTCGCCACGCCCGTGGCCCAGGCGCTAAACCACCGCTTCGAGTCGCGCTGGGGCCAGCCGTTCGACGCGCCGGCGTGGGCCACGTACACGGCGGTGTCGGCAGTGGTGGCCGCCGGGCGGGAGGCCGACTCGCTTACCGGCGCCGACCTGAGCGAGGCGCTGCTATCGGGTTCCGTGGCCAGTGCCGGCGCCAAGGGCGCCAACGTCGCCTTCCGCGCCGCGGACCACGAGCTGCGGCAGCCCCTCTACGTCGTGGCGACCAACGCGGGCGCCAAGTGGGGGGTGCTCCTGTCGCAGCGCCTTGCCGCCGGGAGCCTCGTCTCCACCCTGCCCGCCGGCCCCGCGCCCAGCGCCGCCCAACTGGACGAGCTCGGTCTGGCCGGAGGCGGCCCGGCGTGCGCCTGGTAGCCGGCCGGTCGGGCTGCCGGGCAGGGTTCGGTCACTCCCAGATCAGCAACTCGTCGAGCTCGCCGGTCTTCCCCACCATCAACGGGGGCAGGGGCGAGCGATCGGGCGTCTCGTCCGGCACCTCGACGAGAGCGGGGGCGACGAAGGCTTGCGCCGGCGTCGCCACGGGCCGGAGGGCGCTGGAGGACGTCGTGCGCGGGGAGCCGGGGCGTTCGTGCGCGGCGACGCTGTCGGCCGAGGCCGCCTGCCGGAGCATGGCCTCGGCCTGCGCCGGCGCCATGGGGCGGGCGAAGAGGTAGCCCTGGGCGAGGTCGACGCCCAAGCGCTTCAGGAAGTGGCGCTGGAAGGCCGTCTCGATCCCCTCGGCCACGACCACCTTGTCGAGCTTGTGCGCCATGGCACATATGGCCTCGACGATGGGACCGGCGCCGATCTGGTCCACCATCTCGTCGCGCGCCTTGGCTAGGTTGCTCCCCCCCGAGCCGGCGGCGGCGCCCCACGAGCTCCGGATCGCCAGCGACTGGCCGGAGGCCGTGAGCGGCGCCGGCGCCAGCTCGTTCACGAACGAGCGGTCGATCTTGAGCGTCCGGATGGGCAGCTGCTGCAGGCGCGAAAGCGAAGAGTAGCCCGTGCCGAAGTCGTCCAGCGCGATGCGGACCCCGAGGCGCTCGAGCCGCTTGAGCGTCTTCAGGGCCAACTCCAGCTCCTCGTCGCGGCCGAGCACGCTCTCGGTCACCTCTATCTCGAGCAGCTCGGGCGCCACGCCCGAGTCGGCGAGCGCGCCCTTCACGGTGTCGTAGAAGGACCGCTGGCGGAACTGGAGCGTGGAGACGTTCACGGCCACGCGCACGGGGGGAAGCCCCATCTGCTGCCACGCCCGCAACTGCAAGACGCTCTCCCTGAGCATCCAGTGGCCGATCGGGCCGATGAGCCCGGCGTCCTCGGCCACGGGGATGAACTCGCCCGGGTAGACCATGCCCAGCTCGGGCGAGCGCCAGCGGATGAGCGCCTCGAAGGCCACGAGCTTCTCGTCGGTCAACTGGAACTGCGGCTGGTAGACCACCTCGAGCTGGTTCTCCGGCAGGGCGCGCCTGAGCTTGCGCTCGAGCTCGAGGCGCCGGCTGAGGCGCGTGCGCACCTCCACCGTGCTGAAGTGATACGAGTTCTTGCCACCCTGCTTCACCTCGTACATGGCGGCGTCGGCGGAGTGCAGGAGCGACTCGGTGTCCTGACCGTCGCGCGGGAAGAGCGACACCCCGATGCTGGCCGACACCTGCAGTTCGCGCTCGTCGATCCTGAAGGGGGAGTTCAGCTCGCGCACCAGGGCCCTGGCGATCTGCCCGGCGGAGGCCTGGTCGCGCACCCCCACCAGCGCGACCATGAACTCGTCGCCGCCCATGCGGCCGACCAGGTCGTTGGCGCGGACGTTCCCGCGGAGCACCTTGCCGACCTCGACGAGGAGCTTGTCGCCGACGTCGTGGCCGTAGGTGTCGTTGACGAACTTGAACCGGTCAAGGTCGACGAACAGGAGCGCCAGCCCGCCGCCCGACTCCTTCGCCGCGTCCAGCTCGCCGCGCAGCCGCTCCTCGAAGGCCGAGCGCACCAGCGCGCCCGTGAGCGGGTCGACCAGCGCCCGCTGCGAGACGGCGCGCTCGTGCCGCAGGTTCCGCTCCAGGCGCATGAGCCAGCCGGTAACCATGCCGGTGCCCGCGTAGGCCACGAACGCGAACGCCTGCTCGACGCCCAGCATGTCGAGGGGCTGCCACGCCGCTATCCCGAGCCCGTTGGCGCGCACCTGCACGGCCAGGTAACCGAGGACGCCGCTGGCGAAGCCGCCGACGGCACCCCAGAGCCAACCCGTCAGGCCGACCAGGACCAGACCAGCGAGGGGCGCGTGATCGACCAGCAACCGACTGACCTGGCCGTACCAGAGAAGGTACGTGATCCAGAGCAGCAATGGCGTCAAGCAGCGCAACCAACGGATCATGTTGGGAGGAGCTTAGGGGGCGACCTGGCACGAACTTCTGAAGGTGCCGTGCCAACAGTTTCACGTCCCGATACTTGACGCGTGACAGACGGGAAGTGGTGACGCCCCACCGCGGAAGCAGGTAGCATGAGCGCCATCTCAAGCGTGGCGCGAGGCGGCAGCGGGGACCGCCGGTGGTCGCCTGACGAGGGCGGCCGGCACCACCCAGAGCGCGGACCCCGGACGGGGCCCGAGACCAAGGAGGAAGTGCATGAGCAGCAAGTCGTTTGCCCGCACGCTCGCGGCGGCCCTCGCCGTCCTGACGTTGGGCGTCAGCGCGTCGGCTCAGACGCTGACGATGGCCATGGCGGCGCAGCCCGACACGCTCGACCCGCAGCTCACCTCGGCCACCGCCGCCTTCCAGGTGGGCAAGTCCATCTACGACGGCCTCGTCGAGGTGGACCCGGCGGGGAACATCATCCCCGCGCTGGCCAAGAGCTACACGATCTCCAACGACGGCCTCGCCTACACCTTCCAACTGAACGCCGCCACCTTCCACGACGGCACGGCGTTCGACTCCGCCGACGTCGTGGCGACCCTCGACCGCATCCGGGCCGAGGCCACCGCCTCGCCCAAGGCCAGCGAGTTCGCGAACATCACGGCCGTCACGGCGCTCGACGAGCACACCGTGACGATCAGCCTCGGGCAACCCACCCCCGCCCTCCTCGCCTCGCTCGCGTCCGGCTGGGGCGCCATGCTCCCCAGCGAGAAGATCGCCTCGGGCCACGACTTCGGCAACGAGCCGGTCGGCACCGGACCGTTCAAGCTCGCCGCCTGGGTGCGCGACAACGCCATCACCCTCGACCGGAACGCCGACTACTACCAGGGCGCCCCGGTCCTCGAGCGCGTCGTCATCCGCTTCGTGAACGACTCGGCCGTGCAGTACCAGGGACTCATCACCGGAGAGTTCGACGTCATCGACACCCTCCCGCAGTCGCAGCAGGCGGCCGTCGAGTCGAACCCGAACCTCGCCATCGTCCGCGAGCCGTCGGGCACCGTCCTCGTGGCCGGCCTCAACACCCGTCAGCCCTACCTGAACGACGCCCGCGTGCGGCGCGCCCTCAACATGGCCGTCGACACCGAGATCGTGCTCGACGTCGCCTACGGCGGCGGGACCCAGGTCGGTACCTTCATGGAGGCCGGCAGCCCCTGGTACCCCGAGTCGGTCGAGCCGTTCCCGTACGACCCCGAGAAGGCCAAGGCCCTCCTCAAGGACGCCGGCGTTCCGGCCGGGTGGACCATCCAGCTCGTGCTGCCCCAGCCCTACCCGCAGCACATCCAGGCCGGCCAGATCATCCAGGACTTCCTGCGCGAGGTGGGCGTCAACGCCGAGATCTCCATCGTCGAGTGGGGCGTCTGGCTCTCCGACGTCTACGGCGGCCCGCACAACTTCGACATCACCGTCATCGGCCACACGGGCAAGCTCGACCCGTCGGGTCGGCTCACGGGCCTCGGCACCGACCGGTACTACACCGGTGTGATCGACGAGGATGTCGCCAACTGGATCGCCACCGCCAACGTCACGGCGGACCCGGCCAAGCGTCAGTCGCTCTACACGCAGGCTCTCATCCGGCTCCACGACGACGCGCCGTTCATCTACATCGGCACGGCCGACCGCGTCTACGCGCGCAAGGCGAGCGTCGCCGGCTTCTGGATGACGCCCCTCCTCGACTCGTTCGACTTCCGGGCCGCTCACTTCGAGTGATTGCCGCTCGGGCCTAGTCGCCGAACCGCCGGCGCCGCGCGAGTCCAGCGCCGGCGGTTCAACGGGCCCGAGCATCACCACAGGAACGGGTGGGGGCGCCTGACGGCGGCCCCACCCGCCTTTCGTACCCCTCCCCCGCGGGCGCCGGCGCGGCGCCCACCCCGCCGCGGGGCCGAACGAACGGGACGCAGTGTCTAGGTATCTACTGGTTCAGACGTTATCTTTCATCGTCACCCTGTGGGCGGTGCTCACCCTCGTGTTCCTGGCCATGCGCGCGCTCCCGGGCGACGCCGCGACCATCATGGGCGGCATCGACGCGAGCGAGTCGCAGGTCAGCACGCTGCGCAGCCAGTTGGGGCTCGACCGCTCGCTCCCGGCGCAGTACATCACTTATCTCGCCGACATGGCCCAGGGCGACCTGGGCAACTCCCTCAGGGAACGCCGGCCCGTCGTGCGCGTACTGCTCGACCGCTTCCCCGTCACCCTCACCCTCGCGGCCATGGCGTTCGTGGTCTCGCTCCTGGTGGGTCTCGGGCTCGGGCTCCTCGCCGGCCTACGACCGGGCGGCACGTTCGACAGGCTCACGCTGCTGTTCACAACGGTGGCGCTGGCCCTGCCCGAGTTCTGGTTCGGCTTCCTGCTCATACTCCTGTTCGCCGTGCAGCTCGGGTGGTTCCCCGTCCTCGGCCTGCCGCCACAGGGCCTCACCTTCGCGGCCAGCTGGCACCTCCTCCTTCCGGCCGTCACCCTGGCCATCCCCAGGGCGGCCCAGGTGGCGCGCCTCGCCCGCTCGCGGGTGTTGGAGGAGCGCAGCTCCGACTACGTGCGCACGGCCCGCAGCAAGGGCCTCCGGCCCGCCGCGATCGCCAGGCACATCGCCAGCAACTCGCTGCCGGGCACGATCCCGCTGCTCGCACTCGAGCTCGGCGGTCTGCTCACCGGGACCATCGTGGTCGAGCAGGTCTTCGGCCTGCCGGGACTGGGAGCCACCATCCTGGGCGCCATCGGCGCCCGCGACTACCCCGTCGTGCAGGGCGTGACCATCATGGCGGTCACCGTCTACGTGCTCGTGAACTGGCTGGCCGACATCATGCAGGTCGTGGCCGACCCCAGGCTGAGGGTGTCGTGAACCGCGCGAGGCTGGGCGCCCTCCTGTTCGCGGTCATCGCGCTAGCCGCCATGTTCGCGCCGCAGCTCAGCGGCTACGACCCGATCAAGCCCGATTACCGCGCGCGCTACGCGCCGCCCAGCGATCAACACCTGCTCGGCACCGACGGGCTGGGCCGCGACGTGCTGGCGCGCTCCCTCGCGGGCGGGCGCGTGTCGCTCCTCGTGGCGCTCTCGTCGACCGCGCTCACGCTCGCCCTCGGTGGCGTGCTCGGGGTGGTGGCGGCGGGCGTGGGCGGCGCGACCAACATGGTGCTCTCACGCGTGTTCGACGCGCTCCTTGCCTTCCCCGGCTTCCTCCTGATCCTCCTCGTGGTGGCCAGCCTGGGCGGCGGCACGCTGCAGACGGTGATGGCGATGGGGGTGGCGGGCTCGCCCGTCTTCTTCAGGTTGGCGCGGTCGTTCACCCGCAGCGAGCTCAACGCCGAGTACGTCCTGGCGGCGGGCGCGCTCGGCGCCACCCGCATGCGCCAGCTCGTGCGGCACGCCGTGCCCAACTTCCTGGGCAGCATCGTGGTCCAGCTCGCCAGCACGGCCGCCTCGTTCCTGCTGGTGGAGGCGTCGCTCTCCTTCCTGGGGTTGGGCGTGCCGCTGCCTACGCCGAGCTGGGGCAACGTCCTGCAGGACGCGCGCTCGTTCCTGACCACCCAACCGTGGGCGGCCGTCGGGCCCGGCGTGTTCCTCGCCGGGGCCTCCCTGTCGTTCCAGTTCATGTCGGATGGCCTCAGGGACATGCTCGACCGGCGTTCCTGACCCGGGCCTTATGATGCCCCCATGTGGATCTACTCGCTCGACGACCGCGTCATCAACACGGCGCTACTGGAGAGTCTCGAGATGGTCGAGACGTTCCCAGACGAAGTGCCGCTCGATGAGATCGATGCCGGCGTGGCCGAGCCCGACTTCTACGAGGTCGTCGCCATCATGAGCTCCGGCGACGAGGCCCTCCTATACACGTGCGAGGAGCAGGACGAGGCTTACGTCGTCTACGACCTGTTGGCCACCATCCTGGCGCGTGGCACCTTCCGCGACGGCTCGCAGGTGCTGGCGCCCATCTCCGTCCCCGACCTTCTCACTCGGGAGCGCCAGGCGCACAACTGACGCCTACTCGAGCCGCAGCGCCGGCAGCGCGCCGCGCTCCTCGACCACGCCCACCTGCGCCGTCCGCGGGAAGCGCGCCGTGAGGTGCGTCGTCACCGCCTGGGCGGCGTCCGGCCTCACGGACAGCAGCAGCCCGCCGCTCGTCTGCGGGTCGACCAGCGCCAGCCACGTGGCTTCTGAGACGGCCTCGCGCCCGACCACCCCTTCGGCCACGTAGCGGGCGTTGGTGGTGTGGGCGCGCGTCAGGATGCCGGCGGTCAGCGCCGCTCGGGCCCCGGCGAGCAGCGGCACGCGCTCGGGCCAGAGCCGCACGCCCACGCCTGAGGCGTTGGCGAGCTGGAGGGCGTGGCCCAGCAGGCCGAAACCGGTCACGTCGGTCGCGGCGTGCACGGCGGCGTGCAGCTCGTCCGGCAGGTCGTGGCGGTTCACCTGGCGCATGGAGCTCACCGCCTCCCCGATCGCCTCGGCCGGCAGTTCGCCCGACTTGAGGGCGGCCGTGAGGGTGCCCGTGCCCACCGCCTTCGTGAGCAGCAACACGTCGCCCGGCCGCGCGCCCGCGTTGGTCCAGACCCTGTCCGGACGCACCAGCCCGGCCACGCTGAAGCCGAGCTTGAGGGTGTCGTCCTCGATCGAGTGCCCGCCCACCAGGAGCGTGCCGGCCTCCGCCATCGCCTCGGCGGCGCCGGCCATGAGGGCCGGCAGGACCTCGTCCGGCAGGATGCCGACCGGGTAGGCGAGGATCGTCAGCGCGCTGATGGGCCGCCCTCCCATGGCGAACACGTCGGAGATGGCGTTGGCGGCCGCCACGGCGCCGAAGTCGGTCGGGTCGTCGAGGATGGGCGTGAAGAAATCGAGCGTCTGGACCAGGGCGAGGTCGTCGGTCAGGCGCCACACGGCGCCGTCGTCCAGTTGGTCGGCGCCCACGATGAGGTCGGGGTGCTGTGCCCGCGGCAGCTCGCTCACCAGTCTGGCGAGCGTGCCCGCCGCCAGCTTGGCGGCGCAGCCGCCCTTCTTGACCGTGCCCGTCAGGCGCACGCCGCTAACCGTCTTCACTGCCGCCTGGTCTTCAGCCACGCGACCACCTCCTCCTCGGTACCGCGGAACGCCACCGGCCGCGCCAACCTGGCGAGCGAGCGCCTGTACAGCGGGTCGTAGTGGCGCTCGAGCAGGGTCGAGACCCACCCGACGTGGGCATCTGGATCGTCCCAGGCCGCCTCGTCCGCCGAGAGGTCCACGAGGCCCGCTGCCAGCTCGTCTGTCACAGCCCCGCCGAGGCGCCGCCTCAGGTGCCCTACCGAGTCGACGAGGTCGGCGGCCACGGCCTCGCGGCCGCGGCGCGCCGTGGCGGCTGCCACGTACTCGCGGTAGATGGCTTCGGCCCGAGCGGGCAGGTCGCGCTCGAGCATCACGAGCGGGGCGTGGTTCATGGCGCCGAACAGCGCATCGGGCAGCGTGCGCCGTCCCACGTAGCGCGACTCGTCCTCCACCAGCAGCTCGGGAGCGGGATCGACGATCAGCTCGGCCGCCACGGCGTTCTCGAACGTCTGCTGGCTGGGCTGCGGCTCGCTCAGGTGCCCGAAGGCGCTGCCGCGGTGCCGGGCGTGCCCCTCGAGGTCGACGACCTGGAGCCCCGGCGGTGCGCAGCCCGCCAGCCGGGTCAGCAGCCTTGTCTTGCCCGACCCCGTCAGGCCCGCCAGGACCAGCACCCGCTTGGCCTCGACCGCAGCTGGCAGGGACTCGACCAGGTACCGGCGCAGCGCGCGGTAACCGCCGGCCACGGCCAGCGCCTCCGGGCGGTCGATGAACTCGACGACCAGCTTGCTCCTGAGGCCGCCGCGCCAGCAAGCCACCGCCGTGGGACCGGCGCCGGCGTCGACCACGCCCCGCCAGGCGGCCACCCGGGCCGGGAGGCTCGCGTCCACCAGCTCGTGGCCCAGCCTCACGGCCGCCTCCTGGCCCGCCTCCTTGTAGCGCAGGCCCACGAGGTGCCGCTCCTCGTCGGTCAGGAGCGGCAGCGCGGCAGCGCCCGGCAGCGCGCCGCGCGCCACCTCCACTGGTGCGCGGACGTCGATCGCCCTCAGGACGGCGTCGCCGCCGGCGCCGGGCGGGTAGACGTCGGCCGGAGCGAGGTTCATGCCGGCCAGGATACGCCCAGGACCCGGCGACCGGCCCGGCTCACGCCGGCAGCGTGAGGCTCTTGAGGTCGCGCGGGTAGTTCGTGAGGAACTCGGTGCCGCCACCCGTCACGAGCACCGTGTCGGAGTGCCGGAAGCCGCCGAGGCCCGGGACGTACAGGCCAGGTTCGACGCTCAGCACCATGCCGGGCTCGAGCACCCCCTCGTAACCCACGTCGAGGAAGGGGCTCTCGTGGATGCGCTGACCCAACCCGTGCCCCACGTGGTGGCGCCAGTGGTCCCACAGACCGTGCTCGTCCACGTAGGCGCGCATGGCGCGGTCGACGGACGCGGCGGTGGCGCCGGGGCGGATGGCGGCGAAGCACAGGTCCTGCAGCGCGAGCATGTGCCCGAACCAACGCCTCTGCTCCGCGCTGGGCTCGCCCAGGAACATGGTGCGTTCTAGCTCGCTGAGGTAGCCCCACACGTCGGCGCCGGCGCCGGTGACGAGCGTGTCGCCGCGCTGGAAGGTGGCGTTGCGGGCGAGGGCGTGAGGCAGCGCGGACGCCGCGCCGATCTGCCCGCGGTAGATGGCCAGGGCGCCGCGGATCCACTTGTTGCGCTGGCGGTAGTCGGCCCCGAGTTCGGTGCCCATGGCACGGGTGGCAGCAGCGCTGGCGGCCGTCGCCACGTCGTCCTCGCGCAGGCCCACCCTAGTGCCGTCCTGCAGCAGCCGGTGGGCGTAGGCGCCCCAGCGGGCGCTCTCGCGGATGAGCGCCACCTCGTGCTCGGACTTGAGGGCCATCTGCTCGTCGAGAGCCCGGCCCACGCTCACCACCCCGTGGGCCAGCAGGCCGCTGAGGGGCAGCGGGGCGTAGCCCATCACGGGCGGGTAGCCGTCGTGGTCGACGCCCACGGGTCCGCCGGCGAGGCCGCGAGCCTCGAGCTCGGCCGCCAGGAGCCTCAGCGGGTGGTTCTCGCCGGGGTACTCGGGGTAGTCGACGACCTGCTCGACGACCGCCATGGCCTGGGCGTGCTCGCGCTCGAGCCTGGGCACGAACAGCGTCCTGGCGCCGTCGGGGTCGATGACGAGCGCGATGGGCCGCTCGGTGGGCGAGAACACGAAGCCCGTGAAGTACTGGATGTACTGGTCGTCGAACAGAACGAGGGCCGCAACGCTCGCCGCGTGGCGCGCCGCGGCCGTCCGCGCCCGCGCGGCCATCTCGGAGGGCGTGATGGGGCTCAGGGCCCCGCCGCCTACCGGCGGGTTCACGCCGGCACCTTGCTCGCGAGGAACCGCCTCACCACCGCCCGCCACGCCTCGCGCTCCTCGTTCTGCGGCCCGTGGCCGCTGTCCTCGAAGATGACCAGCTCGGAGTCGGGGAGGAGGGCGTGGAGCTCCTCGCTGGCCGCGAGGGGCGTCACCCAGTCGTGGCGGCCGACCGTGATGAGGACGGGCGCCGTGAGCTCGGCCAGGCGGGGCCTCAGGTCGAAGGTCGCCTGGTTGTGAGCGAAGGCGTAGTTGTGCGTGGCGTGGTGGAGTTGCATGGCGGCCACCTGGCGCGCGTCGCGCTCGGCGTCGTAGGTGACCGTGTAGAGCGGCATGATCATCGTGATGAGGGCGCGGAAGTCGTCGTCCGAGGTGGTGTGCCCGGAGAAGAGGCGCTCGAGCCCCGGCACGTCCATGGGGTAGGGGCTGGCGAGGGCGCGGCGCATGGCCTCGTCCTTGAAGCCGGCGTGGGCGGCGGTGTCGCGCAGGACGACAGCGCTCACGTGCTGGGGGTAACGCAGCGCGTACTCCTGCGCCAGGAAGCCGCCGTAAGACCCACCCGCTATCACCACGCGCTCGCCCAGGCCGAGCGCCTCGCGGACCGAGTCGACGTCGGCGGCGAACTGCTCGTGCGTGTAGGGGGGCGTGTCGGAGCTGGCGCCGGAGCCGCGCTGGTCGTAGCTGACGACCCGGTAGGCGTCCGTGAAGGCGGAGTAGACGTCCCCGTCGTTGGCCCGGCTGCCCATGCCGGGGGCGCCGTGCAGCGTCACGATGGTCGGCTTGCTCGCCGCGGCCGGGTCGACCCTCGCCGAGTCGTCGACCTCCAGCGTCGCGCCGTTGACGACCAGCTGGAACGTGGTGGCGCCGGCCGGGGTGCGCCCCGTCCCTGGGGCGCTCACTTGGCCCAGACCTCCTTGAGGACGCGCATGACGTTGCCGCCCACGGCCTTGCCGATGTCGTCGTCGCTGTAGCCGTGCTTGACGAGCCAGCGCACGATGTTCGGGAAGGCCTCGGCGGGGCTCTCGAGCCCGTCCACGAACTCGACCTTCGGGTACTCGAGGCCGCCGCGCGACGCGCCGATGCTCAGGGCCTCGGTGAGGGCGGTGTGGAGGCCGACGTGATCGCCGAAGAGCACGTCGGGGCCGAAGGCCACGTGGTCGATGCCGACCAGGTCGACGCAGTACTCGAAGTGCTCCATGAACGACTCGATGGTGTGACGCGGGTTCTTGTGGGTGATGGTCGTGTGGGGCGCGGCCTCGATGCCGATGACGCCGCCCTTGGCCGCGCACGCCTTGATGACCTCGTCGGGCTTGAGGCGCCGCGAGTCCCACAGGGCCCGCGCGCCGGCGTGGGTGATGAAGATGGGCTTGCTGCTCGCATGGATCGTGTCCAGCGAGGTCTGGTCGCCCGAGTGGCTCACGTCGATGGCGAGCCCCAGCTTGTTCATCCGCTCGACCGCCTTGAGGCCGAAGCTGGTGAGACCGCCGTCGCGCGGCTCCTTGAGGCCGCTGCCGAGGGCGTTGGCCTCGCTGTACGCGATGCCCATGCAGCGGACGCCCAGGCCGTAGAGGACGTCGAGTCGGTCGAGCTCGTTCTCGATCATCGCCGCGCCCTCGATGCTGACGATGAAGGCGATGCGCCCCTCGGCCTTGGCCTGCACGATCTGCTCCGTGGTGGTGCAGAGGACGACCATGTCCTGGTGCGCGATGTCGGAGAGGCGCAGGCCCAGGTCGGTGATGACGTCGTCCCACTTCCAGCCGCCCCGGGAGTGGATCATGGCGGTGCCGTCCATCATGTTGTCGAAGACGGCGTCCAGACCGCTCACGGCCAGGCCCTCGTACCCGGTGAAGTCGCGGCCCCAGCGGCGGAACTCGAAGAACTGCGACAGGTCCTTGGGGGCCACGAAGCAGTGGTCGTGCAGCGAGATCATGAGCTTCTCGGCGAAGAGGCGCCTTACGCGCTCCTCCTGCTCACTCGTGACCTCGACCTGCTTGGAGGCCACCCGGTTCAGCACGGGCGAGAGCTCGAACTCCTTGTAGTCGGCGCCGGCCTCCAGGAACTGGAACGACCGGTAGCCGTCGTAGCGTTTGTCTTGCATGTTGGCTCCTAAGGGGGCTGCCGTGAGCGGCGGGTTCAACCGCGCGGGTCGAACACGTCGCGCAGGGCGTTGCCCAGCAGGTTGAAGGCGAGGACCGTCACGGCGATGAACAGCCCGGGGTAGACGGCGAGGGCGGGCTTCAACCACAGGTAGGACTGTGCGTTCTGGAGCATGTTGCCCCACGACGCCAGCGGGGGTTGGATGCCTAGCCCGAGGTAGGAGAGGCCGGCCTCGGTGAGGATGGCCCAACCCACGCCCAGGGAGGCGAGGACGATGGCCTGAGGGGCCACCTGCGGGAGGACGTGCTTGAGCATGGTGCGGGGGTGGGTGGCGCCGAGCGCACGCGCCGCCTCGACGAACTCGTAACCGCGCACCTTGACGAACTCGGCGTGGACGACGCGGGCCATCTGGGCCCAGAAGCCGATGCCGACCGTGACGATGACCATGGCGGGGTGGTTACCGAAGGCGGTCACCACCACGAGTATCAGGAAGAAGTTGGGGATGGCCATGAAGACGTCGACCAGGCGCATGATCACCACCTCCACCCTGCCACGGAAGTAGCCGGCGAGGCCGCCAGCGACGGTGCCGATGGTGAGGCCGACGATCATGGCGAGGAGGCCCACGCTCAGGGAGACGCGCCCCCCGGCGAGGATGCGCGCCAGCACGTCGCGACCCAGCTCGTCTGTTCCCAGCACGTGCTCGGCCGAGGGCGCCTTCAGGACGTTGCGGGCGTCGGTGCGGTTCGGGGCGCGGCCGTAGAAGAGCGGCCCGATCGTGACGGCCAGCACGAGCAGCACGAGCACGGCCAGGGCCACCAGGCCGAGCGGCTGGCGCCTCACGCGCCGCCACAGCCTCCCGCGGCCGGCGCGGTCGTCCGCGGTGGCGGCCGGACCCTCGAGGTGCGCGGCCTCAGTCATGCCGGATCCTCGGGTCGACGATGGCGTAGAGCACGTCCACGGCGAGGTTGACCACCACGACGATGGCGCCCGCCAGCAAGGTGGCGCCGAGTATCACGGGGTAGTCGCGCCCGTTGGCGGCCTCGATGGCCAACCGGCCGAGGCCGGGCCAACCGAACACGCTCTCGATCACCACCGAGCCCGAGAAGAGGGCGGTGGTGACGAGACCGAGCACGGCCAGCACGGGGACGAGGGCGTTCTTGAAGGCGTGCTTGAAGAGCACGCGGCTGGGAGAGAGGCCCTTGCCCCGCGCGGTTCGCACGTAGTCGGCGCGGTTCACCTCCAGGAGCGCGCTCCGGGTGACTCGCACCACGTTGGGCATGAGGGTGAAGGCGAGCACCCCGGCCGGCAGCACGAGGTGCCGCAGCCGGTCGATCAACGCGTTGGTGCTGCCGGAGCTGACGATGCCCGAGGCGGGCAGCCAGCGCAGTTCGACGGCGAAGAGGATGATGGCCACGATCCCCAGCCAGAAGCCGGGGATCGACATGCCGAGGGTTGAGATGGTGCTCACCACGTGGTCGACCCAGCCGTTGCGGTAGACGGCCGCCACCGTCCCCAGCAGGATGCCGAGGATGGTGGCGGCGGCGAGGGCCGCGAGGCCGAGCGTGAGGGTGTTGGGCAGGCGCTGCCTGAGCAGGAGCCCGACAGGCAGTCCCTGGTTGTAGCTGACGCCCAGGTCGCCGCGCGCCACGCCGGCGAGCCACTTGCCGTAGCGCACGAGGACGGGGTCGTTAAGCCCGAACTGCTTGAGGAGCGCCTCGCGCTGCTGCGCGGTGCTCTCGAAGTTGACGGCGGCCGACGACCCGCCGGGCGCCAGGTGTATCAGGAAGAACGTGACCACGGAGACGAGCCACAGCACCACCACGCCGAGCCCGACTCGTCTGAGGATGAACGCGGTCACCTACTCCCCTCCGGGCTCAGGGCTTGACGAACCAGTTGAAGGAGTACTGGAAGTTGGCGGCGCTGTTGATGTCGTACATCCCGCCTATGCGCGTGTTCTTGACGGCGATCATGTCGGGGTACCAGAGGAAGAGGTACGGCAGCTCGCGCGCGATGAGCTCCTGCGCCTCGCGGTAGACCTTCACCTGCTCCTCGACGGTGGTCGCGGCCCGACCGCGCTCCCAGATGGCGTCGAGCTCCGGGTTGCGGTAGTCCGGGATGTTGTTGCCCGTCACCGCGGCGGAGGACTCGAAGTAGCCGGACTGGTCGGGGGTCGGCGGGGTGCTCCACCAGGCGAGCATCGCGTCGTAGTCGCGGTTCACGACGGCCTTCTGGATGAAGGCGTTCCACTCGATGGTCTCGACCTTGACGTCGACGCCCACGTCCTGCCAGTACTGCTGCACGAGGAGGGTGGAGGGAACCAGGTAGCCGTACTGGCCGGTCGGCATGTCGATCGTCATGCGCTCGCCGTCCTTCTGCAGGACGCCGTCGGGGCCGGGCGTCCAGCCGGCCTCGGCGAAGAGCGCCTTGGCGCGCTCGGGGTCGTAGGGCCACTTGGCCACTTCGGGGTCGTAGAGGGCCTGCTGCAGCGGAGCGATGGGGCCCGTCGCCACCACGCCGTAGCCCTCGAGCACGGCGTCGATGATGGCCTGCCGGTCGATGGCGCTGAGGAGCGCCTGGCGCACGCGGGCGTCCTGGAAGCGCGCGTCGTTGAGGTTTAGCGCCACGAAGTACCAGATGTTCTGGCTCTGGCGGATGACCTCGAGGTTGGGGTTGCTGGCCACGCCGGCCAGGAGCGCCGGGTTGGTGATCGAGACCATGTCGAGCCCGCCGGCGAGCAGCTGCGCCACCTGGGCGTTGCCGTCGGGGATGATGTTGAAGGTGATCGAGGCGAGCTTGGGCGCGGGTCCCCAGTAGTTCTCGTTGGGCACGAGCTTGACGTAGGCGCCGGCCACGAACTCGCCCACGCGGTAGGGGCCCGTCACCACGGGGTTGGCCTTGTTGAACGACGCCACCGTCAGCGGGTTCTCGGCCCCTCCCAGCACGTGGGCCGGGATGATGCCGGCGTAGTACGCCAGGTAGTAGGGGAGCGAGGAGGACGGCCGCTTCAGCTCGAAGACGGCGGTGTGGTCGTCGACCGCCACCACGCGCTCGACGGGCGAGAACGCCGACGAGTTGCGCGCGCCCAGCTCCTTCTTGAGCACGGCCTCGTTGAAGGTGAAGGCGACGTCGGCGGCCGTGAAGGGCACGCCGTCCGACCAGGTGGCCTCGGGCCGCAGATGGAACGTCCAGCTCAGGCCGTCCGCGGCCACCTCCCAGCTCTCGGCCAGGCCCGGCACCGGGTGCAGGTCGGTGGGGTCGTAGCGCACGAGCTGGTCGAAGAGGATGGTGTTGATGAGGTTCGACTCGATGACGGCCGAGGCGTTCCACGGGTTCAGGGTGGGGTCGGCGTTGGTCGCGAAGGTCAACGAGCCCTTGGGGTCGTAGTCCTGCGCGCCGGCCGTGGCCACCAGCATGGCGAGCGCCAGGGCCGCGGCGAGGGCGAGGCGGAGTCTATGGGCGACACGGATCGGGGGCATACGGTCCTCCTATGTGCTTTCTCACTCCGAGTAGCCAAGACCGTGGGAGATGGTCCTGGCAACCTGGACGATGAGCGGTGCGAAGCGCGCCAGCTCTTCATGGCCGACGCGGAAAGATGGCCCCCCGACGCTCACG
Source organism: uncultured bacterium (assembly GCA_964398765.1). Lineage (GTDB taxonomy): Bacteria > Deinococcota > Deinococci > Deinococcales > Trueperaceae > JAAYYF01. The sequence goes on along the minus strand of CAYNNL010000009.1, from coordinate 24,348 downwards.
GCCCCGATCACCTGGCCGCCGACGCCGAATATGGGCGCCCCGACCCCGCGGGCGCTCTCGTCGAAGTCGCCGTCGCTGATCGAGTAGCCGCGCTCGCGCGTCTCCTCGATCTCGACCGCGAGGAGCTTGGGGTCGCGCTGGGTGGCGCCAGTGAACGCGGTGTAGGTGTGGAGGCGCCTGAGCACCTGGTCGCGCTTGCGCTCGTCCAGGAAGGCGAGGATGGCCTTGGGCCCCGCCCCGGCGTGCAGCGGGTAGGCCTGGCCGAGCACGGAGGCGAGCCTCACGCGGTGGGGACTCTCGCGCCGGTCGAGGCAGACGGACTGGTCGCCGGCCAGTGCGTTGAGGTTGACGGCCTCGCCGGTCTCGTCGGCGAGCGTGTCGAGGTGCGGTGAGGCGATCTCGACCAGGGTGAGGGGGCGGCCATGGGCGCTGGCGGCGCCGAGCACGTTCACCAGCGGCGTGACCGTGTAGCGCCCGGTGCTGTCGGCGACGAGGAAGCCCGCCGCCTCCAGCGTGCGCAGCGACCGGTAGAGCTGGTTCTTCTCGAACGGCGTGACCTGCTGCAACTCGGCCAGGCCGAAGCGGTGCGGCGGCTTGCCGAACGCCAACAGCACCTGCAAGGTGCGCAGGGCGGACTGGATCACGTACTGGTTCGACATCGCTCGCTCCCTGCGGGGCGGTCGTCGTATATCGTCAGGCGAAACGTTCTCGCATCGCCAAACGTCGACCGATTGGGAGATGATATTAGGCCGACGCCGATAATGCAAACACCCGGCGACGGGCTAGCCGCCGGGACCAGCGCCTCCGGCGGTACCATGACGCCCGACGGCGCTCACGGCGCCACCCGGAGGGAAGATGCCCAGTAGCGACACCCAACCACCATCCCCGAGGCTCGGCCTCCCGGACCTGCCGACCGTGGAGGTCGTCGCGGTCGCCGCACAGCAAGCCGACGCCGACGCGCTCGTGGTCAACGTCTTCGAGGGCGCCACCGGCCTCGGCGGCGCCACCGGCGCGGTCGACGAGGCCCTGGGCGGTGCCGTCTCCCGGCTGTTGGCCAGCGGAGACGTCACCGGCAAGCTCGGCGAGGTCACGGTCCTCTACCCCACCGCCGGCGTCACGGCACGGCGGGTGCTCGTGGCGGGCCTGGGAAGCAGGGACGCGTTCGGGCCAGAGGCGGCACGCCGCGCCTCTGCCGCAGCCACGCTGCGCGCCACCGAACTCGGCGCCACCACGCTCGCCACCGTGGTCCACGGGGCCGGCGCCGGCGGGCTGGCGCCGAGCGATGCTGCCCAGGCCACGCTGGAGGGTGCCCTGCTCGCCGCCTACCGCTTCGGCGGCTGGCGCGCCGCCGCGAAGGCGCCCCGGGGCAAGCTCGAGCAGGTCACGCTCGTCGAGCACGACCCGACGCGCGTGCCCCAGCTCGTGGAGGGCGCGCGCGCCGCCCACGCCGTGGGCCGCGGCGTGGCGTTCGCCCGCGACCTGGTCAACCTGCCGCCCGTTCACGCCACGCCCCGCTACCTGGGCGAGCAGGCACGGGTCCTGGCCGAGCGCACGGGGATGCGCGTGACCGTCGGCGACCGGGCCTGGGCGGAGGCCAGGGGCATGGGCGCCTTCCTGGCGGTGGCGCAGGGCACGACGAACGAGCCAAGGTTCATCGAGCTGGCCCACAGGGAGGAGCGCACCGACCTACCGCTAGTGGTGCTCGTCGGCAAGGGCGTCACCTTCGACTCGGGCGGACTCTCGCTCAAGCAGAAGGACGGCATGATCCCCATGAAGAGCGACATGGCGGGCGCCGCTGCCGTGCTGGGCGCCATGCTGGCCGTCGCCGAGCTCGACCTCGACGTGAGGGTCGTGGGGCTCTGCCCGTGCGTGGAGAACATGCCGGACGGTGCGGCCTTCAGGCCGTCCGACGTCCTTGTGGCGAGCAACGGCCTGTCCATCGAGGTGCTGTCCACCGACGCCGAGGGGCGCCTCGCCCTCGCCGACGCCCTGGTGCACGCCAAGAGCTTCGGGCCGGCGGCGGTGATCGACATCGCCACCCTCACGGGCGCCTCCGTCACGGCGCTGGGCGAGGGGGTGGCCGCCTCGCTCTTCGCCAACGACCCGACCCTGCGGGCGCGGCTCGAGACGGCGGCCGACGCCACCGGGGAGCGCGTCTGGCCCATGCCGCTCTTCGAGGAGTACAGGACGGCCATCGAGTCGCAGGTCGCAGACCTCAAGAACTCGGGCGGCGCCAAGGGCGGCGTGGGCACCGCCGCCGCCTTCCTGCAGGCGTTCACCGACTACCCCTGGGCGCACCTCGACATGGCCGGCATGGCGCTCTCGAACGGCCAGAGGAAGCGGCCGTACCTGGGCGTCGGCGCCACCGGCTACGGCGTCAGGCTCTTCGTGGAGTTCCTGCGCGACTGGGCGTGAAAGGCAGCCGGGAATAGAGTGGACGGATGAGCGAGACGACCACCGCCGTGCTGGCAGGCGGCTGCTTCTGGTGCCTCGAGGCCGTGTTCGACGGCCTTAGGGGCGTGAACTCCATTCGCTCGGGTTACGCCGGCGGCCACGTGGCCAACCCGAGCTACGAGGCCGTCTGCACGGGCCGGACGGGCCACGCCGAGGTGGTCGAGGTCGAGTTCGACCCCACCGAGGTCAGCTACGCAGACCTCCTGAGGGTCTTCTTCACCATGCACGACCCCACCACCAAGGACCGGCAGGGCAACGACGTCGGCACCCAGTACCGCTCGGCCATCTTCTACCGAGATGAGGCGCAGCGGGCCACGGCCGAGGCCGTGATGCGGGAGGTGGCGGCCGAGGGCATGTACGAGGGGCCCATCGTCACCGAGCTCCAGCCGCTGAGCGTGGTCTACCCAGCCGAGGCCTACCACGACGACTACTTCGCCCGGAACCCGCGCCAGCCGTACTGCGCTGCGGTCATCGCCCCCAAGGTACAGAAGTTCCGCAAGCTGTACCGGGAGCGGCTGAAGCAGCCCGCCTGAGCCCGTGCCCCGCTCCTGGGCCCGCCGTACCAGCGGGCGACCGAGGCGCCCACCGGCTTCCGGCGCTCAGCCCGGCAGCCCGCCGAAGAGCTCGAGCAGTCGCTTGACCGAGGCCACGCCCAGCGCGTAATCGGCGACGCGCACGTTCTCGTTGGGGCTATGCGCCTTGGAGCCCGGGTGGCCGCAACCCAGGCCGACGATGGGCAGCCCCACGTGCTCGAGGAAGGGATGCATGGGCCCGGAGCCGGCGCTGTTCGGGTAGGCCACGGGCTCCTGTCCGTACACGTCCCGCAGCGCCGCGAGGGTGGCCTGCACGAACGGGTGATCGGCGTCGGACCGGGCGGCGAACTCGCTCGTCTCGAGCTCCACCAGCTCCACGTCGGCGAACCCGGCGGCGTCGAGGTGAGCGCGCAGCAGGCCCACGATCTTCGCCGGGTCCTGGTCAGGAACTAGGCGCAGGTCGAGCTTGGCGCTCGCCGTGGCCGGCAGGACCGTCTTGCTGCCGGGGCCCGAGTAGCCCGAGGTGAAGCCGTTGAAGTTCACGTTCGGTTCGGTGAGGCGCACGCGCTGGAACTCGGCTCCGCCCACGCCGCCGATGAAGCCGCTCACCCCGTACTCGGCGGCGAGCTCCGCCGCCTCGTCCGGTAGGCCGTCCAGGAGCGCACGCTCGGTGGGGGTCAGGGGCCTCACGTCGCCATAGAAGCCCGGGATGAGCACGCGGCCGTCGTCGCCCCGCAGCGACGTGAGCGCCCGCGCCAGCCGGTAGATGGGGTTCTCGACCACGGCGCCCAGCGCGGAGTGCAGGTCGTAGCCGGCAGTGCGGACGCTCAGTTCCAGGCAGACGATGCCCTTCAGGCCGAAGTAAGTCATCGGGGCGCCGGTCGACGTGACGCCGCCGAACTCCCACACGCACCCGTCGGCGCGGAGACGCTCTGCGTGCTCCTCGACGTAGGCCGCCAGGTTCGGGCTGCCGACCTCCTCCTCCCCCTCCACCACGAACTTGAAGCCGAAGGGGATGGAGCCGTGTTCCTGCAGGTACCAGCGGAGGGCGGCCAGGCGCGAGACGAGCTCGCCCTTGTCGTCGGACACGCCGCGCCCGTACCAGACGCCACTCCGCTCCGTCAGCTCGAACGGGTCACTGAGCCATTCGCCGAGCGGGTCGGCGGGCTGGACGTCGTAATGGTTGTAGAAGAGGACGGTTGGGCGTCCGGGCTGCGCGGGCCGCTCGGCGAACACGACGGGCGCGCCGGCGGTCCCGTGCACCTCCGCCGTGGCGCCGAGCTCGCTCAGGAGCTCGGCCACGGCGGCGGCCGCCTCGCTCATCCCGCGACCCTCCGCCGACACCGAGGGTATCGATACGAGGCGTTCGAGCGTCGTGCGGGAGTAGTCGGCGACGGCTTCAGGTAGGTTCATGCCCGCATCTAATCACGCGCGGGCAGAGGTCACTTGCTCCTGACGAAGTGGATGAGGCGGTTCGGGAGGTCGACCCCGTCGACCTTCCAGCCCGCGGAGATCCAGGCCAGCGCCTGCGAGTGCGACTCGGTGTTGGCCCACCACGCCCGGTGGTCCTGCGCGGACTGCGGCAGGCCGGCTCCCATGACGGTGGTGATCTCGTCGAAGCTCATCTCGTAAGACTTGAGGTCCTTGCCGAGGCCGGCGAGGTGCTTGTGGAGGGGGGCGTAGCGGCTGCTGGCCGAGAGCGCGGGCGCCGCTCCGTCGGCGCGGGGGCGCCGCCGCCCACGGGGCGCGGCCGGCTCCTCGAGGAGGTTGGCGCCGCCCATCCAGGCGCCCACCACGCGGTAGAAGTCGCCGACGCGCTCTTCGGGTATCAAGACGATCACTTCGGTCAATGCCATGGGGGTCTCCAATCCCGGGGGGAACTCTTCCAGGCGGAAGTATACCTACAAGTGGGCGCCGGTGAAGGCCGGGTAGCACAGTGCACCGCCGCAGCCGTCTCGGTTGGGACGGTACCCCGAACGAAAACTACGCAACGGTTAGCGAACGTAGGCTCGCATCCGGTTGCTCCAGCTTGGGCGCCCGGCGGGCTCGGCGGGCGGCCGATCTCAGGGTTAGGCTGGCGCCGACCGAGGCTGCGCTTCGGGACCTGCGTTGGGAGGCGGAAATGGACCTTGGGTTGACTGGCAAGCGCGCGCTCGTGCTCGCGGGCACGAGCGGGTTGGGACGCGGCACGGCCGCCGCGCTGGCGGCCGAGGGGGCCAGCGTGGCCATATGCGGCCGCCAGGCCGCCGGCGCCACCAGCGTGGCGGGCGAGATCGCCGGGGCCACCGGAAATAGCGCCGTGACGGGCTTCGCGTGCGACGTCTCGCGCCAAGCCGACCTTCAGGCCCTCTTCGAGACTGCCACGGCCGCGCTCGGCGGGCTCGACGTGCTCGTCGCCAACGCGGGCGGGCCCCCGGCCGGTGGTTTCGACGCCCTCGACGACACCGCGTGGGCAACGGCGTACGACCTGACGCTGATGAGCGTGGTCAGGTCCGTCAGGTTCGCGCTGCCGCACCTGCGAGCGGCGGGCGGCGGGGCCGTGGTGGTGATCGGCTCCTCGAGCGTGCGCTCCCCCATCCCGAACCTGACGCTGTCGAACGCGTACCGCCCGGCCGTGCAGGCGCTCTGCAAGGACCTGGCGACCACGCTGGCACCCGAGGGGATCCGCGTGAACATGGTGTCACCCGGCCGTATCGACACGCCGCGCATACGCGAGCTCGACGCCAAGCAGGCGGCGCGCACCGGCGTCGACCAGGCGACGGTCAGGGCCAACACGGTGAAGTCCATCCCGCTCGGGCGCATCGGCACGACCGACGAGTTCGGCAGGGTGGCCGCCTTCCTGGCGAGCGGCGCCGCGTCCTACGTGACGGGCGTCAGCCTCCTCGTCGACGGCGGCCTGGTCACCTCCATCTGAGCCAGCTGCCGGCAGGGAGCGGCGAACGCCGTCGTCCACGAAGGCGAGGTCGCGGGCAGGAGTGACCCCGCCCGCGACCTCGCTTCCCCTGCCGCCGCGTCGGCGGCCGCCTCGGCTCAGGCCTGCTGGCCCTCGATCAGGATCTTCCGGGCCTTGGCTTCGACCACCTTGGGCATGGTCAGGGTGAGCAGGCCCTGGTCGACGCGGGCCACGATCTTCTCGGCGTCGACGCCGGAGGGGATCGTCACGGTCCGCTGGAACTCGCCCCTGACGATGCCCTTGGACCAGTAGCGCCTGCCCTCGCCGTCTGCCTCCTCGGTCTCCGGCAGGGTGCCGCGGATCGTCAGCTGGCGCCCCTCGAGGCTTATGTCGAGCTGCTCGGGGCGGAGGCCCGGCACGGCCATCTCGAGCACCACGTTGTCGCCGTCCTCGTAGAGGTCGACGGGGTACGGGTTGAGGAGGCCGGCGCCGTCACGCGCGGTGACGGGTTGCAGGAGGCTCTCGAACTGTTGGAACAGGTCGTCGAAGGTGCCCGTGGGCGCGAGGTAGCGCGCGACGGGACGGGTGCGCACGTTGCTCTTGATCAGTGCCATGGTGTCCCTTTCCGCGGCGACGCTCCCGTGATGTTCCGGCTTGCACTGGGCCGCACAGGCGCGGCCCGGGCGTCACCGCCAGCGCCAGCATCATAGGATATGAGCGTCATCGTGTCAACTTTATTGCGCGCACACAGTCGGCGGCGCGGCTAGCGGATCAACCGGACGACGCTCCCCACGGCGATCATCAAGACCCCAAGGCCCGCCAGGCCCGCCAGCACGCGCGACACCAACCAGATGCGCCGCGTCCCCAGCAACCACTCGAAGAGGTAGTCGTGCCCGCCCTCGTCGCCCAGCCACCTGGCCAGCATGGTGAGGGGACACTTGCGGCCGAAGCCGACGTAGAGGGCCGCCTCCACCGCCACTGCCACCAGCGCCCACACCATGAGGGCGGTCCGGGCGCCCGACAGCCCGCAATAGATCAGGTAACCGGCGGCGGCCGCGAACACGAGCACCGCCACGCTGTGCAAGGCCTTGACCGCGACGCGCGCGGCGACCACGAGGACGCCCTCACGGGGACGCGGCAAGTACCACCTCGGTTCCGACAAGACCTGCTCCCCTCGAAGGCGCCCGACCACGGCCACGCGCCCCGGCTCCAGCCTCCGGCAGTCTACTTCGCCGCCACCGCACGGCCGGGTTGCCGCCCACGCCGCTCCGTGCGACAGTGGCGCATGCCAGCACGCAAGCCGCCGACCACGCCCGGGGCCCGGTCGGCGGTCAGGCTCGCCGGAGTCGACGTCGAGCTGATCAGGAAGCCCGTGAAGCGCCTCACCCTGCGCGTGTACCCACCCGACGGGCACGTCAAGCTCACGGCCCCGACGCGGACTCCCGCTCGCGACCTCGAGCGGTTCGTCGCCGAGCGTTCGCAGTGGATCGCCACCCACCGGCAGCGCTACCGCCGCCTGAACACGGCGGGAGCCGCGCGCTACGCGAGCGGCGAGACGCACTACCTCAGGGGCCGCCCGCTCGCGCTCGAGCTCGTGGTGGCGGGCGGCCGCGGCGCGAGGGCCGAGCCCGCGGGGGACCGCCTGCTCCTGTACGCCCCGCCCGGTGCCGACGCGGCCCAGTTGGCGCGTGCGGTGGGCGCCATGCACCGCCGCGAACTGCTGGCCGACCTGGGGCCGCTCGTGAACACCTGGGAGGCGCGCATGGGCGCGCGCGTGAGCTCCGTGAACGTCAAGCGCATGACCACGCGCTGGGGCAGCTGCAACCCCCGCGCAAGACGCATCTGGTTGAACCTCGCCCTGGCTACGCGCCGGCCGCCACTCCTCGAGTACGTGGTGGTGCACGAACTGGCGCACCTCTTCGTGGCCGACCACGGGCCCCGCTTCAAGGCGCTCATGACGGAGCTCCTGCCGGGATGGCGCGAGCTGGGGCGCGAGCTCGACGCCTGGCCGATCTGGTCAAGGTTGCCGCCGGGCGCGCGCTGAGGCTCTCCTGCGTCGGCGCGCCGAGGCGGCCTAGCCCGGCCCACGGGCGGGTGTCCTAGGTCATCCGTCCGGCCGCGCCACGCTCAGCGGCCCCCGAAGGCGTCCCACTCCTCGGCGACCACGCCCGCCGCGCGCCGCGCCGCGGCCCGGCCGAGGATGGCCCCTATGACGTTACCCGTACCGTTGTAGGCTCCCGCCACCCACACGTCGCCCCGGAGTCTTCTTGCCAGAGGCAGGACGCCGTCCGTGTAACTCACGCTCGCGGCCCAGCGGTGGGTGATCTCCGCCCTCACCCCGAGGTCCTCGCGCAGGAACCGCTCGAGCAGCGCCTGGACCGGCTCGGTGGGTCCGGAGTCCGCCGTCCACTCGGCCTCACCGCCCAGGTCCCTGAAGCCGCCGAGAGCCAGGCGACCGGCCCGGTCCTGCTGGTAGTACTCGAAGCCGTAGCGCCGGTACACGGGCCGCGACAGGCGCAACTCGTCCGTGGGGGCCGTTCCCAGCATCTGGAGCCGCACGTCCCTGACCTCACCTGCCAGCTCCGGCAGCAGCCCGGTCAGGTGTCCGTCGACGGCCACCACGACGGCGCCACACTCGACCTCGCCGGTCGGGGTCTCCACGCGCGAACCGCTCACGCTGACCGCCGGGCTGCCCTCGTACAGCTCCGCGCCGGCAGCCAGGGCCCGCCGCGCCAGGCGGCGGCACCTCCCGAGCGGGTCGAAGGCGGCGTCCTCCGGGAAGAGGAGGCCCTCGCCCTCCGGACCGGCGTAACGTTCCACCGGCAGCCCGTCCTCGCGCATGGCGGCGAACTGCGCCTGACAGTCCTCCAGCTCGGCGGCGTCGGCCGCGATGCGGAGCGAACCCACCCGGCGCGCCGCGTCACCCGCCGCCTCCACCTCGGCCGCGATGCCGCGGCGCGTGAGCTCGTAGAGGTGTCTCGCCCGCTCGCGCCCGAGCAGCCCCCGCGCCTGGTGGTAGAAGGCGGCGGTCCCGGCGAGCATGAAGCCGCCGTTGCGCCCCGCCGCGCCGCCCGCAACAGACCCCGCGTCCAGACCGATCACGCTGCGCCCGAGGGCCCTGAGCTCCAGCACGGCGCTCAGACCCGAACCGCCCAGGCCGATCACGCACACGTCGGCGCCCCGCGAACCCTCGAGACGCCCGAGCGGGCGCCAGTCGCCCGACTCCCAGAGCGGGACGTTGGCGGCCGAGAGGCTCACCCGAGCTTCCGGCCCCGCGGCATGATCCAGGTGAGGCAGAAGACCAGCGCCCCGATCACGAAGACTCCGATGTAGACGACGTGCAAGCTGGAGGCGAGCAGCGCGAGGGTGGCGCCGTCCGCGGCGGCCGGCGTGCCGGCAGGGTCGAGCAGCTGCTGCACCTGCGCCAGCACGGTGGCGCTCCCGTCTCCCGCCCGCGCGGTCAGCGCCAGGTTGAGTAGCGCGCCCAAGACCGCCGCCCCGACAGAGTTGCCCAGCAGCCGCATCAGCATGTTGGTGGCCGTGGCGCTGCCGCGCCGCTCCCACTTCACCGCCGACTGGATGGTGACGATCATGGTGGTCATGATGAAGCCCAGCCCGATGCCGACCGCGAGCGACGAGAAGGCCACCCACCACGGGCCCCGCTCCGCCGTGACGAGCAGGTAGAGCAAGCCGCCGAGCGCGGCCACGGCGCCACCCATCCTCGCCGTCACTGAGGGTCCGAGCGGCACGATGAGGCGCCCGGCCACCAGGGATGCCAGCGTCCAGCCGAACGACATGGTTGTCAGCGTGAGACCCGCGACGGTGGGCGAGTACCCCATGACGCCTTGCACGTAGGTCGGCGAGTAGGTGATCAGACCGATCATCAACATGCCGCCGGCGAAGGTGGCGCCGTCAGCCAGGAGGATCATGCGGTCGCTCCACAGGTCTATCCCGAGGAGCGGCGCAGGGCTACCGAGCTGGCGCCTTACGAACACGACCCCGGTCACGAGGGTCACGGCTGCGAGCACCCCCGAGACGAGCCAACCCCACTGCGCGCCCTGCGACACCAGCAGGATGAAAGCGCCGATGACCACGAACATCTGCGCCGCGCTGGGCACGTCCAGTCGCTGCCCGTGCGGCTTCACCGACTCGTGCAGGTAGAGCCCCAACCCCACCAGGGCCGCGAGGCCGAACGGGACGTTGAACCAGAACACGTACGCCCAGTGGGCCCGCTCGACCAGCGCGCCCCCGAGGAGCGGGCCGAGCACGGCGGACACGCCCCACACGCTGGACAGGTAGCCCTGGGCGCGCCCTCGGTCCTTGACCTCGTACAGGTCGCCGACCAGCGTGGACACGACGGGGTAGATGGCGCCCGCGCCGAACCCTTGCAGGAGCCTGAACGCGACCAGCATGGGCATGGTCGTGGCGAGGCCGCACAGCACGGACGCGACGAGGAACACCACGATGCCCGCGAGGAGCACCGGCTTGCGGCCGTACATGTCAGCCAGGCGGCCGTACAGGGGCGTCGAGCTGGCCTGTGCCAGCAGGAAGGCGGAGAAGACCCAGGCGTAGTACTCGAACCCGCCCACGCTGGCGACGATGCTCGGCATGGCCGTGGCGACGATGGTCCCTTCGATGGCGCCAAGCGCCATCGTGACCATGAGGAACCCCATCACCACCCCGCGCCGCTGGGTCACGACCGGGGAGGCGGGAGCAGTGGTCGCGGGCATGGGCCCAATGTTAAGTCACGCGTCGGTCGTCAGGCGGGCACCAGATGCATGACGACCACCTGGGGCGCGCAGTCGAACCTCAGCGGCACCAGGCTGACCCCGAGCCCCCTGGACACGAAGGCCGGCTGCTCCTCCCCCACCCAACCCTCGGCGAAGCGAGCACCGTACCTCGACGACGTGACGAGCGGACCGACGAGCGGCAGCTTCACCTGACCGCCGTGCGTGTGGCCGCAGAGCACCAGATCGACCGGTCTGCCAGCGGCCGCGGTCGGGCCGAGCGTCGGGATGATGTCGGGGTTATGGCTCACGAGCACCCGGGCGCCGTCGCCGGTGGCGACCCCGGCGAACGCCCGGCTCGTGTCGGGCCGGCCGCGGCGGAAGTCGTCGACCCCGGCCACCACGAGGTCGTCACGTGGCCTCACGCCCCCGTTGACCAGGAAGGTGTGGCCCGCCGCCCTCACGGCCTCGACCACCGGCCCAAGGTCCGGGTACCGAGCGTGGTCGTGGTTGCCGGCGACGGCCACCACCCCGAGCCTGCTCGTGAGGCGCGCCAGCTCGGTCGTCAGCTCACTCAGGTCGCCCCGGTAGAACTGGTCCACGAGGTCGCCGGCCACGACGACGAGGTCAGGCGTCGCCGCGTTGCTGGCGTCGACCCAGGCGCGAAGGTGGCGAGCGTGGAGGTACGGCCCAAGGTGGAAGTCGGTCAGGAGGACCAGCTCGAGCGGCGCCGTCAGGCCCCGCACGGCCCGGTGCTCCTCGCTCACCACGAAGGCGTAGGTCTCCCGCACGGACTCCGCCGTGAGCACCGCTGCCGCCGCGGCGGCCCAGGCCGCGCCCCTCAGGAACGCCCTCCGGCTGACCGCACCGCCCGGCGCGGCCCCCCGCTTCGTTGCGCCGTCTCTACCTCCGACCATCCGCACACTCTAGTCGGACGGGGGCGGCGTCACCGGTGACCGACCGAACCAAGACCCCCACATCGCCACGTACGTGAGCAACCAGGCCGCCAGTGACAGCCACGCGAACGCCGCGGCCACCGACCCGAGCACGCCGACCTCAACGTGCACGCCCAGCCGGCGGCTGGCAACCGAGTACATGCCGAGCGGGAAGACCAGACCCCAATACTCGACCGCGTAGCGCAGCGGGTAGCGGGCCACCAGGTGTCGCCAGGCGCCGAACACCACGAGGAGCGGGATCCACCAGCTCCCGAACGCCCAGAAGAGCAGGGTGACGCCGAGCAGGAAGGGCGTCAGTGCCGCCCAGTACGGCTCGAGTGGCGCCCGGCCGAGGAGGGTGGCGCCCGTGAGCGTGGTGATGGCCAGCGCCCCCATGTTGATCCAGTAGGGCGGCGCGAGGTGGGCCGCGTCGATGGGGAGGAAGGTGAAGCGGTAGAAGATGAGCCCGATGATCAGCAGGTAGAGGACCGCCCCCGCCAGGAAGAAGCTGAGCGCGAGGAACGCCGCCCCGGCGCCGCCCCATCCCGCGGAGCCGAGCTGCCCCGCCAGCAGCGCCACCGACTGCGTGGCCACGACCGCCAGGAGCCAGGCCCCGCCCAGCGCCCTGTCGAGGCGCGGCTTGCGCGGTGCGAGCGTGACCGCGGCGAAGAAACCGTAGCTCACCAGCACCCATAGGCCCGCCGCCAACCACCAGAGGGCGACCGCGAGGGTGCGGTCACCGAGCAGCAGCAGCGCCTGGCCTCCCAGGACGGAGGTGGCGGCCACCCAGGTGAAGTAACCGGGGCCCCGCCGGTGATCGACGAAGTCGGCCACCACCAGGGACGGGTAGCGGGCCAGCCTGGCGAGGTAGAGGACGCACAGCAGGGCGTAGGTGGCGAGGTTGAGCCAGGTGAGCCCCTGCGAGGCCGCGCTCAGGCCGACGGGCTCCACCGCAGCCGCGACGATGCCGGTGGCCATCACCAGCGCGAACGACTCGGGCGGCAGCCCCGCCAGGCGCGCGGGCCGGCCGCCTCCGACCGGACGGGGCGTCGACCCGCTTGCGTTCACCACCTCGTCCGGCCCGCTGTGGTCATGCCGGAAGTCTAGCGCCGGCCGGCGCGCTAAGGTACGCGTGGCGGCCGTCCCAGACGGCCGCGAGGTCGCCCCACCGCTTCGGGCGCCGCCAGGGAGGTTGTCATGGCCGACGACAGCGCCATCTTGCAGGGTATGCCCGTGTGGGCGGACGTCACCGCCGCCGACGTGCCGGCCGCGGCGGACTTCTACCAGCACGTGTTCGGTTGGGACTACCGGGTGGCACCGTCCGAACTGGCCTACTACCACACCGCCCTCGACGCCGGCCGGGCGGCGGCCGGCATCGGCGGCCTGGCGAGCCCCGACGCCCAGCCGACATGGACCGTCTACTTCGCCGTGGCGGACGTGCGCGAGGCGGTGGCCAGGGCCAACGACCTCGGGGCGCTGATAGTCATGGAGCCCACCGAGATACCCCAGAGGGCCATGATCGCAGCGGCGGTGGCGCCCGGCGGGGCGCGGTTCGGGATGTGGCAGGCGTTCCACGACCACGGTTTCGCTGCCAGGGACGAACACGGCGCCTTCACCTGGTGCGAGGTGAGCGCGGCCGACGTGCCGGCCGCGGCGAGGTTCTATAGCGAACTGTTCGGCGTCGAGAGCGCGGCGGCAGAGGCGGGCGCGGGCCGCGTCCTGCGCCTCGGCGGCGCGCCGTTCGCGGGCGTGAGCGCCCGCGCCGCCGACCAGGCCACCGACGCCTGGACGGTCTACTTCCGGGTCCACGACGCCGACGCCGCCGTGGCCGCCGTGCAGGCCGGCGGCGGCGAGGTCCTGTTCGGGCCCGTCGACACCCCCTTCGGCCGCGTCGCCCTGTTCGCCGACGAGAGCCGCGCGCGGTTCGCGGTCATCAACCGTTGAGTCTGGCAGGACGCTTCCCCTCGGTGCGTGCCCCGCGGCGTGTGCTCCGGGCGCGCCCCCCGGAGCCGCCCCCGACCTAGACTCGCGGCATGACGACCGAAGATAAGGCACCACGCCCCGAGACGCCGGCCGAGTTGCGCTCGCGCCTGAGCCCGCTCGCATGGAAGGTGACGCAGGAGGCGGCCACGGAGGCGCCCTTCAGCGGCGAGTTCTGGGACACCTTCGCCGCCGGTGACTATCACTGCGTGGTGTGCGGCGCGCTGCTGTTCGCGGCCGACGCCAAGTTCCGCTCCGACTGCGGCTGGCCGAGCTTCTCGCAGGTGGCAGGGCAGGGGCGGATCGTCACGTCCGAGGACCGCAGCCACGGCATGCGCCGCACCGAGGTGCGCTGCGCCCGCTGCGGCGCTCACCTCGGTCACGTGTTCCCCGACGGCCCTGCACCGACCGGGCTCCGTTACTGCATCAACTCGGCGGCGCTCAGCTTCGACCGGCGCGGCTGAGGTAGGGCCCACCGGGGGGCGCCGCCTTCCCCGCACCCGGTGGTACACTCCCGTTACGTCTAACGATACGGACCGAGGCGGGGCAGCGTTCCCGTGGTCCTAGGGAGGTCGGCAATGAAGCGGATCGTCGTAGCCGTTTTCGCCGTCATGGCGCTGTCGGCGGTGCTGGCGCAGACCCAGATCGAGTTCTGGCACGCGTTCAGCGACGCCAACCGGTCCGGCTGGATCGACGCCAGGATGGCGGAGTTCAACGCGCAGCTCGCCGCCGAGGGTCGACCCTACGTGGTGGTCGGTGAGCGCAAGGGCAGCTACCCCGAGACGCAGCAGGCCGCCGTGCTGGCCGCGCGCCAGGGCAACCCGCCCCACCTCGTGCAGCTCTACGAGGTCGGCAGCCAGATCGCCGTTGATTCCGGCATCTTCATCCCGGTGAGTGAGCTCGGCGCCTTCTACACGGCCGACTACATCGCGCCCGTCCTCAACTACTACACGATCGGCGGGCAGGTCAACTCGATCCCGTTCAACTCCTCCAGCCCCATCCTCTACGCCAACCGCACGCTCATGACCGCGGCCGGCGTCGGCGCCGTCCCAACCACCTTCGGAGAGATGGAGGCCGCCTGCGACGCGGCCGCGGCCGCCGGGGTGCTCTCGTCCGACGTGAAATGCTTTGGCGTCAGCCTCAACGGCTGGTTCCTCGAGCAGTGGCTGGCCGAACAGGGCGCCAACCTGACGAACAACGACAACGGCCGCTCGGGCCGCGCCACCGAGGTGTTGCTCACCTCCGACGCCGTCCGTAACGTCTTCAACTTCTTCAAGACGATGAACGACAAGGGCTACTACACCTACACCGGCAAGCTCGAGGACTGGGACGGCTCCGACGCCATCTTCACCAACGGCAAGGTCATGTTCCACATCACCTCGACGGCCGACCTCGTCAACATCACCAACGCCATCGCCGGCGGCTTCGACATGGTGACGGGCATGCTGCCCATCCCCGACGGCTCGGAGCGCAACGGGGTCGTCATCGGCGGCGCCAGCGTGTGGCTCGTGCGCGACCACCCGAGCGAGGAACTGCACGTCGCCCGCGACTTCATCCTCTACATGACCAACCCCGAGAACATGGTGTCCTGGCACAAGGCCACCGGCTACTACCCGGTCCGCATCAGCAGCGTCGACATGCTCCGCGACGAGGGCTGGTTCACCGAGTTCCCGAACGCCAGCACCGCCTTCGATCAGCTCCTCGAGACCGTGCCGAACACGGCCACGGCCGGCGCGCTGATGGGCACCTTCCAGGCCACCCGCACGATCGTCGAGCAGGCCATCCAGAAGGTGTTGGCCGGCGCCACGGTGGACTCGGCGCTGCAGGAGGCCAAGAAGCTGGCCGACGCCGCGCTCGCCGAGTACAACGCCAACTTCTGACCTACTGACACCAAGGATCCCCTCGGGGGCCGCCGCATCCACCACGCGGCGGCCCCCGCCAGGTGGTCGGGAAGGACCGCATGAGAGGTAGTCCCGTCTTCAGAAGCCGGCTGTTGCCGTGGCTGCTGCTCCTGCCGACGCTGATCGTCCTGTTCGTGTTCCTGTACTTCCCGGTCATCCAGTCGTTCGTACTGAGCCTCTACCGCAGCAACCTCTTCCTGGGCACCCAGCGGTACATCGGGCTCGAGAACTTCCGCAACATCTTCACGGGCGTCCTGGCGCCGGGCTTCCGCCAGGTGCTGCTCCAGACCTTGCTCTTCAGCGGCGTCGTGGTGGTGGCGGGGCTGGCGTTCAGCCTCGCGCTCGCCACGCTCGCCAACCAGCCGGTCAAGGGGGCGCGCCTCTACCGCCTCCTGCTCATCTGGCCGTTCGCCCTCTCGCCCGCCGTGGCCGGCACCATCTTCCTGTTCATGTTCAACCCCGAGGTCGGCGTGGTGAACCAGCTCCTCAACACCACGCTCGGGATCAAACCGCGCTGGCTCGACACGCCCCTCCTCGCCTTCGCGGTGGCCAGCATGGCGGCCATCTGGAAGAACCTCGGCTACAACATCGTGTTCTACCTGGCCGCCCTGCAGAACGTGCCTGCCGAACTGGGCGAGGCGGCGCAGATCGACGGGGCCACGCCGAGGCAGCGCTTCTTCGCCATCACCTTCCCGCTCCTCTCGCCCATGACGTTCTTCCTGTTCTTCACCAACCTCGTCTACGCCTTCTTCGACACGTTCGGCCTCATCGACATCCTCACCGCGGGCGGACCCGTGGGTTCGCCGCCGTTCGACCAGGCCGGCGTGACCACCACCTTCATCTACAAGATCTACCAGGACGGCTTCGGCGGGGCCGCCAACCTCGGGTTCGCGGCGGCCGAGAGCGTCGTGCTACTGCTCCTGGTGGCGTTCATCACCGTCCTGCAGTTCCGCTTCGGGGGCAGGCGCGTGTACTACGGGGGCGCGTGATGCTGCCGCGCCGCTGGCACGTGCACCTGCTCCTCAGCCTGGCGTGCCTGGTCGTCATGGCGCCGGTCCTCTTCGCGCTGGTGAAGGCCACCCAGTCGAACGCCGCCGTCATGACTCCCAGCCTCGTGCCGGGCGGCGAGTTCCTCGCCAACATCGAGGCCGTGTGGGTGAAGGCGCGGCTGGGGATGTTCATCCGCAACTCCCTGTTCATCGCCTTCGTGGTCACCCTCGGCAAGACGCTGACCGCGCTGCTGGCGGGCCTGGCGCTCGTCTACTTCGACTTCCGGTTCAAGGGGCTCGTCTTCATCCTCATCCTGCTGACCCTGATGATGCCAACCGAGGTTCTGATCGTCCCCCTCTTCGACCTGATCTCGCAGCGGCCTCCCGCGTCGTGGGCTGCGTTCTGGGCCTGGCTCCAGAACCCGGGCAGGGTCTTCCTGCAGCCGCTGCCGCACGGCTTCGGCTGGTCCAACACCTTCCTGGCTCTCACCATCCCCTTCCTGGCGTCGGCCACGGGCATCTTCCTGTTCCGTCAGCACTTCCTGTCCATCCCGCGCGAACTGGCGGACGCCGCCAAGATGGACGGCGCCGGTCCGCTGCGGTTCCTCGCGCGCATCCTAGTGCCCATGAGCGCCAACACCATCGGGGCGCTGGCCGTCATCCAGTTCGTGTACGTGTGGGACCAGTACCTGTGGCCGCGCGTGGTCATCCGGCGCGAGGAGCTGCAGGTGGTCCAGGTCGGCCTGAACCTGATCATCGGCACGGGCGAGGGCGTGCAGTGGGGCTACGTGATGGCGGGGGCCCTCATCACCATCGTGCCGCCGCTGCTCGTGTTCATGCTCCTGCAGGAGCAGTTCATGCGCGGCTTCGCGCTGTCGCAGAGCAAGTAGCGCAGCCCGAGGCGCCCGCCGCGCCGGACGCTAGGCTCGGCCCGCGGCCGCAGCGCGCCCGAAGCTCGCCAGCCAGTCGCTCACGCGCCTGACGTCTTCCTCCACCAGCTCGTGGCCGGCACCTATCGTGACCTCCTCGAACTCCGCTCCGGCCCCGCGCAGGTACGGACCGACTCCCACGGCGTGCGGCGCGTACGGGTCCCGAGCGCCAGAGAGCAGCAGCACGGGCTTGCCGGCGAGCTCGACGGTGGGCGGCTCCTCGAGCGGCATCACGGCGCGCAACAGCACGGCGCCCGCGAAGGCCCCCGGGTCGAGCGCGAGGGTGGCGAGGGCGATGTTGGCGCCGTTCGAGTAGCCCAGCGCCACGAGGCCACGAGGCTCGAAACCGTACACGGTGGCGGCCTGCCTGGTGAACTCCCCGAGGGCGCGCGCCTCCGCGACGATGTTCTCCTGGTCGTACGAGGTGGCGCTGAAGCGCCGGAAGAAGCGCGGGGCGCCCTCGTCGAGCGAACGGCCGCGCACGGCGAGCAGGTTGGCCGCGGGCGCCACCAGCCTGCCTAACCCAACGAGCGAGTTCTCGTCGCCGCCGGTGCCGTGCAGGAGGAGCAGCGTGAGCGTGCCGGGCGGCACGTCGGCGGCGGCCCCCTGCGCCTCTCCGGCCTCCGGGGCTGGGACGTAGCGGTGGAGCCAGGCGAGCCCGGGCGCCGGCGGCGTGGCGCCCGTCACGGCAGGGGGGCCAACCGGGCCTCGATGTCGGCCCTGCGCGGCTCGAGGAACGGCGGCAGCACGAGCTTGTCGCCGAGGGTGGCCGGGTCCTCGTCGACCGCGAAGCCCGGGCCGTCCGTGGCGATCTCGAAGAGCACCCCGCTGGGGTTCCGGAAGTAGATGCTGCGGAACCAGAACCGGTCGACCCACCCGCTGTTGGGGACACCCAACCTGACCAGGTGGTCGAGCCAGTCGCGGTGGATACGCTCGGTCGGCGCCCTGAACGCCACGTGATGCACGCCGCCTGCGCCGCTGCCTGCCACGGGAAGGTCGGGGCGGACCGCCACGTGCAACTCTGCGTGCGGCCCGGTCAGGGTCTCGTCGTCGGTCATGCCGTAGACGTGGACCGTGCGCCGCGGGTCCTCGGGGTCGGGGTAGTCGCGCAGGGGCCGCATGTTGGTCACGGCCTGCAGGGCGTGATCGGTCGCGCCCAGGCTCCCGACACTGATGGTCACCGGCCCCAGGCCGCGGAGCTGGTGCGCGGGCGGGACGGGTCCGTCTTCCCACGGCACGGGCGCGTCGCCGCGGCCGCCGTCAACCACGAGCGCCAACCGCTGACCCTCGGGGTCCTCGAAGCGTAGCTGGGCTCGACCGTCGACCGTCTCGAGGGGTCCGACGCGCATCCCGGTGCGCTCCAGCCGCTCGCGCCAGAACTCGAGCGACGCCTCGCCGGCTACCCTCAGGCCCGTCCGGGTGACGGAGGCGGCTCCGCGCCGCTCCCGCGGGATCGGCCAGTCGAAGAACGTCATGTCGGTGCCGGGGCTGCCGGCACCGTCGGCGTAGAAGAGGTGGTAGGCGCCCGTGTCGTCCTGGTTCACGCTGCGCTTCACGAGGCGCATGCCAAGCACGTCGGTGTAGAAGCGCTTGTTGGCGCCGATGTCGGCGGAGATGGCCGTCAGGTGGTGGAAACCTGTGAACTGAAGGGTCACGCTCGTGCCTTCTCTCGTGGCGCGGCCCGCAGCGCGCCCGGACCCGTCGGGCTCGACCCTGGGACCGCCGCTCGACGCGGCAAGGAACTGGGTCCGTCTGCCGCTAGGAGTACCACGGCCCGCGCGCCCGCCAGGTCGCGCGGGCCGGCCGCCCGCCGACGGGTGCCGCCGCCGCCTGACGCCCGGGGCGCCGCCCTGCGGTCAGTCCGTGACCGCGGTTGCCGCCACGCGCGGCAACCGCACGACCACGGCGATCAGCACCGCCGTCACGGCCGCCCCGGACAGACCCATGGCGAGGAAGCCGGCGCGGGCCATGATCAGGCCACCCACGATGGTGGCACCCGCCGCCGCGCCGCCGACGAGCAGGTCGTTGAAGCCCTGCGTGTTCCCCTTCTCCGCGGGAGACAGCGCGTCGGTCAGGAGCGCCGACCCCGCCACGTAGCAGAGGTTCCAACCCAGGCCGAGGAGGAACAGGGCGAACGCGACGGGGAGTAGAGCCGGCGAGAGCGGTGCCAGCAGGCACGAGGCGAGGAGTATCAGCGCGCCGGCGGCGAGCACCGGCCGACGGCCCCACCTGTCGGTCAGCCAACCCGACACGGACGAGAACGCGTACATACCGAACGTGTGGCTGGAGAAGACGATCGAGATGTTGGCGAGCGAATGGTCGATCTGGTGCATGTGCAGAGACGTCATCTGCATGAGCCCGACCATCACCATGTGGGCGAGGACCACGCTGGTAACCGCCGTCCGCACGGACGCGTCGGCCAGCAGCTCGCGCAGGCCGCGGGTGGGACCCAGGCGGTGAGTGCCGGCCTCGTCGAGGGCGATGAACTCCCCGATGAGCCGCGGTTCCGGTCTCAGCGCGAGGAAGAGCAGCACGGCGGTCAGGAGGTAGCCCGCGCCCGTGGCGAGGTACGGCCCCGCTATCTCGCTCCAACCCCACGACGTGACCAGGCGTCCCGTGGGCGCCACGAGCGCCGGGCCGAGCACGCTACCGACGGTGCCGCCGAGTACCACAGTCGAGAGGGCCCGCGCGCGACGCGCACGCGGGTTGACCTCGGCCGCCACGAACCGTCCGAGCTGCACCGCCGAGTTGCCGGAGCCCGTGATGAAGAGCGCCACCAGCACGAGCAGGAAGTTGCCGCTTGCCACGCCGACCAGCGACAGCGTGGCGCCTAGCGCCCCGGTGACGAGCGCGGCGGTGAGCGCCCCGCGGCGGCCCAGCCTGTCCGACAGGCGGCTCCACAAGTACGCCCCGACCGCCACCCCGATCTGGACCACGGCGGCAGGGAGCCCGGCGAGCGAGTCCCGCCCGGACAGCTCGGCGCCCACGATGGCGGCCACCGTGGCGGCGGCGATCGAGCCGGCCGAGCCGAGGCTCTGGCTGACGAAGAGAGCGCTGGTGATCCGCCGCGCGTGGCGCGCCCTTACGGCCGGGTCCGTGAGCGTGCGGGCGAGCCCGGCGTCTCGCGGCGCCGGGCTCGTGGCAGTAAGCGTGGACTGATCGTCTACCTCTGGGCTGGGGGGCTCGGGGGCTGGCACCACGCCAGCCTACTCCGAGGGCCGGCGCTCCGCCTCAGGCGGTCGCTACCGTCAGACCCGACCTATGCGCACCCGCCAGACCTCTGGCCCCTCCTCGAGGGGCTCCCACGAGAACTGCCCCGGGTGTTCGGCGGCGAACTGGTAGTAGAGCGGCTTCGGGTCGTGGTCGTTCACGAGCACGAAAGCGTTGCCGGGCGCCAGGGAGTGGTAGGTCTCGAGGATGATCCGGTGCCTCTCTGCCGGGATCAGGTGTCGGACCTCGAGGAGCACGTCCTCGGCCGTCTTGGAGGCGCCCTTGGGCGCCTTCTCCGTGCGCGTCAGGTAGTGAAGCGTGCCGTTCAGGCGCTCGCCCTCGCGGGGCCAAGAGTGGCGCAGGAGGGTCCAACCTTGGGCCGCCAGCTCGCAGGCGGCGTCCTTCTGGCCTGCGTCGCCCAGCGCCTTTAGGGCCGTGTCGAACAGCTTGTTGAGGCGGGCGACCGCCTCATCCGGGGTCAGCTTGGCGGCCTCTTGGGCGACCTGGTCGGCTTGCGTCTGGCTCATCCGGGCACCCTAACCGAGGCCACCACTGCTCACCATGACCTGGGCCAAGGGGAGGTCTGGCGGCGCTGACCGGCCGCGCAGCGCGAGGTCAGCGGGCGGCGGCCAACACGCCGTCGATGACGCCCACGACCTGCTCCACCGATTCGAATCTCACGGCCCGGATGCCAAGGCCGGCCGCGCCCGCCACGTTCTCGGGTAGGTCGTCAACGAAGAGCGTCGCCGCGGGCTCAGCGCCCTCGGCCGCCAGGATGCGCCGCCAGAACTCCGGGTCGGGCTTGGAGACGCCCATGAGGTTGGAGGCGTACACGTGGTCGAAGACGTCGTAGTCACCGCGGCGCATATGGGCCTCGTAGTGCGGGTCGATGGTGTTGGTGCCCGCCACCACGCGCAGGCCCACGCGCCGGGCCCGCTCCACGAGGGCGTACATGGCCGGGCGCCGGATGGGGCCGAAGTAGTCGCCCCACGGCTCGCCCCGGGGACGTAGGCCGGTGCGGG
Source organism: uncultured bacterium (assembly GCA_964398765.1). Lineage (GTDB taxonomy): Bacteria > Deinococcota > Deinococci > Deinococcales > Trueperaceae > JAAYYF01. The sequence continues at coordinate 2,775 of CAYNNL010000009.1, read as the reverse complement.
CCTCGAGCCGACGCCAGAACTCGGCGACGGCCAGGGTGCCGTCGTGCAGGGCGCGCACGTCGGCCACGTCGAGCTTCCGCTCGAGCGCCTGCAACTCGAGGCCGAACTCGGCGGCCATGGCAGGCATGACGTCGAAGCCGTCGACCATGACACCGCCCACGTCGAATATGAGGAGCGGCGCGGGTGCGGCTCCGCCGGGCCGGGACGCCCCCTCGGCGGCAGTCACTCCTTGCCCGCCGAGAAGACGTTGGCGCCCTTGAGGAAGAACTGCGAGAGGCTGAAGAAGATGACGAGCATGGGGATGCTGGAGAGCGCGGCCACCGCGACCATGGCGCCCTCGTTCGTGCTCTTCTCCTCCATGAACGTGACGACGTAGAGCGGCATGGTCCTGAGCTCGGCGGTCTGGACGACCAGCAGCGGCCAGATCAGGTTGCCCCACTGCTGCTCGAAGGTGAGGACGCCCAGGACGGCCATGACGGGCAACATGTTGGGCAGCACGATGCGGAAGAAGATCCCCAGCTCGGACGCGCCGTCGATGCGGGAGGCATCTAGGAGCTCGTCAGGGAAGGTCGCGAACGACTGACGCATGAGGAACACGCCGAACGCGCTCAGGAGGAACGGGACTATCAGGCCGGCGTAGCTGTTCTGGAGCCCCATGCCCGTCACCACGACGTAAAGGGGGATCATGACGGTCTCGAACGGCACCATCAGCGTGGAGAGTATGAGGAGGAAGACGATGTTGCTGCCGCGGAACTTCAGCTTCGTGAGGCCGTAGCCCGCCAGCGCGGAGAACAGCACGGTAGTGAGGGCCACGCTGCTCGACACCACTACCGAGTTCACGATGGCACGGGGGAAGATGAACTTGCCGTCGTTGCCCTTGATGGCCTGCCAGAAGTTGTCGAGGAAGAGCGAGTCTGGCCACCACGAGAACGGCATGCGCATGATGTCTCGAGCCGGCATGAACGACGCGATGAACATGAACGCGAGCGGGGCGAGCACCAGCACGAGCGCCACGACGAGCACGACCCAGCCGAGGGCGTGGACCACCGCCTCGAGCGGGGTCCGCCGCATGACCGGCATGCCGGAGGAGGCGCGGCGGCGCCTGAGGCTACCGGCGGCCACTCAGCCCTCCCTGCCCGACAGCCTGAACTGGAGCACGGACAGGATCAGCATGACGACGAGGAGCACGATGCTCATGGCGTTCGCAAGACCCAGTTGGAGGTCGCGGATCCCCGTGGTGTAGATGCCAAGGGTCACCACGTTGATGGATTCGCGCGGCGCGCCGGCCTGCGTGAACAGGTACTGCGTGGCGAACGTGCGCATGCAGAAGATCATGGCCATGACCGACACCAGGAGCGTGGTCGGTTTCAGGAGCGGCAACGTGACGTACCGGTACAGTTGCCAACCGCCGGCACCGTCGACGTGGGCCGCCTCCCTAACGCTCTGCGGGATGCCGCCCAGGCCGGCTATGAAGATGATGGTGAAGAAGCCGAGCTTCTCCCACAGGTAGACGATGGTGGTCGAGAAGCGCACCATCTCCGGGTTGGCGAGCCACTTGTGGTCCACGCCGCTCAGGCCGAGGACGAAGTTGACCCACTGGTTGGCGATGCCGCGCGGGTCGAGCAGGAGCAGCCACACGGCCGCAGCGACCACGCTCGGGATCACGGCCGGGGCGTAGAACGCCAGTTGGAAGAAGCGCCGGAAGTTCAGCCGCGACACGATGATGGTGGCCAACAGGAGGCTCAGCACTACGAGCGGGATGGCCGTGCCGAGCGTGAACAACCCCGTGGCCTTCCAGGAGTTCCAGAACGCCGACGAGTGGATGAGGTCGGCGTAGTTGCGCAGCCCGACGAACCTAGGGGGCCGCAGCGATAGGGGGTTCTTGGTGTGAAGGCTGAGCCAGAGCGCGTTGAAGATAGGGTAGAAGCTGAAGACCGCGAAATAGATGAGGGCTGGGAGTACGAACGCCCAGCCCCACATCGCCCTTCTGGTGGCCACGGTCAGTCTGATAGCCTTGCGGGCCACCGCGAACTACTCAGTACTCGCCGCGCAGGGCGCGTTCGACGCCTTCGCGCATGGTCTTGAGGACGTCAGCGGGCTCCTTGCCCTGCAGCATGACGGCCTCGATGGAGTCCTTGAGCGCCTGGAGCACCTGCGGCGAGTTCTCGTCGTAGTAGATGACGGGCGCCTTGGCCAGGTCGCTCATGAACACGTCGGAGTACGGGGCGTTCTTGAACATGTCGGAGTTGAGGAGTTCCTGGGTCGGCTGCAGCACGGCGACGCGGTCGAAGAACTCGTCGGCGTGGCTCGCGAAGTAGCCGAGGAGCGTCCAGGCGGCGCGCTGCTTCTCCTTGCTAGCCTGCGCGTTGACCATCCAGTAGTGGCCGTAGTAGGCCTCGGCCACGTCCGCGACGGCGTCTTCCCACTGCGGGAACGGCACGACCATCCAGCCCTCGCCGGGCAGGAAGCCGGGGTTGTCGTTGAGGATGCGCGCGGCCTGGTACTGGCCGGACTCCATCATGCCGATGTCGTTGTTGTCGAAGTTGAAGATCGAGCGCGCGGCCTTGTAGGTCGGCGAGCCCAGGTTCTTGCCCGTGGGGCCCCAGTCCTTGAAGTACTGCAGCACCCGCAGCCACGCCTCGTCGCCGACGATGGCGCTCTTGCCGTCGTCACCGATGAGCTTGCCGCCGAGCTGAGCGGCCATGGAGGGGATGAAGTTCAGGTAGTACGGGTAGCGGAAGTCGAAGCCGCGGCGCGTGATGATCTCGCCGTCAC
>CAYNNL010000008.1:0-48789 GCA_964398765.1 uncultured bacterium | reverse complement strand
CCTACCGCTTAGAAGGCGGCTGCTCTATCCACTGAGCTACTGGTGCGCGTCACGGCCGGCGCCGGCCGGGAGGTTGGAGCGGGAGACGGGATTCGAACCCGCGACATACAGCTTGGAAGGCTGTCGCTCTACCAACTGAGCTACTCCCGCCCGGCCCTGCGTGGCGCCGCCCTGGCTCAATCACACCGCTACCAGCGAGTGGTGTGGTCGGGGCGGCCGGATTCGAACCAGCGACTCCCTGGTCCCAAACCAGGTGCGCTACCAGACTGCGCCACGCCCCGACTCTGGCGGCCCGCCGCTGAGCTTCGCGCGGCGTGCCGACAGCGGAGGGAGTATACCCGGAACGCCGTGCTCCCCGCCACGAGCCGCCCCGTACCGGGCCACTACTGGCAAGAAGGCGCCCCGCGAGAGGGGGGTGCCTCGCGGGGCTGTTCAGTTCTCGCGGCCGAAGGGCGTTAGAGGTGCGGCGCGCTTCACCTGGCGGCCCTGACCCGGGCCGGGGTCGTGCGAGGGCGGTCAGCCGGCTATGTAGGCCTTCACGCCGTTGAACACGTCCTGGAGGACGATCCTCACGCCGGAGCCGCTCGTCACGACGGCGTACGTGCCGTCGAGTTCTACCGTAGTCGGGTCGCCGGCCGCCGCGAGGCTCGCCACGTAGGCGTCGACCGCCTCGTCGAGCGACACGTCCCAGTGCGTGACACCGATCCCGTACGGGACGTTCCCGACGAGGGTGAGCGTCACCGGCGAGCCGCTGTCGGTGAGGACGCCGTAGTACTTGGTGTCGCCGAAGAAGTCCGTGCCCTTCACGATCGGCACGTCCGTCATGTCGACCGGCAACGCGTGCGCTCCGGTGGCGGCGTCCGACAGCGAGACGGTGAGCTTGCCGCTCGACTCGCTTAGCGTGAGGTACGCGGTCTCCAGGTCGCTGTTCGAGTAGTCCACCTGGGAATCGTCGATCTGGATGGGTGCGGCCGCGAGGCTGACGCTGGCGACGAGTGCTGCGAGTGTGGCGAGGGTTCGTGTGGCGGGGTTCATGGCTGCCTCCGTGTGGGCCGGGCGGCGTCTGCCGGCGGCCTTGGAGAAAGCATGGGCGTGGGTCGTTTCGGTTCGGTTGGAATCTCGTTTCGGGTTCGTTTGGTGGCCGCGACCGCGTCCTGGTATCACTCGGGTCCCGTTCCTCCAGCGCGGGTAGTGCGCCGCGTGGTCGCACGGACCGTCAGGCGGCGCGTGACCGATGAGGAGCTGTGGGACGGCAACCGCGAGCAGGCGCTCTGGCGCTTCCTCGTCGATCGCGATCACATCGTCAGGTGGGCCTGGCGCACGCGTTCGAAGACGCCCCGGTCGGTCGCCGAGGCATTCGAGTTGCGACCAGAGCTGGTGCCGGTGCGGTTGCGGTCGCCGCGCGAGTGCGAGGCGTGGGTGGCCGCCTTGGCGGGGACCTGCAGCTAGAGGCTAAGCCCGCCTAGCTCCGCCAACGCAAGCCGCACCCAGGCCTCCATCTCGGGCGTGAGCCCCAGCGCGGTGGCGCTCGCCAGGTCGTGCCAGCCCATGCTCGCCTCCTCGCCGGCCACTGCCCCCGCGTAGCCGGCGAGGGGCCGAGCCAGGTACACGAGGTCGACGTGCTCGTGACCGGGCGCTATCTGCTCGAGCTGCACGCCGCGCGGCCGCACTAGCTGGCGTGGGCCCGGCGCGTGTATGGGGGGTTCACCCACCAGCTCGACCTCTATGCCGGCCTCCTCCAGCACCTCGCGGACGGCGGCCTCGTCGGGTAGCTCGCCCGGCTCGACGTGCCCGCCCGGCGGCAACCAGATGCCCAGCTTCCTGTGACGGTGCAGCAGCACCAGGCCGCGCCAGACCACGAAGACGCTCACGGCCAGGTCGCGGGTCGGGGACGACCCGGGTCCGTCCGTCACGGACGCTCCAGCGGCGTCGCCGCTACCGCGACATGAACGGGCACGGCGTCAGGAAGCCATGACGAGCTCGATGCCTTGGCGGTGGGTGCCGGCCGGCTCGCCGTAGAGGGCATGGGGAGTGGCCCCGGTGACGGTCACCCGCATCAGGCCCATGGCCGCCACGCTCTCGGCGGGGACGAGCACCGTGTGGTTCTGATCGGAATGCCCCACCGCGTAGCGCGAGTCGCGGCCCAGGTCCTTCACGAGCACCCACACCTCCCGGCCGACCAGGGCCTCGTTGGCGCGGAGGCTCCGTTCCTTCTGGGCAGTGATGAGGCGTTGGAGCCGCTCGGTCTTCACCTCGCGCGGCATGTCCTGGAAGTGCTTGTAGCTCGGCGTGCCCGGACGGGCGGAGTACATGAACATGTACGCCTGCTCGAAGCCTGCCACCTCGGCCGCGCTCAGCGTCGCCTCGAAGTCCTCCTCTGTCTCGCCCGGGAAGCCGACGATGACGTCCGTCGAGATCACGACGTCGGCCACCTTCTCCCGGATCTCCTCGACGATGCCCAGGTACCGCTCGATGCGGTACTCGCGCGCCATGCGCCTCAGCACCCTGTCGGACCCCGACTGCATGGGCAGGTGGATGTAGTTGCAGACGCTGGGGTGCTCGGCGATCACGTCGATGAGCTCGCTCGTGAAGTTCATGGGGTGGCTGGTCGTGAACTTGACGCGCTCGAAGCCGAGGTCCGCCACCTGCCGCAGCAGCTCCGGGAAGCTCGGGGTGCCCGGCACGTTCACCCCGTACGAGTTGACGTTCTGGCCGAGGAGCGTGACCTCGACGATGCCGACTTTGCGCATGGCCTCCGCCTCGCGGAGGACGCTTGTCGCCGAGCGTGAGACCTCCGGCCCGCGCGTGTCGGGCACGATGCAGTAGGTGCAGTGGTGGTTGCACCCCCGCATGATGGTGAGGAAGCCCGCCAGGCCTCCCGGTGGCGGTGGCTGGTAGTCGTGCAGGTCGGTCCCGAAGCCGAGGCGCTCGATCATGCCGCCGCGCTCTCCGGTCCGCATGCTCGAGTACTCGTCCAGCGCCTCCAGGAGGTCCGTGATGGCGCCCGGCCCGACCAACAGGTCGACGCCGAACTTCTGAGCCACCTCCCGGCCCTCGTCGAGCTGCGCCAGGCACCCCATCAGGCCGACCGTCACGTCGCGCCCGGCGGCGCGCTCCTTGCGGAGCTCGCCCAGCACGCTGATCACCTTCTCGACGGGTTTGCCGCGCACGGCGCAGGTGTTCAGCAGCACGAGGTCGGCGTCGGCCGGATGAGCCATCAGCTCGTGCCCGCCCGCCACCAGCTCGGACTGGATCGTGTGAGTGTCGTACTCGTTCATCTGACACCCGAAGGTGATCACGTGCGCGCGCAACGTCTGCTCCTTCCTCGCACCCCTCGTGAGCCGTTCAGCGGAGCGTGAGGGCCGCCGCCAACACGAGGAGGATGCTGCCCAGCGCCAGCAGCGAGCCCAGCGCGAACGTCCGCGGGAACCGCTTCGTCACGGCCGGCACCGCGCTGCTAACGAGGAGCAGCATGCCGGCCAGGAAGATGAAGCTGGCAACGCGGACGGTGGTCTCTAGCACCGGGGCCTCCGGCAGCAGGATACAGGAAGCGTCCGCCTGGGCGCGGCCCGGGGGTAGCATCTGGCATGGCGGAGACGTTCCGTGACGCGGTGCTGAGGATCGTCCGTGCCGTCCCGGCCGGGCACGTCACGACCTACGGCGAGGTCGCGCTCATGGTCGGCGCCCCCAACCACGCGCGTCAGGTCGGAGCGGTCCTCTACGGGCTCAAGGACAGCGAGGACGACGTGCCGTGGCAGCGTGTCGTCAACGCGTCCGGCGGGATCTCCACCTACAAGGTGGGAAGCGGCGAGCTTCAGGTGGCGCTGCTGAGGTCGGAAGGGGTCGAGGTGGTGAACGACCGCGTGGACCTTGGAAGGTACCGCTGGTTCGGTCCGGAAGAGCCGACGGCCCCTCAACCCACGAAGAGGTCGGCCCCGACGAAGTAGGTCAGCACGCGCTTGTGGTAGCGGCGGCTCAGGAGTCCGACGCGCACGTGCGCCTCCACGTAGTAGCCGCCGTGCTCCCTTAGGTTCCGCGCCTGCCAGCTCAAGGACGGGATGAGGAACGCCAGGATGCCCAACGTGTCTGCTGCCATGTCTGCCTGGAAGCTAGAGTGCGGGGTCATCGGGAACGGCGCCACGAAGGTGCCGCTCAGGCGGGTGAGGCGACGCCCGGGTAGGCGACCGCCGCTCAGGAGCACCTGTTCCTCCAGCCGCTGTTCGGCCGCCTCGACGCCCCCGTCCTTCTTGTCCCGGTAGAACCGGTCGACCAGGCGCAGCCGCACGGTCACGGGCGCGGTCGGTTCGTACGGCACGAGCTTCACGGTGGCCACCAGCGGTTCGCCCGCCTTCACACGCTGCGGCACGTCGATCTCCACCTGGTTGAACACGCGGTGCCAGTGAGCGGTGAAGAAGGACGACACGGCGGCGGCGCCCGCCCCGAACGTCTGGACGACCAGGAACGGGATGCCCACGGCGGCGCGTCCGCTCTTGGAGAGCAGGAAGAACGCGCCGAGCAGGGCCACGAGCGACCAGACGACGGCGAGCCAGAACGCGGGCGTGCGGCTGAGGCGCGGCCTGAAGGGGATGTCGAGCGGTGGATCGTCGAGCATGCGCTTGGCGACTCCGCATAGCTCGCACGTCAACCCGGCGAGGTTGACGTGACCGCAGGCCGGACACGTCCATGCGTTGGCGCGCACCGTTCCTTCCATCTCGCCGGGCAGGATATGTCCGCCGCACCCGGCCGTGCTGCGATTATTCGTAATATGGCCGGATGTTCGACCCTGAGGCCACGCACCCGCTCGTCACCCTGGCGGCCGACCTGATCCGCGCCCCCAGTCCGTCCGGCCGCGAGGGTCCGGCCGCGGAGGTCCTGTCGGCGGCCCTTCGCGGCCACGGCTTCGACCGGGTCTACCAGGACGACGTAGGCAACGTCGTCGGCGTCCTCGAGCGCGGCGACGGCCCGACGCTCATGTTGAACGGGCACATCGACACGGTGCCGGTCGGCGACGAGTCGTTGTGGCCCCATCCGCCCCTCGCGGGCGTGGTCGAGGACGGCCGGTTGTGGGGCCGCGGCGCCTGCGACATGAAGGGGGCGGTCGCCGCGATGGTGTTCGCCGCCTCGGACGCGGCCGCGGCCGGCTTCGAGGGGACCCTGATGGTGGCCGGCGTGGTGCAGGAGGAGGTCGGCGGGCTCGGGGCGCGCCACCTAGTCGAGACCCTGCCGTATGACGCTGTGGTCCTGGGTGAACCGTCGAAGCTGAAGCTCATGCTCGGCCACAGGGGTTGCGTGGTTGCCGAGGTCGAGTTCCCCGGGGCAATCGCCCACGCCGCGAGGGCCTCGTTGGGTGAGAACGCGCTAGAGCACGCGGCGCGTTACATCAGCGCACTGAACTCGGTCGAGCTGTCGACAGATCCCGTCCTCGGCCCCTCCAGCGCCACGCCCACGCGCCTAACCAGTTCCCCCGACGGCGCCAGCAACGTGGTCCCCGGCTCCGCCCGCCTGGTGGTCGACTACCGTTCGGTCCCCGGGGAGAGCGTGGAGGACGTCCTACGGCGCCTGCGGGCGATCAGCCACGACGACCGGATCGTGGTGCGGGTCGCCGGGCGCGGGGCGCAAGGAGGGGGAGAGTCGCTGCGCTACGCCAACTCGTACCTCCTCTCGCCCGACGACGAGGTCGTCCGGCTGGCCCGGCCCGCCCTCACCACGGCCCTCGCGGAGCACGGTCGGGCGCTCGAGGAGGGCGTGTGGTGGTTCTGCACCGACGCGCCTCACCTCGCGCGGCGAGGGGCGCCCGTGCTCGGCCTGGGCCCTGGCGAGGAGGAGCTCGCGCACACGACGCGAGAGAGCGTGGCGGTCGCGGACCTCCACGCCGCCCGCAGCGCGTACGCTGCGGTGGCGCGCGGCTACCTGCGCCGTGAGCACCTATGACGCGCGTGCGTCGCTGGCGGCCGCCCCGGGCGGGGGAGGAGTGACGATGAAGGGCAAGACCCTTACCGTGAACGGCGACCCCTGGACGGTGGTGGACGTGGCGCCCGCCGCCCCGCTGGCCGAGATGGTCGCCGGGATACTAGAGGACGAGGGCATCGTCTCGCTCGTGAGGGGCGCCGATGCGCTGGGCGACGTGTTCTCCCACCTCGGCTCGACGAGCGCCCAGACCTGTTACGTCCTCGTCCCCGCGGACGAGGCTGAACGGGCGGAGAAGCTGATAGCCGAGACGGTCACCGACTACGAGGGCGAGGAGCTCGATGAGCTCCTCGCGGCCATGGCACGCGGCGAGCTGCCGGACGAGCTCGCGCCCGACGCCTGGGGTGGCGAGGGCGAGGATGACGAGGATGACGAGGAGGACGCCGGCTAGCACCGGGTCTGCGCCGCGCCGGCCGGGAGTGGGGCGCGGCGGCGGGGAGCGTCGCGACGTGGCGGCGCGGGTCAGCCTGGCCGCGGCCGTAGGGATACTCGGCCTCAAGCTCGTCGCCTACCTGCTCACGGGGTCGGTCGGCCTGCTCTCGGACGCCGCCGAGTCGCTGGTCAACCTCGTCGCTGCGGCGGTCCTGCTCATAGCGCTGGACGTCTCCGAGGTCCCGCCCGATTACCGGCACCCGTACGGTCACAGCAAGGCCGAGTACTTCTCCAGCGTCCTCGAGGCCGCGCTCATCATGGTGGCCGCCGGCGCCATCGCCTGGTCGGCCGTGCCGCGCCTCTTCGCGCCCGTTCCGCTCACCAACGTGGGGCTCGGTACCGGGGTGGCGGTGGCGGCGGGCGCCGCGAACGGGGTCCTCGCCTACTACCTATTCACGGTCGCGCGTCGGGAGCGCTCCGCGGCGCTGGAGGCCAACGCCCAGCACATCCTCACGGACGTGTACACCTCGCTGGGGGTGGTCGTGGGTGTGCTGCTCGTCAGGTTGACGGGTTGGCATGCGCTCGACCCGCTGATCGGGTTGGCCGTGGCCGCCAACATCATCCGAGTGGGGGTGAGGGTCATGCAACGCTCGCTCTCCCAGCTCCTCGACGAGCGCCTGCCCGAGGCGGAGGAGGCGCGCATACTCGCCGTGCTGGAGGCCAACCCGGAGATCCACGGTTTCCACAGGTTGCGCACCCGCCGGTCGGGCAGGGCCCGGTTCATGGAGGTGGACGTCTTCGTGGACCCATACATGACCGTCGAGGCCGCGCACGCGCTGGTCGGGCGCGTGGAGGACGCCCTCCACACAGAACTGGACGACCTGGTCACGACCGTCCATGTCGAGCCGTTCCAGGTCGGGGTACGCGACAGGACACTCACGCCCCACGACGAGTTCGGCGGGTCGCCTCCGGTCTGACCGGCGCCGCACCGTTACCGAGTCGGGAACGAGGGGGTCGCGACACGGCCGGCGAGGCCGGGTCCCAGAACCGCAGGGGCGCGTCGGCCCACTCGCCGGCGTAGGCCACGCCCACGCGCGGGCCGACCGCGACGCTGACGGGGGGCCCGCCCGGATGGATCGTGATCGGGCCGACCGTGAGGTCCGCGCCGTCGTGCTCCAGGCCGATGCCGAGGCTGCGGGTCAGCTTGCCCGGCCCGGAGCCTGCGGCAGGCGCACCACCGGCCGGCAACCCGTCAGGACCCAGGAGTTCCACGGCGCGCACCAACACCGCGTGCGGCACCCCCGGCGGCTGGCAGACAACGTTGAAGAGCTCGTGCACACCGTAGACGAGGTAGACGTAGGCCGTGCCGGGCGGCCCGTACAGGGTGCGCGTGCGCCGCGTCAACCCTCGGTGCGCGTGACAGGCGCGGTCCTGCTCGCCGAGGTAGGCCTCCACCTCCACGATGCGCCCCTGGCGCACGTGGCCGTCGGACCCCACTACCCTGAGGATGGTGCCGAGCAGTTCCGGCGCGACCGCGTCGGCCGGCCGCGCGTAGAAGCGGGCGGGCAGCGGGTCCGCCCCGGCTCCCCGCGCCGCCTCGGGCAAGACGCTCACACCATCCTGGGCGAGCGCCCGTCCCACCCGCCGTAGGTGTAGAAGCGGCCGGGCACGCGCTCGCGCAGGTAGTTGACGAGCGGATCCCGCAGGGGCGGGATGGGGACGATGGTGGCCACCTCCTCGACCGGGAAGAAGCGCGCCTCCACGATGAAGCCGTCCGGGTCGCGCGGGTTCAGGAGCCCCCGGTACGCGGCCACGAACGCGAACGACACGGCCCGGTCGTTGCGGCGCCGGTCCTCCACGTGCACGGCGTACGCGAGGTGGTGGATGGTGGTGACCTCGAGCCCCGTCTCCTCCATGACCTCGCGCTCGAGCGCGTCGAGCGTCGATTCGCCGCGTTCCACCACGCCTCCCGGCAGCGTGTACCGCACCCGGCCGTGCCCTTGCCAATCGTTGCCTACGAGCAGCACTCGCCCCTTGGGGTCGAGCAGTATGGCCGCGGCAACGACGAACTCACGCCGCGCCACGGGCCTTGCCGGCGAGGTCGTGGGCACCGGCGGTGGCGGCGGCCAGCGCCAAGCGAGTCTGCTCCTCGGTCTGGAGCGCGTCGGTCAGGTCCGCGAGGGCGCCGGCGAGCACGCCGCTCAGGTCGTGGGTGGTGTAGTCGATGCGGTGGTCGGTGACCCGCGACTGGGGGAAGTTGTACGTGCGGATGCGCTCGGAGCGGTCACCGGTGCCGATCTGAACGATCCGCGCCTCGCGGGCCTCGCTCTGGGCGCGTTCGCGTTCGCGTTCGAGCAGGCGGGCGCGCAGCACCGTGAGCGCGCGCTCCTTGTTCTTGATCTGCGACTTGCCGTCCTGGCAGGTGACGATGATCTCGTCGGGTTCGCCGGGGTGGTAGGTGACCCGCACGGCCGAGTCGGTGGTGTTGACCGACTGACCGCCGGGGCCGCTCGAGCGGTAGACGTCGACCCTGTAGTCGTTGGGGGAGAGGCGCACGTCGACGTCGTCGGCCTCGGGCAGGACCGCCACGGTGACGGTGCTCGTGTGGATGCGGCCCTGCGCTTCCGTGGCCGGTACGCGCTGCACGCGGTGGACGCCCGACTCGAACTTGAAGGCGCGGTAGGCGCCGCGGCCGGCGACGGCGAACGACACCTTGGCGAGGCCGCCGACCTCGGTGGGGTGGGAGTCGAGCAGCTCCGTCTTGAAGCCGAGGTCGGCTGCGTACTTGAGGTACATGCCGAGCATCTCGCGCGCGAAGAGCGACGCCTCGTCGCCGCCCGCGGCGGCGCGGATCTCGACGATCACGTCCTTCGAGTCGTACGGGTCGCGGGGGGTGAGGAGGCGCTCGAGGTCGGCGCGCGCCGCGCCGAGCGCCGCCTCGACGCGGCGCGCCTCGGACTCGGCCTCCGACCTGAGGTCGGGGTCGGCGAGGAACTCGTCGAGACCGGCGAGTTGGGCCGCCAGGCGCTCGACCGTGGTGGCGGCGTCGACGACCTCCTTCACCTCGCTGTAGCGCCGCATGGTCTCGCGGTAGCCGGCGGCGTCAGCGAGCAGCGCCGGGTCGGCGAGGCTGCGCTCCAGCGTCTCGAGCTCGTACTTGAGGGCCGTGGTTCTCTCTGTCATTGCCTCAAGTGTACTCTCCGGCCGGCGCCGACCCGGAATGCCCCCAGACTCACGCGTTGGCCATACCGGTCGGTACAGACGGTCGCTGCTTCTGCGAAGACCGGCTGTCCGCCGCTCAGTCGGGCGCCATACCGGTCGGTGTGGCGACTCCGATGGCCAGGCTGCGCGGTAGGACGCCGCTGCGGCGTCCGTCCTCCAGGTCGAGCGCGCCAGCGCCGCTGCACTGCGTGGGGAGGCCCACGAGGGCGTCGCGCACGGCCTGCCGCTGCGACGCGGCGTCCCCCAGGGGCACCTGCAGCGCCAGGAACTGTTCGAAGGCCGCCGACACTAGGTCGAGACCGGCCAGGACCGGGGCGGTCCACAGCGGCTGCGGGTCGTTCGCGGCCTGCAGCAGCCTGGCGGCGTCGCGTGTGGCGGCGTCGGCGCAGGTCCCGAGCGGGCCGCCGTCGCGCTCGCCCGGCAACACGCGGGCCGCCGCATCGCCGGGAGCGGCGATCAGCGCGGGCGGGACGGGGAACCGGACGCCGGCGAGAGAGCGCCACGGCAGGGGGTCGCCACCCTGGTAGAGCGCCGCCGTGCGTCCGTAGACGGGTCCCTCGTAACCGCGGCGCTCGAGCGCCGCGGCGGCTCGTGCCACTTCGCTCGGGCCGCCCCACAACACGACGGCGCCCGGGCGGCTGGTGGCCACGAGGAGCGCCTCCGGACGGACCTCCGTCTGGCCGGGCGGGTAGCGCGTGTCGGAGACGAGCCGGATGCCCACCAGGGCGCCGAGGGCCCCGAGGTCGTCCGCCGCCGCGTCCGCCGCGGCGTCGTCGGGGGCGAGCAGCGCCAGGCCGGCGCGGCCGCTCCGGTAGGCGTCGGCCACGATGGCGGCGGCCGCGTCCGTGTCCGAAGGCGCGAGGGAGAAGGCCCAGTAGTTGCCGGTGGCGGGCGCCTGCCAGTCCGTCGGGGTGAGGAGGGTCACCCCCGCCGCCTCGGCGAACTCGGCGACCGCCAGGGTGGCCGCGGGGGTGGTGCAGCAGATGATCGTGAGGGCCCCGGCCTCCAACTGGTCCTTGGCCAGGCTTACTGCGTGCCCGGGGTCGCCACCGTCGTCGGCGAGGAGGAGCCTCACGGGTTGGCCGAAGACGCCGCCCGCGGCCCGCAACTGCGCGGCCCATGCGGTGGCGACGATCGTCTGGGCGGCTCCGGCCTTCGTGGACCGGCTGGCGATCACGCCGACCTGCAGGTCGGTCGCTGCCAGGGCCAGGGAGAGGGGGGAAAGGAGGGCGAGCACCGCCAAGTGGCGGAGGAGTCGTGTCATGAGGGGGTCACCACCCGAGTGACCGGCCGGGGGCCGGGACGTTCTTGGTGCGCCCGGCAGGAGTCGAACCTGCGGCCTAGGGCTTAGGAGTCCCCCGCTCTATCCAACTGAGCTACGGGCGCACGACGAGACAGCGCTGCGCCGAACCGCCGGCGCCCGGAGATGATACCTCAGCGGGCCGACAGGCTGTAGTTGGTGGTGCGCTCGCCGTAGTACTGGATCACGTCCACGTACCAGGTGCCCGGCGTGGGCAGCGCGATGGTGAAACTGGCGCCGGCCGCCTCCGTTATGTCGCGGTAATCCCAGTCGCCCTCATCGCCCCAGGACTCGATGGGCGTGCCGTACTTGACCGCCAGGTCGAGGTCGTGACCGGAGTCGAGCGTGATGGTGAGGCTTGGGGTGCCGCTGGGCACGGAGATCGTGTACGTGTGGTAGTTGATCTCGTCCGTGACGCCGCCGATCACGTCGTTGACGATGCCGCCGATGGCGAGCTCACCCACCGTGCAGAAGTCGCACGGCCCCGCCCCGCTCGACGGCAGGGAGGTCCCCGACTGGCTCGAGGTGGTCGTGGTGTTGCTTTGTGGCCCCGTGGGAGTGGTGGCCCTCACGCCCGAGCTGCCCTTCGCCCGCGCCACGTCCGGCACGTTGGGACCGATCAGGGCCCAGCCCAGGCTGATCGGGCGGACGTACGCCTGCTCCTCCGTGTCGAGCTCGTCGTACTTGACGGTTCGGCCGGCGGTGGGCACGCCGATCAGGTAGCCGTTCTCGTCGAACGCGCCCCCGCCCGAGTTGCCGTGCGCGATCTTCCCGTCTGTCTTGATCCACTGCTTACCGCCGCTCTCGAAGTTCTCGCCCACCCAACCCGACATGAGCCCGGAGGTGAAGGTGATGGTGGAGCCGGAGATCCCCGGGTAACCGACGATGGTGATCGGGTCGCCCGGTATGAGCTGGTTGGAGTCGCCCACCTCGACGTGCGGGAAGACGAAATCGTCTCCGACCGGCTCCTCGTCGTACCACTCGACGATCTTCAGCAGCGCCAGGTCGTGGGTCGGGTCGCCCGCCACGTACTGCGCCCAGAAGTAGAACTCGGGAGGCTGGTCGGTGAACTCCGGGTCGGTGACCCAGATCGTGTGCCAGTCGTAGTAGCGCCGGGTGGTCAGGTCGCCGGCGACGTGGTAGTTGGTCAGGACGTACCCGGACGGGCTGATGATCGTGCCGGAGCCGGACCAGTCGACGAGGTCCTCGGTGGCGGTGTCGTATGGGATGATCTGGACGACCGCCTGCAGGATGCTCAGCCTGACCTCACGCGGCATCGCCTGAGCGACCCCTAGGCCGGACAGAGTCAGTAACGTCAAGGCGACGAGCGAGCGTGCGAACCGCATACGAGATCCTCCGGTGGCGACTGCGCCGAGACGATTGTACTCGGAACCACTAGCGTCCAGGACGTGGCATCCCCGACATCGGCGGGTCTCAGCGGCGCGTCCCGGAAGCTCGGACGGTGGGGCCGCCGGTGCCGCGGCCCGCCCCCGGCGGCCCACGCACTTGCCGCGCCGGCCGCCCGGAAGTACAGTGACCGCTCCCGGAGGTGGGGTGACCAACGCGAGAACCATCGACCGCGCCGGTGCAGGCGAGTTCACCGTGGCCGGGGAGCGGAGCTTCGACAGGCGGACACCTGTGAGGTGGGTGCTCGCGCACCTGGGGGCCTACAAGCTCCTCGCCGCCGCGTTCTTGAGCTGCGGGGTGCTCGCCACCGTGCTCACGTCGGCCATCCCCAGCGAGACGGGCCGGGCCTTCGACCTGGTCCTGTCCGGCGCCGCCGGCCCTGCGGACGTGCTGCGCGTGGCGCTCGTGATCCTCGCCATGGTGGCGGCTCGCGGCGTGCTCGAGCTGGCCACGGGTCTCTCGGTCGAGACGCTCGGGCAGCGCCTCGAGCGCGACGCCCGGCGCGAGTTGTACGTCAGCCTCCTCGGGAAGAGCCAGACCTTCCACGACCGGCACCGGGTGGGCGACGTGATGGCGCGGGCCGCCAACGACGTGCGACAGCTCAACCCGATGATGAACCCTGGCGTGGCGCTCATCACGGAGTCGGCCCTCAGCCTGGTGGTCCCCATGGTCTTCGTGGCGCTCCTCGACCCGCGGCTCCTACTCGCGCCGATCCTGTTCGTCGTCGTCTTCGTCTTCTCCCTGCGGTCGTACATGCGCCAGCTGGACCCGGTCTCCAGCGCGCAGCGCGAGCAGTTCGGGGTGCTCAACGCGGCGCTGAACGAGACGCTCGCGGGCATCATGGTCGTGAAGTCGAGCGTGCAGGAGGGAGCCGAGCGCGTCCGGTTCGCCCGCAACGCCAGGCTGTTCCGCGATCATTTCGTCCGCGCCGGCCTGGTGCAAGCGCGCTACCTGCCGCTCTTGTTCATAGGTCTCGCCGCCGCGCTCGCCTTCGCTCACGGCGTCTACCTGCTGTCGCTCGGCGCCATCACCACCGGCGACCTCGTCGCCTACGTGGGTCTCATGAGCGTCATGCGCTTCCCGGCCTTCATCTCGATCTTCACCTTCTACCTAGTCCAGATGGGGCTGGCGGGCGCCCGCCGCATCCTCGAGCTCATCGTGGCAGAGGTTGACATGGACGAGAACCAGGGAGGCCACGCGGCGCGGATGGAGGGGACGCTGGAGTTCGACCACGTCACGTTCGGCTACGACGACGACGGTGGTCGCGAGGCCCTCTCCGATGTCAGCTTCACGGTCGCTCCGGGCCAGACGGTCGCCGTCGTCGGGCAGACGGGCTCCGGTAAGAGTTCCCTAACGCGTCTCGTCAACCGGATCTTCGACGTCCGTGCTGGCAGCGTGAGAGTGGACGGCGTCGACGTGCGCGACTGGAACCTCGGGGCGCTCAGGTCCCAGGTCTCCGTGATAGAGCAGGACGTCTTCCTGTTCTCGCGCTCCGTGGCCGAGAACATCGCCTTCGGCCTCGGCCCGCAGGCCACGCGCGAGCGCGTGGTCGAGGCGGCCAAGGCCGCCCAAGCCCACGACTTCATCGTCGCCCTCGAGGACGGCTACGACACGGTCATCGGCGAGCGCGGTGACACGCTCTCGGGCGGACAACGCCAGCGCCTCGCCATCGCCCGGGCCCTGCTCACCGACCCCCGGATGCTGGTCCTCGACGACTCGACCAGCGCCATCGACAGCGCCACCGAGGACGCCGTCCAGCGCGCCATCAACTCCGTGCTGGTCGGCCGCACGACGCTGATGATCACGCACCGCCTGGCCCAAATCAGGCGCGCGGACCTGATCCTCATGCTGCACGGCGGGCGGCTCGTGGATAGCGGTTCTCACGGTGAACTCCTGCTACGCAACGAGCTCTACCGCGACATGTTCCAGAGGGCCGACTGATGGGTTTCGTGCTCGACGGCCTCAGCGGCGAGGGGTACGACCGCGAGTACACCGACGGTCAGCTGGTGCGGCGCATCGCCCGCTACTTCGTGCCCCACGTGACGATCATGGTCGTGGTGGGAGTGAGCGTGTTCCTGGCGGCGATGCTCGACGCCGCGCTCCCGGTCCTGGTGGCGGCCGGGATCGACCGCCTGGCGGAGCCAGCCCCGACGGGCCGCGAACTGTGGGACAGGGTCGGCTGGCTCGTGGCTGCGTTCGCCGCCGCCGGCGTCCTCTCGTGGGGCTTCAACTTCCTGCGGCAGTGGCTCACTGCCCGAGCGGTGGGCGACGTGGTGTTGAGGCTCCGCGAGGACGTCTTCGACGCCGTGATGGAACGCGACATGTCGTTCTACGACGACTACTCGACCGGCCGCATCGTCAGCCGCGTCACCTCGGACACGCAGGACTTCTCCAACGTCGTCACCCTGACCCTCAACCTGATCAGCCAGGTGCTGCAGGTGGGGGTGCTGCTCGCCGTCCTCGTCTACATCGACCTTCGGTTGGCGCTCGTGGCTCTCGCTATCGCCCCCGTCGTCGTAGCCATCGCGCTGGCGTTCAGGCGGCTGGCGCGCCAGGTCACGCAGCAGGCGCGCCGTGTGCTCGCCGAGGTGAACGCCAACGTCCAGGAGTCCATCACCGGCATCGGCGTGGCCAAGACCTTCAGGCAGGAGGAGGCGGTGTACGGCCGCTTCCTGGAGGTGAACGACCAGTCGTACCGGCTGAACCTGCTCCAGGGCTACGTGTTCACCGCCATCTTCCCGGTCCTGTCGATCATCGGAGGCGTGGGAACGGCGCTCATCATCTACGTGGGCGGGGCGCGCGCCCTGGACGGCGGGATCACCCCCGGCCAGTGGTTCCTCTTCGTGCAGGCGCTCGCCCTGTTCTGGTTCCCGCTCACGTCGATCGCGTCCTTCTGGAGCCAGTTCCAGCTCGGCCTGGCGGCCAGCGAGCGCGTGTTCGCGCTCATGGACGCGGAGCCCCGCGTCGTGCAGACAGGGTCGGTCGTCTTGGAAGGCGTCGCGGGCGACGTCCGCTTCGAGCAGGTCGACTTCGGTTACTCGAGCCACGAACCCGTCCTGACGGGCTTCGACCTTCACATCCGGGCGGGTGAGACCGTGGCGCTGGTGGGGCACACGGGGGCGGGCAAGTCGAGCATTGGGAAGCTCGTGGCCCGCTTCTACGAGTTCCAGGGCGGGCGCCTGCTCGTCGACGGTCACGACATCAGAGAGTTGGACCTGGCGGCCTACCGCCGCCACCTCGGGGTGGTGCAGCAGACCCCCATGTTGTTCTCCGGCACGGTGCGCGACAACATCCGCTACGGCGTGCCTGCCGCCGGGGACGACGAGGTCAGGGCCGCCGCCGCCAGGATCGCGGGCGGCGAGTGGCTCGGCGCGCTGCCGAACGGGCTCGACACCGAGGTGGGAGAGGGCGGCCGCGGCGTATCGCTCGGGCAGCGCCAGCTCGTGGCCATCGCACGGGTGCTGCTCCAGGCCCCCAGCATCCTCATCCTCGACGAGGCCACCGCCAGCGTCGACCCGCTGACCGAGGCGCAGATCCAGGCCGGGCTGGCGGAGGTGCTCACGGGCAGGACTGCCGTGGTCATAGCGCACAGGCTCTCCACCGTGAGGGCCGCCGACCGCATACTCGTGCTGGAGCGCGGCGCCATCGTGGAATCGGGGTCGCACGAGGAGCTGCTTGCCCGCGGCGGCCACTACGCCGAGCTGTACGGCGCTTACTTCCGCCACCAGCGCGCGTCGTACGACCCGGGCGCCGAAGGTCCGTGACCGTGGGCGCGAAGCTACCGGTTCTGTGGTGGCAACCGTGTCGTCTTGGTCGGGCGCTGACGGCGCGTTGACGCCGCGCCCCCTATCGTTGGAGCCATGAGAGACAGTGGTAACCCTGTGATTGGCCGCGGGCGCGTCCGTCGGCGCTGGCTCCTCGTCGTGCTCGCCGTGCTCGCTTCCGCCGGGTTCGCCCAGGAGGGCGGCGGCACGTTGGACGAGGGGGCGCTCCGCGCCGAGCTGGCGCACTTCCTGGCGCTAGGTAACGGGTACGAGCTCGACGTGTTCGCCGCCCACCCCGAGGCGGAGCCCGGCTCCGGCCCGCTCGGCCTGGCCTTCACCGCGCTGGAGGCCGGCGCCGGCGCCACCGACCGCGCTCGGTACCACGTCACGGCTCGTGTGCACGACGCGAACGAGCCGGCCGCCGCCGCCCCGACCCGCTACGTGCTCCTGGAGCTGGAGCGCTACAACCTGGGTCCGGCGGTGCGCGCCGAGCTCGTGCGCGACCTGGGGGAGGAAGCGGTGGCGTCCGCGGCTGAGTTCGGTGAGGGCCCGCACGTGTCGTGGCGGGTGGTCGTGCGCCGACCCCCCGGCGAGCCGGGTTCCGTGGCCTTCGCGTCGCGCGCGGAACTGGGCGGCGGAACGGCCCTGAACTGCCTGGGCGCACCGTGCCTGGCGCCTGAGGACGTCATCGCCCTCCTGGCGCCGTGGTCCGAGCCGAGTGAGGAGCCGGGAGACGGCGCGTGGGAGCCGGGCCGGATCGCCCTACGCCACGGTCTCCCTGCGCCCGCCGTGGTCGCCGACCTCGCGGCACCGGCGGCCTGGCTCGACCTGTACGGACCCGAGGTGATGACCGGCGGGGCAGTCGTCGCGGAGCTCGTTCTCGAGACCGGGCTGGCCCAGGAAGCAGTGGTTGAGGTCGCCCTGCGCCAGGGCGACCTGCTGGACGACTCCGTGGCGGCGGCGTGGCGACGTCTCGTGGTGGTGGCCGACCCCGTTGCCCCCACGCTCTACACGGCGGTCGCCTACGAGTGCAGGCGCGGTGGCGGCGGCTTCGCGGCGCCCGGCGGGCTCTGTCCCTGAGCTGACCGGCGCCGCGCGCGGCTGCGCAGTCAGGGCAGGAGGACGCTGGACCCGGTGGTCCGCCTTCCCTCGAGCGCTCTGTGTGCCTCCGCGGCATCGGCGAGGGCGAAGCGCTGGTTGATCGACGCCGAGATGGTGCCGGTGGCGACGGCGGTGAAGACGGCGGCGACCGCCGTGCGGAACTCGGCCGAGCTCGCCATGTACGTGACCGTGGAGGTGCGCGTCAGGTAGAGGGAGCCCTTGGTAGCGAGGATGCCCAGGTCGGGCACCGAGACCGGTCCAGACGCGCTGCCGAAGCTGACCATCAGGCCGCGCGGGCGGAGGCAATCGAGCGAGGCCTCGAACGTGACCCTCCCGACACCGTCGTACACCACGTCCACGCCGGCGCCGTCCGTCTGCTCACGCACCCACGGGGCGAACTCACGCTCCCGGTAGTCGAGCGCAGCGTCGGCACCCAGCTCAAGGGCCCTGGCGACCTTCTCGGGTGAGCCGGCGGTGGCCAGCACGCGGGCGCCTAAGTGCTTGGCCCACGGCACGAGCAGAGAGCCGGTGCCGCCCGCAGCGGCGTGCACGAGGATCGTCTCGCCAGGCCCGACCTTGTGCGTCTGGAACAGCAGGTAGTAGGCGGTGATGCCCTTGAGGGTCAACGCCGCGGCCGTCTCCAGGTCGACGGAGTCGGGCACGTGCGCGGCGCGGCCGGCCGGCAGGAGCCGCTCCTCCGCGTACGCGCCGACGGGACCGGAGTACGTCACGCGGTCGCCGACGCTGAAGTCCGTGACGCCGGGACCCACCGCGACCACCTCGCCGGCGCCCTCGTTGCCCGCCACGAAAGGCAGCGGCACCTTGTAGAGGCCGGAGCGCTGGTAGGTGTCGATGAAGTTGAGGCCGATGGCCCGGTTACGCACCTTGATCTCGCCGTCGGCCGGCGCGCCCACGTTGCGGTCCTCGACGCTCAGCACCTCGGGCCCCCCGTGGGCCCTGACGAACACGGCCTTGCTCATCGGCCCACCCCGGTCGGTGGCCGCCCAGCGCGTGGCGGGACACCGTGCCTGGCCTTGGCGGCTGCCGTCAAGCGGGGGTCGCCGGCGCGTCTGCGTCCGCCTCGGCCTCGAGCACGCTGGGGAACAGGATGTTGTTCTCCTTGTGGATGTGGACGTGCAGGTCGTGTTCCATCTCGGCTAGGGCCGAGTAGAGCGCGCGGTAAGAGGCGCAAGCGTCCGCAGGTGGCGTGTACCCGGTGGTCAGCTCCCGCAGCCGCTTGAGGGTGCGGCCGATCGCCTCGTGCTCCCGCCTGAGCGCCGCGATCGGTTCGGCCAGCGAGCCGCCGGCGGCGGCGCGGCCGCCCCGCTCGAGCCGGCTGATGGCCGGGAACACGGAGCGCTCTTCCTTCGTCATGTGGGGTTCCAGGTCCGAAAGGGCGCCCGTGAAGACTTCCTGGACCTCGACGAGCTCCGGGTGCACGTCGCCGTGGACGCTGACGACCTTGGCGAGCAGCTCGGCGATGCGCGGCATCTCCGCCCACATGTAGGCGTGGTGCGTGTCGACGATCTCGTGAGCCAGCTCGGAGTTGCCCCCGGGCCGCCTGCCGGTCGATTCACGCACGGCGCCGGCCGGGTCGGCCGGCAGGTCGAGGGCCGCTGCGACCTCGCCGACGTCGAGGCCGGCCGCGACGACGGCTTCCTCGAGGGTGCGGTGGCCGTTGCAGCAGTAATCGATGCCGAGATCGCCGAGGATGCGGCTGCGACGGGGATCCTGCGCGACGAGGTCCCCGAGTGATGCGGTCACTTCGATGTTCATACCTGAGACCGTAGCAACCCGGGCTACGTGGCTCGGTCGCGGGGTTATCCGAGGCGATTGGCGCGCGGTCGTCCCCCGGCCGGGGTGCGGGCCACGGCCGGCGCCTTCCCCG
Organism: uncultured bacterium; assembly: GCA_964398765.1. Taxonomy (GTDB): domain Bacteria; phylum Deinococcota; class Deinococci; order Deinococcales; family Trueperaceae; genus JAAYYF01. The sequence continues at coordinate 29,768 of CAYNNL010000008.1, read as the reverse complement.
GGCTCAGCCGGGCCAGGCGATGAGCGGCACGGCCGTCAGCGTCGCCGCCAGGCCCCACCACTGAGCCCCGCGCGGTCGCTCCCGCAGGAACAGGACCGCTAAGAGGACGGTCACGGCCGGCGAGAGGTTCGAGAGCACGCTGGCCTCGGCCAGGAACCCCGTCTGCGCCGCGATCACGAAGAGGACGTTCCCCAGCGCGTCGCCCAGCGAGGAGCCCACGATGGGCATGGCCGACTTGGGGCGCAGGCCCGGGCCGCGGAGCGCCACGGCCAGCATGAGCCCCGCCGAGACGAGGCGCGACGCCACGAGGGGCCAGAAGACCGCTCCCGGCTCCGTCTGCCCCAGGAAGACGAAGAAGCCCCCGAAGCCGAGGCCCGCCACCACCGCCAGCGTCAGGCCGCCGCCGCCGCGGGCGCGCACGCGGCTGATGAGGGTGATGCCGACCGCCGCCAGTAGCACCCCAGCCAGCTGGACCCCGGTCAACCTGGCGCCCAGCACGATGCTGGTGAGCACGGGCACGGCGACCGCGAGGGCGGCGCTCGTGGCAGCCACCGTCCCCATCGGCCCCAACGCCAGGCCGCGGTAGAGCGCGACCAGCCCCACCACGCCGGACAGGCCCGCCACGGCGCCCCACGCGAGGTCCGCGCCGCGGAGCAGCGGCTCGCCCGTGGCGGCGGCCAGCACCACGTAGAGCGCCAGCGACAGCAGGTGCGCGGTGGCGATGACCCGCACGACCGGGTCGCGCCTGGCAGCCAAGCCGCCGCTGAGGTCGCCCGATCCGAACGCCAACGCTGCGCCCAGACCCGCCAGCAACACGATCCCGCCGTCGCTCACCTGGCTGCCCCGTTGGCCCTGTGGCGGCCGGGACCGTGTAGGAAGGGGCCGCGCGCGCTGGTCATGGCAGGAGGCGACGATACCGCGGAGGCTTATCCTCGAAGCCGGAGGTGGAGGGCGGTGGCGGATGTCGGTGGGATCGACGTGCGGTGCGAGATGGTGTCGGTGCTGGTCCTCCGGGGGAGTGGTCCCGAGGCTCGCCTCCTTGCGTTACGCCGAGGGAGCGGGTACCTGGCCGGCGTGTGGAGTTACTGTGCCGGCCACGTGGAGGCCGGTGAGACCGGCCGGCAGGCTGCGCGGCGCGAGCTACTCGAGGAGACGGGGCTGGTACCGGAGGAACTCTACGCCACCAGCTTCTGCGAGCAGTACTACTCGCCCGCGGGTGACCGGATCGAGGTGGTCCCCGCCTTCGTGGCGCGCGTGGCCGCCTCCGCTCGCGTGGTGCTGAACGGCGAGCACGTCGACCACCGGTGGGTGAGCGTGGATGAGGCCATGGACCTGGTCCCGTTCGGCAGTCAGCGTGACCTACTCGCCCACGTGCGGCGCGAGTTCCTGGAACGCGAACCGGCCGGGTTCCTGCGGGTCGGTTGAGCGGCGCGCCCGCTCCGGCACCGCGGTCAGACGGCGCGCGTCAGCAGCTCGCACAGCTCGTGGAGGTCGGTGACGGCGAGGTCCGGCACCGGCGGGGCGGCGTGGACGGAGAAGCGCGAACCGCCCACCTGGACGGTGAACAGCCCGGCTGCGCGGCCGCCGGCCACGTCTGAATCCAGGTTGTCGCCGACCATGGTGGTGGTCGAGCGCTCGGCCCCGAAGCGCGCCAACGCCCTATCGAAGAAGTAGGCGGCCGGCTTCCCGATCACGACGGGGCTCACGCCGGTCGCCGCGGTCAGCGCCGCCACCACGGCTCCCGTGCCTGGTAGGTAGCGGCCCCCTTCGACAGGGAAGCGCGTGTCCACGTTCATGGCCAGCAAGGTGGCGCCCCCGTTCAACGCCAGGCACGCCCGCGCCAGGTGGTCGTAGGTCAGCTCCTCGTCGCGGCTCGCGATCACCACTCCCGCCGCGTCCGGGTCGTTCGTCAGCGCCACGCCGGCCGCCGTCACGGCTTTCCTCATCAGGGCGTTCCCGATCAGCAGCGCGGGTCGCCCCGTCGCCAGCGACGGGTGCTCCGGCAGCACGGATAGGGGGGTGATGGTGTCGGCCTCGCTCGCCCCGATACCGAGGCGGGTGAGCTTGGCGGCCACGTGCGCCGCGGTCGTTCCGGTAGCGTTGGTCACGAACGCCACGCGCCTGCCGGTGCTCCGCAGGAGATCTACGAGTGCCACGGCGCCCGGCGCGAGCTCGTCCCCGAACCAGATGCAGCCGTCGAGGTCGAGGAAGAAGGTGGCGGTCCGCCTTAACCGCGTTCCGGCGAGGCGCGGGTCTGGAGTCGGCGCTGTCACCCGGCCATCATCGCCGTTATCGGTCCGCGCCGTCCGCGGGCCCCGGCGCCGGGGGCCCGGTTCGCACCAGGGCGGCGTGCGTAGGGTCGACCCGGGGCAGGAGCGCGATGACGCCGCACAGCGCGGCGACCAACAGGAGCGCAGTTCGGAGCGAGGCGACGTCCGCGAGCCAGCCGAGCAGCGGAGGGCCGATCAGGAAGCCGCTGTAGCCGATGGTGGCCACGCCCGCGACCGCCACGCCGCGCGGGATGGTCGGGTGCGAGCCGGCAGCGGCGTACACGAGCGGGATCACGACCGATAGCCCGAGCCCCACGGCCGCGAAGCCGAGCATCGCCAGGGTGGGGCTGGGGACGATCAGCCCCAGCGCGAGCCCCGCCGCGGCGAGGACGCCGCCGACCCTCACCACCCTGGCCGTCCCGAACGCGCTGACGAGCCGGTCGCCGCCGAACCGCCCCAACAACATGGCCACCGAGAACGCCGCGTACCCTAGGGCGGCGACGCCGGGGCCCGTAGCCAGCGGGCCGCGGAGGTAGAGAGCGCTCCAGTCGCCGATCGCGCCCTCGCCGATGGCGGCGCAGACCGCCACCGCGCCGAGCCCCCAGAGGGCGCGCGCCGGCAGCGTGAAGACCGGCACGCGCACGCCGGCCGCGGCGCCGGTGCGCGGCTCGTCGGCGCGCAGCCCGCGCGCCGCGAGGGCCACGAGGGCTAGCCCGACCGCTGCGACGGTCAGGAAGTGCGCGATCACGGCCACGCCGAGCGACGCGAACCCCCCGCCGACCGCTGCGCCCGCCAGGCCTCCCACGCTGAAGAAACCGTGCAGCGAGTTCATGATGGGCCGGCGGAGCCAGCGCTCCACCTCCACCCCCTGAGCGTTCATGGCCACGTCCATCCCGCCGTTGCCGAAGCCGAAGAGCGCCAGCGCCGCTACGAGCCACGGCAGACCGGGCGCCAGGGCGAGCGCCGGCAGCGAGAGCGCGTACAGGACAGCGAACCCGGTCGTCACGCGCGCGCTGCCGCGGTGCGTGATGAGGCCGCCGGTGAGCGGGAAGGCGCTGAGCGCCCCGACGGCCATGCCAAGCAGCGCCGAACCTACCTGACCGCTGCTGAGATCCAGCCCGTGCGCCACGTCGGGGATGCGCGCCAACCAGTTGGCCAGCACGAACCCGTTGGCGAAGAAGAGGAACGAGACGGCAGCGCGGGGCGGCACCGCTACATGGTGGCACGCCGACCCGCCGGGCTTGGCTAGACTCTGGTCGATGAGAGCGCACGCGCCGGGTGGTGGAGCGATGCCCAACAACGTGTTGGTGACCGGCGGCGCGCGCGGCATCGGCCGCGCTACCGCCCTGCTCGCCGCCGAGCGCGGTTGGTCCGTGGCGATCGGTTACGCCGCCGATCACGCCGCCGCCCGCGAGGTGGTCGCCGGCGTGAAAGCGTTGGGTGTGCGTGGCCTGGCCCTGCAGGGCGACGTCGCGGACGAGAGCCAGGTGACCGCACTGTTCGACAGGGCGAGCGAGGAGCTTGGCGGACTCGGCGCGGTGGTGATCAACGCCGGCGTCGTGGCTCCCGCTATGCCGCTCGCCGCGATGGACGGTGAGCGCATCCGCCGCGTGTTCGCGGTGAACGCCGTGGGTGCGCTCCTCTGCGCCCGCGAGGCCGTGCGCCGTATGGCGCGCGCCCGTGGCGGCTCCGGTGGGGCCATCGTGTTCGTGTCGTCCAGGGCATCGGTGCTTGGCTCGCCGTTCGAGTACGTCGATTACGCGGCGACGAAGGGCGCGCTCGACACGCTGACCGTCGGTCTCGCGAAGGAGGTCGCGGCCGAGGGCATCCGCGTCAACGCCGTCCGGCCGGGGCTGATCGACACGGCGCTGCACGCGGCGAGCGGAGACCCCGACAGGGCCCACGAGCTGGGTTCCAAGACCCCGCTCGGGCGCCCGGGCACCGCCGAGGAGGTCGCGGCGGCCATCATGTGGCTCATCGGGCCGGAGGCGTCGTACACGACGGGGGCGCTACTGGATGTGGCGGGCGGGCGCTGAGGGAAGGGGAGAGACGGGTCCACGGCGACGCCGGCCGGGCACCGTATCCGGCCGACGGCGGCTCGACGCGGGTCAGCTGTGGACGGACTGTGGGCCGACACTGGGCCAACGCCGGGCCAGGCCACACGAAGATAGCCCCCTCGTCGGGGGCTTACTCCAGTTCCGATGGCGTGACACACGCCGTGTGTTTGGTCGGGGTGGCCGGATTTGAACCGACGACCACTTGACCCCCAGTCAAGTGCGCTACCAGGCTGCGCTACACCCCGGTCCGTCTCGGGCCGTGCGCGAGCGGCCCGGCGCCTGGCCGTGCCGGCCCGCGTGGGCCGGAGAGGAGTCTAACACGCGCCTCATGGGAACAGAAGCGCCCGCGCTCGTTGGCGGCGTGCTGCGCCGCGGGAGCCCGCTCCTCACGAGGGGCTCCCGCCGGACGCTGTAACGTCGGGCATGTCGAACGCAACTCCGGCAAAGAGGCCGCCGGCGCCCGCCACCCTGGACCACCTCGTCTACGGCGTCACCGACCTGCTCGGGGCCGTCGAGTACATCGCTGCCGTTACGGGCGTGCGGCCGGTCGAGGGTGGGCGCCACGTCGGGCTAGGCACTCGCAACTACCTTCTCGGGCTGACGCCCACGGCCTACCTCGAGGTGATCGCGCTCGACCCCGACCACCCCGCTCCGGCCGGCACGCCCGTGCCCTTCGGGCTGGACCGCCTCGCGCACGACCGGCTGATCACCTGGGCCGTCCACCCGCAGGACGCGGCGGCTGCCGCTGACGCCAGCCGCCGCCTCGGCGCCGATCACGGTGAACTCGAGGAGATGTCGCGCCTCACCACCGCCGGCGCGACCCTGAGGTGGCGCCTGGCGTTGGCGGACCCGGACGGCGTGGGGGCGTTGCCTTGGGGCGGGCTCGCGCCGTTCGTCATCGACTGGGGCGGTACGCCTCACCCGGCCGCCGGGCTCCCGCGCGCCGGGCTGGAGAGCCTCACGCTGACCACGCCCGACGTGCCGTCGCTCACGCGCCTCCTCGGTGCCCTCGGCGCCGGCAGCGAGCCGCCCCTGCGCGTGGTGGAGGGGCCTGCCGCGCTCCACGCGGTCCTGGCCGGGCCCGGTGGTCGGCTGGAGCTCTAGACGGCCGCCGCGCCAGCACGGAGCGGCGAGCGCGCGTACCTCGTATCATCCCCTCGTGCACCCCGCGGAGGCAGCCGACCAAGAACCGCTCGACGTCCTCGATGCCGCCGGACTTCCCACCGGCGAGGTGAAGGCGCGCGGCCAGGTCCACCGCGACGGCGACTGGCACCGCGCCATCCACATCTGGATCGTCCAGCACGGTCGCTACGTGCTGCTTCAGCGCCGCTCGCGCGACAAGCGGCTCGAGCCGCTCAAGCTCGACGTGAGCGTGGGCGGACACCTGCGGGCGGGGGAGACGCTCCTTGACGCGCTCCGCGAGGCCGAGGAGGAACTGGGCCTGGAGCTTCGGCCCGGGCAGGTCGAGTACTTAGGGACGGCCGTCTCCGAGCGCTTCTACCCCCAGCTCGACCCACCCCTCGTGGACCGCGAGCACCAGGACGTCTACGTGGCGCTCGACGATCGGCCGTTGCCCGCGTACCGCCTCCAGGCGAGCGAGGTCGACACCCTCTACGAGGTCCCGCTGGAGAAGGCCATCGCGCTCATCGAGACCGGTGAGCCGGTCGCGGCGGCCGGCTTCGACTCCATGCGGCGGCCGAGCGACGCGCTCCTGTACGAGGCGGACCTCCTCAGCCAGGGCCGCGAGCTCCACGTCGAGGCCCTCAGGCGCGTGGCCGCCTACCTGAACGGCGAATGGGCGCCGGACGAAGCCCAGCGCCCATTCGGCGGGCCATCGGAGCACCCGCGGTCGAGCTGAGGTCGTGATGGACCTCGGCTAGTTCTCGATCACCGTCGGCACGATCAGCGGCGTGCGGCCGGTGGCCTTCCTGATGTAACGCCTCACGGGGTAGAAGATGTCGTCGCGGATGTCGCCGAGGCGGCGCTTCTCGCGCACGCCGCGCTGCAGGCTCTCGAGGGCTATGCGCGCGACCTCGTCCTTGAGCCCGTTGCTGCCGTGCACCACGCCGCGCATGATGACCTCCACCGCCGGCGTCTTGCTGGCCAGGGCCATGATGACGATGACCCCCTCGGCCGACAGCGTCTGTCGGTCACGGATGATGGGCTCGGTCACCTCGTCGCCGGCCTTGCCGACCGTGTCGATGAGGACCACGCCGGCGTCGACGCTACCCGTCACCTTCATGTCGTCGCGGCTCAGTTCCACCACGTCGCCGTTCGACACGATCATCGTCTTCTGCGGCGGGTGGCTCATGCCGTCGGCGAGGCGCTGGTGGTGCACCTGGTGGCGCATCTCGCCGTGCCACGGCAGGAAGAACTTGGGCCGCGTGAGGTCGAGGATGAGCTTGAGCTCCTCGCGGCTGGCGTGCCCGGAGGCGTGCACCTTGTACGCCGGCGGGTAGAGCACGTTCACGCGGCTGGCGTAGAGCTGGTTGATGACGCGGCCAACGGCCTCCTCGTTGCCCGGGATCGGGTTGGAGGAGAGGATGACGGTGTCGCCGGGCTTGAGGCGGATCTTGCGGTGCGTGCCGTTGGCGAGGCGCGACAGGGCCGCCATGGGCTGCCCTTGTGACCCGGTGCACAAGAAGAGGACCTTGTCGTCCTGGAGATCGCCGATGTCGTCGGAGTTGAGCACCGGGTTCCTGGACTCGATGTAGCCGAGCTCCTGAGCGATGCTCATGGCCTTGATCATCGACCGCCCCTCCAGCACGACGCGGCGGTCATACTTCTCCGCTATGCGCAGGAAGTTCTGCAGCCGGTGGACGTGGGAGGAGAAGGTCGTGACGACGACGCGCCCCTTGGCCTTCGCCACGATCTCATCGACCGCCATGGCCACGTCGTGCTCGCTAGGCGTGTAGCCGGGCCGCTCCGCGTTCGTGCTGTCGGAGATGAGGAGGAGAACGCCCTCGGCGCCGGCGTGCGCCAGCTTGTGGAGGTGGCTCGTCTTGCCGTCGGCCGGGTTGTAGTCGAGCTTGAAGTCGCCCGAGTGCACGATGCGCCCGATGGGCGTGTGGATGACCAGGCCCGAGTTGTCGGGGATCGAGTGGGTCATGCGGAAGAAGTCGACCGTGAAGCTCGGGCTGATCTTCACGCGGGCGTCGGTGCTGATCTCGTGGAGGTCCACGTCGGCCTCGCTCAGCTTGAACTCCTCGAACTTGCCGCGGAGGAGGCCGAGCGTGAGGCGCGCGCCGTACATGGGGATCTTGGGGAGGAGCCTCAGCATGTACGGCAGGCCGCCGATGTGGTCCTCGTGCCCGTGGGTCAGGACCCAGCCCTTGACCTTGTGGGCGTTCTCGACCACCCAGTCGATCTTCGGCACGATGATGTCGACGCCGAGCATCTCCGTCTCGGGGAAGGCGAGACCGCCGTCCACGAGGAGGATCTCGTCGTCGTACTCGAAGGCGAACATGTTCTTGCCGATCTCGCCCATGCCGCCCAAGGCGATGACCTTGAGGCGCTTGTCGTCCCCGGGGGCCGCCTTGGCGGGGGCGTCGGGAACGGGCGAGGCCGAGGAGGAGGCGCGTTGCCCCTGCGAGCGGCCGCGGCCACGCCGCGCCCTGCCCTCGCCCTCCTTCGGCTTCGTGTCCGTGGCCGGCCTCGCGGCGACACCCTGATCAGTGGGGGCCGCTCGCTCCTCCGGCGCGTTCTGACCGGCCCGCCTGGGCCGGCGTCTTGGTGAGCTCTTGCGCTCGTCGTCTGCCATTCTCTTCGTCCCGAGCCGACTCGGCCGGCGGCCAGTGGCGCGCGTGGCGTGCGGCTCGGGCTCCCTTCATGTCTGGTGTTACCCGTCGCGGCGCCTCTCTCGGCGGCCGCGCGGCTTCGGTTCGGGCGGGGCGACGCGATGGCGCCGCCCCGCCGGTTCCATGGTCTAGAAGCGGTCGCGCCTTGGGCCGCGGTCGCCGCCCCGGCCGCCGCGGTCGTTGCCGCGCCTGTCGCCGCCTGACTTGCGCGGCCCGCGCGGGGCGATCTTGCCCTCCAGCTCGGGCCTGACGAGGTCGATCTTGCCGCGGTCGTCGATGCCGTTGACCTTGACCTTGACGTGATCGCCCTGCTTGAGGAAGTCCTCCACGTTCTCGACCCGCTCCTCGGCGATCTGGCTGATGTGCAGCAGGCCGTCCGTGCCGGGGAAGAGCGTGATGAAGGCACCGAACTCCGTGATCTTGGCGACCACGCCGTCGTACTCCTTGCCGAGCTCGGCCGTGGCCGTGATGGCCTCGATCTGGGCCTTGACGGCCTGGGCGGCGTGCGAGTCCTCGGAGTAGATCCGCACGGTGCCGTCCTCCTGCACCTCGACCGTGGCGCCCATGGCCTCGAGCTCGCGGATCTGCTTGCCGCCTGGTCCGATGACCGTGCCGATCTTGTCGGTCGGGATCTTGACCTGGAGGATGCGCGGGGCGCGGGCGGAGATCTCCGGCCTGGGCGCGGCCAGAGCCGAGCGCATCTGCTCGAGGATGTGGAGGCGGCCCGTGCGCGCCTGCGCCAGCGCCTCGCGCATGATGGCGGCCGTGATGCCGCCGATCTTGATGTCCATCTGGAGCGCCGTGACGCCCGCGGCGGTGCCCGTGACCTTGAAGTCCATGTCGCCGAGCGCGTCCTCGGAGCCCAGGATGTCGGTGAGGATCCGGTAGTCGGAGCCCTCCATCACGAGGCCCATGGCGATGCCGGCCACCGGCGCGCGAAGCGGCACGCCGGCGTCCATGAGGGCGAGGCACCCGGAGCAGACCGTGGCCATCGACGAGGAGCCGTTGGACTCGAGCGTCTCGCCCACGACCCGCACCACGTACGGGAACTCCTCCTGGCTGGGCATCACGTCGAGGAGGGCGCGCCGCGCCAGGTTGCCGTGGCCCAGCTCGCGTCGGCCGGTGCCGCGCAGGCGCTTGACCTCGCCCGTCGAGAACGGCGGGAAGTTGTAGTGGAGCATGAACTCCTCGCTGTTGTCGAGCCCGAGGTCGTCCACCAGCCGGTTGTCGCGCCCCGTGCCGAGGGTCGCCACCCCGAGCACCTGGGTCTCGCCCCGCGTGAACACGGCGGAGCCGTGGGCCATGGGGAGCACCCCGGTCTCGATCCAGATGGGCCTGACCTGATCGGACCGGCGCCCGTCGGTGCGGAGGTTCTCCTGCAGCACCAGGCGGCGCATGGCGGCCTGCTCCGACTTGTCGAAGGCCGACTTGAGCTCGTCGATCTGCTGCTTGGCACCGTCCGCCTCGACGTCGGGCACGAACTGGCCGATCATCTGGTCGCGCAGCGCCTTCAGCGCCACCGCCCGCTCGTGCTTGCCGCTGGTGAGGAGCGCGTCACGCAGCTTGCCCCCGACGGCGCGTTCCACGCTCGCCGCCACCTCCTCGGGCACCACGGTGGCGGGGGTGAAGCCGCGCTTCTCGCTGCCGATCTCGGCGCGCATGCGCTCGATGAGCGCCACCACCGGTGCTAGCTGCGTCTGGGCGAACTCGATGGCCCCCACCATCACGTCCTCGTCGAGCTCGTTCGCGGCGGCCTCGACCATGAGGACGGCGTCCTTCGAGCCGGCCACCGTCAGCTCGAGCTGCGAGCCGCCCTCGTGCAGGACCCGCATGCTGGGGTTGGCGACGTACTCGCCGTCCACGTACCCGACGCCGCAGCAGGCGGTCGGTCCGTTCCAGGGGATGTCGGAGATGCTCAGGGCGGCCGACGCGCCGATGGCGGCGAGGGGCGCGGGGTCGTTCACCTGGTCGGCGGAGAGCACCGTGACGATGACCTGGACCTCGTTGCGCAGCCCCTTGGGGAACAGCGGCCGGATCTGCCGGTCGACGATGCGGGCGTTGAGGGTGCCCTGCACGCCCGGCCTGCCCTCGCGGCGCATGAACGAGCCGGGGATCTTGCCGATGGCGTAGTGGCGCTCCTCGTACTCGACGGTGAGTGGCAGGAACGGGACGGGCGACGCGCCGTCCGACATCTCGGCGGTGACGAGCACCAGGGTGTCGCCGTAGCGGACGGTGACGCTGCCGGACGCCTGCTTGGCGAGCTTCCCGGTCTCGATCACCAGCTCGCGCCCTCCGAACTGGGTGGTGTACTTGCGGTGGTTGGGTAGGTTCACGCTGCTCTCCTTCGACTGCTTCTTACCCGCTGGTCGGCGCGACCGGTCCGCTCGGGAGTCCGGACGCCGTCTCACGTTCCCCCGTCAGGGGTCTTCCTTGGGCGCCCGCTCCGTGGGACACCCGGTGTGCGAACGGCGAGGCCGCACTGGCCTCGCCGCTGGTGCCGTGTTCAGTTGGGCCGCCGCGCTCGGCGGACGACTGCGTGGCGACGCTGAGTGGGTTCAGGACGACACGCTTCAGGGACAGCGTTACCGGCGCAGCCCGAGGCTGGCGATGAGTTCCTTGTACCCGTCGTAGTCCGTCCGCTCCAGGTAGGAGAGGAGCCGCTTGCGCTTGCCGACCATCATGAGGAGGCCGCGGCGGCCGTGGTGGTCCTTCTTGTGGACCTGGAGGTGCTGGCTGAGCTCCTCGATGCGCTTGGTGAGGAGCGCCACCTGAACGGCGGTGGAACCGGTGTCCTGACCGTCCTTGCCGTACTGGCGCACTACTTCCGACTTCTGTTCTGCGGTCATCGTCATGATAATGAACCCCTCGAAGATCTCTCTCCCCGAGCCGGATCCGGTGCATAGGCGACGATGCCGGCCCAGGGGTCAACGGGTGATAGTAACACACCGTCACGCGGTAGGGCCACCGCGCCGAGACGACCGTCAAGGGTGGCGTTCGAACCAGTCGACGATGGCCTCGAGCCGCGCCACCCGCCTGTCGGGGCGCCCGGAGCGCGACAGCTCGTGGCCCTCGCCCGGGAAGCGGAGGAACTCCGTCTCCGCCTTCCCGAGCCGCTTCAGGACGGAGAAGAGCTGGTCCGCCTGCTCGATGGGGCAGCGGTGGTCCTCCTCGGAGTGGACGATGAGCAGGGGCGTCACCACGTTGTCTGCCAGGCGCAGCGGGCTCTGGCGCCACAGCGCCTCCACGTCGCCCCACGCCCCGCCGCCCAGCTGCCGCTCCACGAACCAAGGTCCGATGTCGGACGTGCCGTACATGCTGGTCCAGTTGCAGATGCTGCGCTGCGTGACGGCCGAACGGAAGCGGTCGGTCTTGCCGACGAGCCAGTTCGTCATGAAGCCGCCGTAGCTGCCGCCCGTAAGGTGCAAGGGCGCGTCCTTCTTGCCGAGCCGCGCGTGCCCGTCCGTCGCGAAGGCCATCACGTCGTCGGCGTCCACGCTGCCGTAGGCGCCGAGGAAGCCGGTCGCGAAACCGGTCCCGTAACTGCTGCTGCCGCGCGGGTTGCCGAAGATCACCGCGTAGCCGCGGGCCGCGAGGAGCTGGAACTCGAACGAGAAGCCGTAGCCGTAGTTCGTGTGGGGCCCCCCGTGCACCTGTACGACGGCCGCTCCGTCGGCCCTGGCGCGGCCGGGGCGCAGCAGCCAGTACTCCGCGCCGCCGTCGCCGGCGGGGAAGGGGCCCTCGCTGTCGACCAGCTCGTGGCGCCTGCGCCAGGCGTCGTTCACGCCGCTCAGCCTGGTCTCGCGCCCGTCACGCCAGAGAGCGAAGACCTCGCCCGGCGCGTCCGGCCGCTCCGCGACGAAGAGCGCCACCAGGTCGCCGGCGCGGCTCGGTGCGGCGAAGCTCGTTACCACGCGCCTGCCACCCTGCAGCCTCTCGAGTGCGCCGGTCCCCAAGTCGAGGCGCGCCAGGCCGCTGGCGCCGCGCTCGTTGACGTTCACCAGCAGCGTGCGGCCGTCCTCGCTCCAGGCAGGGGTGGCGGAGTAGGAGCCGTAGCGCGAGTCCCCACCGGCGCTCGGCGCCGTGAGGTTGGCGCCAGTGACCAGACGCGGCTCGCCGCCACCCGTGGCGGGGAGTAGCCACACCCCGGCCTCCGACGCGATGTCGGCGGGCTCCTGGTTGGCCGTGTAGGCGAGCCAGCCGCCGTCGGGCGACGGTGCCAGGCTCGCCACGCCGCCGAGGCTGGCGAGCCGCTCCTCGTACTGGCCCGTCCGAGCGTCCACCCGTAGGATGGAGGTGTAGCTGTCGCCCTCCGGCCACTCGCCGGAGCGGACCGTCACCCAGAGGGACCGTCCGTCGGGGGCGAACGCGAACAGGCCCGGGGCCTGCGGCAGGTCGGTGATCCGCCGTGCCCGCCCGCCCCTGGCGGATACGGCGTGCAGCTGCGCCGGACGCGTGGGGAGCACGCCCACGCCGTCGCCCCGCCAGAACCGCTCGGTTATCCGGCGGGGCAGACCCTTGGCCTTCGCCTCGTCCTTGTAATCGCCGTTCGTGGCGTAGACGAGCTCGCTGCCGGACGGGGTCCAGGCGAACGCTCCCACGCCGGCCGGGTGGTCGGTCAGCCGCAGTGGCTCCCCGCCCGAGAGGGGCATGACGTGGAGCTGCGGCGGGGTCCCCGCCTCCCTCACGCGCAGGAAGGCGAGGTGCCGGCCGCTGGGCGAGAAGCGCGGGGAGGAGTCGGCGTGCTCGCCCAGTGTGAACGGCGCCCCGCCCTTGCGGCGCAGGCTCGTGCTGAGGTGCACGCGGCTCCGGTAACGCGGGGGAGCGTCCTTCTCGCCGGGGACGATCTCGGTGACGATCCAGGCGGCGGCGTCGCCGCTCGGTGACACCTGAACGCCCGAAACGAAGGAGAGGGTGAGCAGGTCGCTTGCGGTGAGCGGTCTCGCCATGATCAGTCGCCGTTCCGCGCCGCCGCGGCGCCAGCTTCAGCGCGCGCCGTGACGGCCGCGTACAGGAGGATGCCGGCCGCCACGCCGGCGTTGAGGGAGCCGACCTTGCCGGCGAGCGGGATGGCCACCAGCGCGTCGCAGCGCTCGCGCACGAGGCGGCGCATGCCGTCGCCCTCGGAGCCGATGACCAGCGCCACCTGGCGGTCCCAGTCGACGTCGGCCGGCGTGGCGTCGGCCGCGCCGTCGGCGCCGTACACCCAGACGCCGCGCTCCTTGAGCTCCTCGATGGTCCGCGCCACGTTCTTCACCACCACGAGCGGCAGGTGCGCCGTGGCGCCGGCCGCGGCCTTCACGACCACGGCCGTCAGTGGGGCGGCGCGGCGCTCCTCCATGACCACCCCGTGAGCACCGAGCGCCTCGGCGCTCCGGATGATGGCGCCCACGTTGCGAGGGTCGGTCAGGTGGTCGAGCAGCACGAGGAGCAGCTTCTCGCCGCGCGCCTCCGCCAGCTCGAACGCGGCGTCGATGGGGACGGTGCGCACCTCCGGGAGGAGGGCGGCCACCCCCTGATGCTGCGTGGTCTTGAGCGCCTGGTCGAGCTGGATGCGCGGCACCTCGTCGAGCGGGGCGCCCGCGGCGTCGGCGGCGCGGCGCAGTTCCCTCAGGATGCCCGGTTGCACCCCGCGCGCCACCGCCACGCGCTCGACCTCGGAATCACGCAGGGCCTCCAAGACGGCGTTGCGGCCGTAGATCCACATGCCGGGAAGTATACGTTCGTCGGGGGCTCAGCGCGCCAGCGCGGCCCTGGCCGCGGCCTCGTCGGCGCCCAGCTGGGCGCGAAGCTCGTCGAGCCCCGCGAAGCGCCGCTGGTCGCGCAGGTGTGCCACGAACCTCACGTCGACCTCGGCGCCGTAGATGTCGGCGGCGAAGTCGAAGAGGTGCACCTCGAGCGCGGGCGGCTCCTCGGAGAAGCTCGGCCTGGCCCCGACGTTGGCCATGCCTCCGTGCGTGGCGCCGTTCACGTGGGCCGTGACGGCGAAGACGCCGGGCGGTAGGGCCTTGCCGGCGGGCACGAGGAGGTTGGCGGTGGGGTAGCCGATGGTGTGACCCCGGTGTTGACCCGAGGTGACCGTGCCCCGCGCGAGGTACGGCGCGCCGAGCAGGCGCGCGGCGCCCTCGACGTCGGCGCGGGCGAGCAGTTCCCGGACGGTGGTCGACTTGACGGGCTCGCCGTCGACCCGCAGGAGCGGCACCACCTCAAGGCTTGGCGTGATGGCGCCGAGGTCTGCCAGGCCGCCCGCGCGGTCCTTGCCGAACCTGAAGTCCTCACCGACGATCACCGCGCTCGGCCGCAGCTCCGCCAGCTCGGCGAGCCACTCGTTCTTGGGCGTGTCGGCGAAGGCGCGGTCGAACGTGAGGTTCACGACCGCGTCGGGGCGGTACTCGGTCAGCGCCACCAGCTTCTCGGCCGGCGACGTGAGGAAGGGCACCCCCTCGAACAGCACCCGCGCTGGCGGGAAGAAGGTGACCACCACGGCCGGGACGCCCGCGGCGGTAGCCGCCTCGCGCATGCGGGAGAGGAGGAGCCGGTGCCCGAGGTGGACGCCGTCGAAGTTGCCGATGCACAGGACGCCGCCGCGCGCGCTGACCGCCGCGAGCGAGTCCAAGGCCAGCGTCGTCTGTGGCTGGGTCACACCTGCGTGCCGGTGCGCGCCAACAGGTGCCTGACGGCCAGGAGGGTCACGCCCGAGGTCGTCTCCGAACCCGCCGCCACCGCGTTCCAGACGTCGAGGGCGTCGCGCCACTCGGGCACCAGCTCCTCGCCCGGGTCGGGGGCGGCGTACGCCTGGCGCGGGTGGCTCAGCTCGAAGAGGTGGCAGAGCTCGTCCGTGAAGCCGGGGGAGGCGTAGAGGCGGCTGATGGGGCGGAGCTCGCCCGCCAGGTGGACCTCCTCGGCCGCCTCCCTGGCGGCGGCGGCCTCCGGCGTCTCACCGGGCTCGATCAGCCCGGCCGGGATCTCCCAGGTGGTGCCGCCCACGGCGGGTCGCGCCTGCCGCACGCCGAGCAGCTCGCGGCCGCGCGCCACCAGGAGCGCCACGGCGTCCGGGTGTTCCACGACCTCCCAGTGGTCGTCGAGGGTCGCCACCGTGATGAGCTTCCCCCTGAACTTCACGTCTCGCATCGCTCGGCCGCTCGCTGTCAGCTACCCTCGCCGGCTCAGTTCTCGGTGGCGTCGGGGTTGTAGCGCAGGAACGCCGGGATGTCGTAGTTGCTCGGGTCATACGCCTTGCCGGAACCGGCGGTCAGGCCGCCGCGCAGGTGCGTGGGGCGCAGGACGCGCGTCTGCGGCGCCTGGTCGAAGCCGGCGGCGATGACGGTGACGCGCACCTCGTCGCCCGCGTCCTCGTCGTTCGTGACGCCGAACAGCACGTTCGGTTCGTCGATCTCCGTGGCCTCGGAGATCTTGTTGACGATCTCGGTGGCGTCGTGGAGCGTCAGGCCGGTGGAGCCGGTGATGTTGATCAGGAGGTTGCGGGCGCCCTCCACCCCGCGCGCCAGTAGCGGCGAGTGCGTGGCCGTCTCGGCGGCCTCGTCGGCGAGGTTCTCGCCGCGGCCTGCGCCGATGCCCATGAGGACCGTTCCGGCCCCCTGCAGGAGCGCCTTGACGTCGGCGAAGTCGACGTTGATGAGGCCGGGCACGTTGATCACGTCGCTGATGCCGCGCACGCCGTGGTAGAGCACGCGGTCGGCGACGCGGAAGGCGTCTTGCAGCGTGGTCTTGCGGTCGAGCGCGGTCATGAGGCGCTGGTTCTCCACCACGATCAGGGCGTCGACCTTGTCCTCGAGGCGCCTGAGCCCCTCCTGGGCCTGCGCCATGCGGCGCGGCCCCTCCATCTGGAAGGGGGAGGTGACGACGGCGATGGCGAGGGCACCGAGCTCGCGGGCGACCTCGGCCACGATGGGCGCGCTGCCAGTGCCCGTGCCGCCGCCCATGCCGGCCGTGATGAACACTAGGTCGGAGCCGCGCAGGGTCTCGGCGATGCGGTCGCGGTCCTCAAGGGCCGCCTTCTCGCCGACCTCGGGGTTGGCGCCTGCACCCAGGCCCTTGGTGAGGTGGTCGCCCATCTGGATGCGGATGTCGGCGAGCGAGGTGGCGAGCACCTGCGCGTCGGTGTTCGCGGCCACGAACTCCACGCCCCTCAGGCCGGTCTCGATCATGCGGTTGACGGCGTTGTTCCCGCCGCCACCCAGCCCGATAACCCGGATGACCGCGTTGTCGACGTTGCTCATCGCCTGGTCCACCTTTCCCCTGCCACCTTAGAAGAAGTCCTTGAGCACCTTGCGGATGCGGCCGAAGAGCCCCTCGCCGTCGTCGGCCACGGCCCGCCGCGTGGGGGCGACCGTGACCGGCCCCTGCGCCATGCCGTAACGTACCAGTCCCACGGCGGTGGCGTGAGCCGGGCTCGCCACCACGTCCGCGAGGCCCGAGACCCCGTCCGGTTTGCCGATGCGCACCGGGAGGCGGAAGCGGTCGTTGGCGACCTGCTCCACCCCGGGCATGAGCGACGCCCCGCCCGTGATGACCACGTTGCCCGCCAGCAGCTCGAGCGCGCCCATGCGCTGCTCGATGTCGCGCCTGACCATGTCGAGGATCTCGACCACGCGGGGCCTGATGACCTGCGCCAGCTCGAACGTCGAGATCGTGGCCGTGTAGCTCGGGTTGGCGACCTCGAGCTCCACGTCGCGGTCCGCCAGTTCCGGCAGGGCCACTCCGTAGCGGCGCTTCACGCGCTCCGCCTCGTCGGGCGGGATCCGCAGGAGCTGGCTGATGTCCTGGGTGATGTGATCGCCCCCGAGAGGGATGACGGCCGAGTGGGCGAGCGTGCCGCGCCGGAACACGCCCACGTCGGTCGTGCCGCCCCCCACGTCGATCAGGAGCGTGGTCAGTTCCTGCTCGCCGCGGTTGAGGACGGCGAGGCCCGAGGCGAGCGCCTGGACGACCATGCCGTCGACCTCGATGCCGGCGTCGGTAGCGCAGCGGCGCAGGTTCTGCAAGGGACCCTGGGCGCCGGCCACGATGTGCACGTCGACCTCGAGCCGCACGCCCGACATGCCGAGCGGGTCCTTGATGCCGTCGTTGCCGTCGACCACGTACTCCTGCGGGATGACGTGGAGGATCTCCATGTTCGCTTCGAGCGGCACGGCGCGGGCGTTCTCGATGGTGCGATCGACGTCGGAGCGGGTGACGTCGTAGCCGCGCCTGATGGCGGTCATACCGTGACTGGTCAGGGCCTTGAGGTGGCTGCCGGCCACCCCCACCCAGGCGGAGTGCACCTCGACGCCGGCCACCCGCTGGGCGGCCGCCACCGACTGTCTGACAGCGGCGATGGTGCGTTCCAGGTTGACGACCACACCCTTGCGGAGACCGTCGGACGGGACGGTGCCCTCGCCGATGATGTCGAGGACCCCGTCGGACGCCACCTCGCCTATGACGGTGCAGATCTTGGTGGTGCCGATGTCGAGCCCGACGATGATGTGTTCGTCACTCATGTGCCTTGCTCACTCCCCAAGGGTAGACCGCCATGCGGCCCCCACGGTGGCTGACGAATGCCGACCAGTGCTCGCGCAGAGCCTCAGCGCTTGGCGTGAAAAGCCGTGTGCCGTTCAACTCGATGTCGAACCCTTCCGGCGAGTAGCTTATCACCCTGACACCGAACGGCCGCAGCAGCCTCAGGAGGGCGAGAGCCTCCGTGACGCGCTCCGGCCCCCAGCCCTCGAGCAGTGGTAGCCCAGCCGTCTCGGCCGGGGTCGCGCCGACAAGGACTGTACCATCGTCGGCCCAGGTGGTCGCGCCGCTGGTCAGGGCGGCCACCCGTTCGCGGACCGCGATGCTCACTCCGTCGGGCCACCGCCGCAGCACCACCGCCTGGAGGACCCACGGGTCCTCGGCGAGGCCCCTGACGCGGCCGGCCGTCACCCACAGGAACGGGTCGCCCACCGCCACGTCGGCCAGGCGCAAGACGGCCGCGGCGTCGTGGTGGACCTGACCGGCGACCGTCACCTGGGCCACCTTCGGCGTGAAGCGGCTGACGATCAGGGCCGCGCCCAACGCGACCAGGACGCCCAGCAGGAGCCGGCGCACCTCAGAACCCCCAGAGGCGCCACTCCAGCTCGAGCGGCGTGGTGAGGCGCGACTGGACGAGCGCCAGCAGCTCCCGCACGTCGGCGGCGGTGGCGCCGCCCAGGTTGACGACGAAGTTGCCGTGCTCGTGCGCCACCATGGCGTTGCCCACGCGCAGGCCCTTGAGCCCGGCCAGGTCGATGAGGCGCCCGGCCGAATCGCCCGGCGGGTTCTTGAAGGCGCAGCCCGCCGACTTGACCTTGGGCTGCCCGGCGCGGGCCGTGTCCACCGTGGCCATCCGCGCCGCGACGCGCTCCGGCGTCGAGGGAGTGAGCCGCAGCCTGGCGCCGGTGACGATGGCGCCCGGCGGCAACGAGGCGTGGCGGTAGCTGAAGCCGAGCTCGGACGCCGGCACTACCTCGCGTGCGCCGTTCACGAAGAGCTCGACCTCCACCAGGGCGTCGGCCATCTCCCCGAAGCGGGTCCCCGCGTTCATGGCGACCGCGCCCCCCAGCACGGCGGGCACGCCCGCTAGGCCCTCCAGGCCCGACAGGCCCGCGCGCTGAGCGCGCCTCACCAGGCCGGGCAGGGGGGTCGCGGCGGCCACCCACGCGTCGGCGGACCGTCCGAAGGCGGCGATGTTGTTGAAGCTGCGCCCTAGGCGGACGACGCGCTCGGCGACGCCGGCGTCGGCGACGAGCACGTTGGCGCCCGAACCGAGCACGAGGTACGGCTCGGCGGTGGCATCCCGGAGGCCGGCGTCGTCCTCGACCTCCCAGAGCTCTGCGGGCCCTCCGACCTGAAGCGTGGTGAGGTCGCGCAGGGCTAGGGTCCGCACCCGCGCGCCCTGGCGCGCCTCGCCGGTGGGCGTCGTCACGGCGGCGCCCTCAGGCCCTCGGGGCGGCCGGCGCGCCCGGCGGCGTCCCGGCGCGCACAGCCTCCTGGGCGGCGGCGCGGGCGCCGAGGGCGGCCGCCACGCGCCACACGTCGCCCGCCCCGAGCGTGATCAGCAGGTCGCCGGGCGCGGCGGTGGCGGCGAGGTAGCCCTCCACGTCGGCCATCTCGAACATGCGGGCGCTCACGCCGAGGGAGCGGATGCGTTCGGCGATGAGCTCGGGCGACACCCCGGCGATCGGCCGCTCCCCGGCGCCGTACACGGCCAGGACGAGCACCTCGTCGGCCAGCGCCGCGGCGGCCGCCAGCGCCGGCCACTGCCGCGCCGTCCGCACCCAGCGGTGCGGCTGCAGCACGGCGCGCACGCGCCGGCCCGTGGCGCGCGCCGCCTGCAGCGTGGCGGCGACCTCCGTGGGGTGATGGGCGTAGTCGTCGATGATGAGGGCGCCGTCCAGCTCGCCGTAGGACTGCCAGCGGCGCCCGACGCCCCTGAAGGCCGCCAATGCCGCCAGCGCCGGCCGCGGGTCGAGGCCGGCGACGTGGACCGCGGCCACGGCGGCCGCGGCGTTCAGCACGTTGTGCTTGCCGGGCACGTTCAGCTCGACCCGGCAGGAGGGGAGACCCGGTCCCGTCAGGGCGAAGGAGCTGCCGGTGGGCGTGAGCTGCACGTCGTCGATGCGGTAGTCGGCGCCTTCCGAGACTCCGTACGAACGCGCCGCGGGGTGGTCGGCCACCAGCTCGTCGAGCCCGGGCCAGTCGTGACAGTAGACGAGCCTGTCGCTCGCCAGCGCGAACCGCCGCGCCGCTTCGCGCAGGTCGTCGAAGGAGGCGTGGTAGTTGCGGCGCTCGTCGTACTCGCCGGCCACGTGATCGTCGTCGAGGTTGGTCAGGACCGCCACCCGCGGGGCCAGGTCGGCGAAGCCCGGGTCCGACTCGTCGACCTCGGCCGCCAGCCACGGCCCGCGCCCGTAGCGCATGCTGCCCCCGATGGCGGGCAGGGACGCCCCGAGCTGCACGGACGTGTCGGGGTCGAGCGCCAAGAGCATGGTGGCCACCATGGCGGTCGTGGTGCTCTTGCCGTGGGTCCCGGTGACGGCCACCGCCTGGCGGCGCGTGAACAGCTCGCCCAGGAGGGCGATGCGGCGCATGACCCTGACCCCGGCGGCGCGCGCGGCGGCGAGCTCGGGATGATCGAACGGCACCGCCATGCTGTGAACCAAGACGTCGGCGGTGGCGGCGTGGGCCGCGTCGTGGCCCGTGCTCGTGGCTATGCCGAGCGCGTTCAGTTCGTCGAGGGCGGGACCTCCCGCCTGGTCGCAGCCGCTCACGGCGAAGCCCTCGGCCCGACACCAGCGGGCCAGGGCGGCCATGCTGACCCCGCCCACGCCCATGAAGTGGATGCGGCCCCCGGGTACGTCGCCCAGGGTGGGGCGCCCGGTCAGGCTCGCGGCTGTTCTGTTAGGGTCCATTCTCTAGCTCACCAACTCCAACACGGCGCCAACGATACGACGCGCCGCCCCTTCCGGCGTGCGCGCCGCGGCCGCGGCCGCCGCGCGCTTCCGCCACCCGGGCTCGAGCGCCTCCGCCCACACGTCCGCCAGCCGCTCGAGCTCGCGCTCTTCGAGCATCACGCCGGCCCCGGCCGCCTCCACGGCGCGGGCGTTGTGGCGCTGATGGTCGTCGGCGGCGCTGGGTAGCGGCACCATCACCACGGGCACCCCGTGGAAGGCCGCCTCCGACAGCGTGCCCACCCCGGCGCGCGTGATGGCCAGGTCGGCCGCCGCCCAGGCGCACGCGGCGTCGAGGTAGGGCCTCACGAGGTAGGCGGGCCCCGCGGCGGCGCCCTCGACCTCGCTCAGCCAGCGCGGGCCGCTGGAGTGGAGGACGACGTGGGGCCCCTCCAGGCTCGGCGGGAGCCGCAGGTGCGCCTGGGCGGGCGGCACCGCGCGGTTGAGCGCCAAGGAGCCCTGCGATCCTCCCATCACCAGCGTCACCACGGCGTCCTGCGGCAGGCCGAGCGCGGCGCGCGCCGCCGCCCTGTCCGGCCGCTCCTCCCGCACGGGGAAGGGCACCACGAGCGTGTTCCGGGCGCGTACGTGGGCGAGCGCCTCCGGTTGGGCCGACACGAACAGCCGGCTCGACCCGGCGAACCACCGGTTGACGCGGCTGGGGAACGCGTTCCCCTCGTGGAGAACGAGCGGGACGCCCAGGACGCGCGCGGCCGCGCAGCCGGGCAGGGAGGCGAAACCCCCGAAACCGATCACGACGTCCGGGGCGTAGGCGCGGGTGAGCCTGCGCGCCGCCACCAGCCCGCCCGCCGCCGCCACCGCCTGGCGGGGGTCCGGCCGGTGCCGGTCCCACTTGCCCGTGCCGACGCCGAAGAAGGGGAGGCCGGCCTCGGCGGTGAGGCGCTCCTCCATGCCGCCGGCGCCGCCCATCACGGCGACGTCGGCGCCGGCAGCCGACGCCTCACGGGCCACCGCCAGGGCGGGGTAGATGTGGCCCCCGGTGCCGCCGGTGGCGAGGAGGACGCGCGGCGAGCCGCTCACGGCCACCGGGTCTCGCCCTGGGACGTCGGCGCCTCGCGAAGAGCCCTCCGAGCCTCGCCCCGAGCGCCGCGGGGCTCGGTCGCCGGTTGGGCCTCGGCCGCCTCCGTGGCCTGCCGGCTCGCCAGCAGGAGGAACCCGAACGCGATCGCCACGGACAGCTGCGAGTTGAGGCCGTAGCTGACACCGGGGAGCGGCATGCCCGTCACGGGGAACATGCCGGACGCGACCATCAGGTTGAGGCCGGCCTGGCCGCAGATGTAGGCCGTGGCGCCGGCCGCCAGCAGGGCCGCGGGGCCCGTGACGCGCCTCGCGATGGCGAAGCCGCGCCAGGCGAGCAGGGCGTAGAGCAGGATCAGCGTGACCACGCCGAGGAAGCCCAGCGAGTGCGCGATGGAGACGGCCACGAAGTCCGTGTCGGCCTCGGGAACGGGCACGCGCCGGCCGGCGCCGACGCCGAGCACCCCGCCGCGCGCGATGGCCTGGAGGGCGCGCAGCGCCTGGTAGGAGAGGTCGGCGGCCTGTGACTGCGAACCCCAGCGGTCGAAGTAGCCCACCATGCGCTCGCCGATGTAACTGAACTGGCTCAGCACGGTGCCCGCCAGGAGCGCGGCCGTGGCCGACGCCGTGAACATGATGGCCAGCACCCTCCCGAGCGTGGCCCCGGCCGCGATCATCACGGCGACGGCGAGGACGAACACGAAAGCGGCGGTGCTCACGTCGGGTTCGATGACGATGAGGCCGGCCGTGACGCCGATCACGAGCATCGGCCGCCAGATCTCCCAGTTGCCGTTGTGGTTGTAGAAGAAGGTGGCGAGGTAGGCGACGACGGCGACCTTCATGAGTTCAGAAGGTTGGAAGCTCACCGGGCCGATGAGGAGCCAGCGCTTGCTCTCGCTGCCGGCGGGCGACACCCCCACGAAGAGGACCAGGATGAGGGCGGCGAGGAGCGCCACGAAGACGTACGGCGAGAGCTTCACCACGTGCCGGGCGCGCAGCCGGCCGACCGCGAGGCTCAGGGCCAGCGCCACCGCCAGGCGCAGCGTCTGCTCGAGCGCCAGGCCGGGCGCGGCGGCCGCGACGCCCACGACGCCCAGCACGCCCAGCGTGACCTGGATGCTGAGGAGGGTCCGGTCCGTCACGGTGTCGGTGCCCCCGTTGTGCCCAGCGCGGCGACGGCCTCGCGGAAGGCGCCGGCGCGGTCGACGTAGTCGACGAACTGGTCGAACGATGCCGCGAGCGGCGCCAGCACCACGTTGCCCGCCCCGCCGTGCCGGCTCGTCAGGTGGTCCACGGCCGCGCTCACGGCGCTGCGCATGGTTGCCCGGCCGTCAGGCTCAGCCACGGTGACCACCTCGACCACGTCGCCGAAGGCGGCCGCGAGGTCGGGAGCGCTGGCGCCGAAGGCGACCAGGAGGTCCACGCGCTCGG
This sequence comes from uncultured bacterium, assembly GCA_964398765.1. Classification (GTDB taxonomy): domain Bacteria; phylum Deinococcota; class Deinococci; order Deinococcales; family Trueperaceae; genus JAAYYF01. Next base: position 6,705 of record CAYNNL010000008.1, on the reverse strand, counting down.
CGACCAGGTCCCTCAGGCCGGAGACGTCGGCGCCCTTCGCCTGTCCGCCGGCGAGCCACACGAGGGGGCCGGGCGTGGCGCCTATGGCCGCCGCGACGGCCAGCGGCCGGGTGGCTATCGAGTCCTCGAGGAACCGGATCCCGCCCCACCTGCCGGCGGGGGAGTAGCGGCCGGGGAGGCCGGTGAAGGCCCTCAGGCCGGCCGTGATGGCGGCCGGGTCTGCGCCGACGGCGGCGCAGGTCAGCGCGACGGCCAGCGCGTTGGCCACCTGGTGGTCACCGAGCACGTGGAGCTCGCTGGCAGGCAGCAGCGGGATCCCGTCCATCACGAGCCGGCCGCCCAGGTCGCGGTGAGCGTCGGCTGCGCCGCGCAGTGAGAAGCGGCGGACGTTAACGCCGCTCGCCGCGGCCTCGTCCGCCCAGCGGCTCAGGACCGGGTCGTCGCCGTTGACCACGAAGGTGCTGGCGCCGTCTAGGTTGGCGATGAGGTTGTGCTTGGCGGCGTGGTAGGCGGCCACGCTGCCGTGGCGGTCGATGTGGTCCTCGCCGAGGTTGAGCAGCACCGCCACGTCCGGCTTGAAGGTGGGGCAGCGCTCGAGCTGGAAGGACGACATCTCGACCACGTGGAGCGCGCCGGGTCGAGCCACGGCGGCGAGGGCCGGGACGATGTTGCCACCGGCCACGGCGTCCATGCCGGCGGCCGCCAGGGTGTCGGTCGTCCAGCGCGTGACGCTGCCCTTGCCGGCCGTGCCGCTGACGCCGACGTAGACGCCCGGGGTCGTGCGCCAAACCCACTCGACCTCGCCTATCACCTCCGTGCCGGCCTCGCGCAGCGCCCGCAGGTCCGGGTGGTCGATGGGGACGCCGGGAGCGGCGATGCAGAGGGCGTAGGTGGTGGCGTCGGTGCCGGGCGCGGCGGCGCGCCGCGCGCCGCGCGCGAGGGCAGTGTCGACGTCGGCGCCGGCCTCGCGCGCCTCGAAGAACGCCGCCCGTGCGCCGGAGCCGACCAGGCGCTCGAGCGCGGCGAGGCCGGAGCGTCCCAGGCCGTACACGAGCGTCTCGGACCCAAGAGCCTTCACGCCGCGCCGTGCCTCAGGGCCGTGGCGAGCGCCACGCAGACGGCGGTGACGAGGTAGAAGCGCGTGGCCACGCGCGTCTCGCTCCAGCCGCTCAGCTCGAAATGATGGTGGAGCGGGCTCATCCTGAACAGCCGCTTGCCGCCGGTGCCCCGGAAGTAGGCCACCTGCAGGATCACCGACACGACCTCCAGGACGGGGATGAGCGCCACGAGGGGGAGGTACCAGACGGTGCCGCTCATGACGGCCAGGCCGCCGATGGCCGCCCCGAGGGCCTCCGAGCCGACGCCCCCCATGAACACGCGGGCCGGGTGGCCGTTGTACCAGAGGAAGCCGAGCAGGGCCCCGAGGAGGGCGGCCGCGAACGGCGACGCCAGGAAGAAGAGGAGCACCACGGCGGTGACGCCCGCGGCCAGGCCGTCCACGCCGTCCGTGAAGTTGAAGGCGTTGATGGCCGCCACGATCACGAGCGCGAAGGCCGGGACGTCGAGCCAGGGGTGGCCGAAGAGCGCGTGGCCGGCGTGGACCGCCCACCAGGAGAAGGCGAGCGCCAGGGCTGCCTGGGCCACGATGCGGTAGCGCGCGCCCAGCCCTCCGGCCTGGGGCGCCGCGCCCTCGGCGGCCCGGCGCTTGCGTGCCAGGCCGAGCGAGTCGTCGTAGAGGCCCAAGAGACCGGAGACGAACACGAGGGCGACGAGCGCCAGCTCCGGTCCGAGCGGGTCGCCGCCCAGGAGCGCCCAGGCGGCCGCGGCGGCGATGAGGAACGCGACGCCGCCCATGGTCGGCGTGCCGGCCTTGCCGAGGTGGGACTCGGGGCCCTGGGACCTTATGGCCTTGCCCCAGCCCGCGCGCCGCGCCACCTGGATGAAGGTGCCCGTCAGCACGAGGCTGAGGAGGGCGGCCGCCACCAGCGTCAGCACGATGCCCCCTCGGCGGCCTGGGCACGCCAGGCGCCCGCGTCAGCCCGCCTGCGGACCTCGTCGACGAGCCGCTCCATGTGCATCGAGCGCGACCCCTTGACGAGAAGCGTCGTCCCGCTCGGGACCAGCTCGAGCAGGGCGGCGGCGGCCGCCGCGTCGGGGGCGTGCAGGGCTGCGGGGTTCGTCTCCAGCATGGCCGCGCTGGCCGGGCCGACGGCTACCACCAGGTCGAGGTCGCGGGTGAGCTCGCCGGCCGCCAGGTGCGCCGGGCGCTCCACGGCGCCCAGCTCCAGCATGTCGGCCAGGAAGGCCGCGCGGGGCGCCGGGCTCGCGCGGAGCACGGTCACGGCCTCGATCAGGGAGGTGGGGTTGGAGTTGTAGCTGTCGTCCAGGACGGTCAGTCCGGCGAGGTCCAGGCGTTCGAGCCTGCCGTGCTCCAGGCGGGCGGCGACCAGGCGACTGGCGGCGACCTCGGAGTCGACGCCGAGGAGCCGCGCCATGGCGAGCGCGGCCAGGGCGTTGGCGGCCATCCCGAGGCCTGGCCACGGCAGCGCCACGGGGCCTTGGGTCTGGGGCGAGGACGGTCCTGCCGCGGCGAGCGTGTCGTTCCGGCCGGTCGGTTCCGGTCCGCGCCACGCCAGCTCGGCTCCGGCCCCGTGGGCGTGTGTTACGCCCAGCGCGGTGTCTGCTGCGCCCTCGTAGGGGGCGGGCAGCGCCGTCGTCCAGTCGGTGGCGTCCGGCGCGGACGGCGCGACGGTCACCACGACGGCGCGCCCGAGCGCCTCCGGCCGGAGGTAGGGGGCGGCGCCCGCGCCGACCACCAGATGCCCGGGGGCGCGGTCGAGCAGGAGGGTCTTCTCGCGGGCCACGCCGGCCACGTCGCCCAGCGCGCTCAGGTGGGTGGCGGCGACGTGCGTCAGGACGGCGTGGTCGGGCCGGGTCAGGTCGAGCAGCTCTGCCATCTCGCCCGGCCGGTCGATGCCGAGCTCGAGGATCAGCGGGGCGCCGGGGCCCGGAAGTGTGGCGTCCTCCAGGGCGGCCTCCACCAGGACCTTGGCGAGGGCGTAGTGGGTGTTGAGGTTGCCCGGGGTCGCCCTGGCGCTCAGCGCCGCGGCCAGCAGCGCCTTGGTGCTGGTCTTGCCGACCGACCCCGTCACGCCGATCACGGGGGCGCTCAGGCGGTCGCGGGCGGCGCGGCCCAGTGCGAGGAGGGCGCCGCGGGCGTCGTCGACCAGTAGCCCCCGCCGGTGGGGCCTGTCGGCGACGACGAAGGCGGCGCCCCTTGCCAGGGCGTCGTCGGCGTGGTCGATGCCGTGGGAGGCGGCGCCCGGCAGCGCGAAGAAGGCGTCGCCGGGCCGCACGTGGCGGCTGTCGTAGGCCACGCCGGTCGCGTCGGGCAGGTCGGTCGGCGGCTCGACGGTGTTCAGGAGCCTCACGAGGGTCCGGACCGCCAGCAGCCTATTCACCACATCCTCCACATGTTGACTATCTTACACATCATGATGCTCATGAGTGAGCGGTTCCGGCTGGCAGGACCCCCCGGTCCGCACCGGCCCCCGCCGGGACCCGCTGCTCAGGGCGCGGCGGCCAGCGAGTCGGCGGTCGGGGAGGTCCCCCAGTGGGCCACGACCTCGCTCCCGAGGGCGCGGAATATCGGCGCGGCCACGTACGTGCTCGTGCTGGAGCCCTCTGGTTTCATCAGCATGACGACCACCACGACCTCGGGCTTCTCGAGGGGGAACATGCCGGCGAAGGTCAGCGCGTAGTCGCCGGCAGGGTAGGTGCCCAGCTCCGGGTCGTACACGTCGGCCGTGCCGGTCTTGCCGCCCGCGTTCACGCCCGGGATGCGCGCCTGGCGCAGGCCACCCGTGTCCATCACGTGCCCGAGCATGGTCCTGATGCCTTGCGCGATCTCGGGCGCCAGCACCCTGTGCGGCGCGGGCAGGCGCTCGCCCTCCACGAGGCGCGGCGGCACGTAGACGCCGTCGTTGGCGAAGACGCTGTACGCGGCGGCGATCTGCACGGGCGTGACCGACAGGTTCTGACCGATGCTGTTCGACGCCTGGTCCTGCGGCACCCACTTGGCCCACGGGTTGAGGATGCCCGAGCGGCTCGACACGCTCTCCTGGTCGAGCTCCTGCCCGAGACCGAAGCGCCAGAACCACTCGTGGAGCTGCGCCGGCTCGAAGCGCGCGCCCAGGCTGATCATCGCCGAGTTGCTCGAGTAGGCGAGGACGTCGGGGACGCTGAGCAGCGCGTCGTGACTGGCCACGTCGCGGAACGTCTTGGTGCCGACCCGGAGCGTCATGGGGGCGTCGATGAGCTCGCCGGGCGAGAGGAGGCCCGACTGCAGTAGGCCGGCAACCACCAGCGGCTTGATGACGGAGCCGGGCTCGTATACCTGCTGGAACGGACGGTTGAGCATCTGCTTGCGGTCGGCGCCCTGCCAGGCGTTGGCGTCGAAGCTCGGGTAGCTGGCGGAGGCGAGCACGCGGCCCGTGCCGACCTCCAGCACCACCGCGGCCCCGCTCTCGGCGGCGTGCAGGGTGGCGGCCTCCGCCAGGTGCGCCTCGGTGGCCGCCTGCAGCACCGGGTCGATGGTGAGGCTCACGTCGGTGCCGGCCGCCAGGACCGGGTCGAGTGAGTACTCGACGCCCTCGAGCCCGTAGCGGCCGTCGGGCTGAAGCGCGCCCGTGAAGCCGAGGACGGGCGCCGCCAGCACCCCCTGGGGATAGGTGCGCTCGGAGGCGGGACCCTCGGCGAGGACGCTTCCGTCGCTGGCGAGCACCCGGCCGCGCGTGACCCCCTCGACCGGGAGCGGCGGCAGCTCGGTGAAGCCACGCTGCTGCATGGCGAAGCCCACCACGGCCGCCGCGAGCGGCAGGAGCGTGAGCGGGAAGAGGAGCCACGAGCGCCTGAAGCGGAGGGGTTCCGGTGCGGCCGCCGGCGCGGCGCGCGAGGCTCCGCGGGGACGACCCGTGTCGACGTGCTGCCGGCGCTCTACGCCTTCGGGGAAGTGGTAGCCAGCCGCGCCGCGGCTGCTCGGGGTGGTCAGCGCCATGCCGTTCGGACCTCCAGCGAAGGGGTGGGAAGTGGTGGGAGGGGAGCCACGGGGTCGCGCGCCACCAGCACGGCGGCGCCGCCCTCGGGTACCGGTACCAGGCCCGCGGCGCGCGCCCAGGCCGCCACTGCCGCGGGCCCCTGCACGGCGCTCGCGTCGTGACGGGCCCGGGCGACGCCGGCCGTGAGCTCGGTCTTCAGGTCCATCAGGTCGGATTGCCGGTGGAGGAGCGCCTGGTTGCCGGCGCCCATGAGCGCCAGCAGCAGCAGGAGCACCAGGTAGGCGGGCAGCGCCAACCTGAAGGGTGCCGGCAGGCTGACGTTCAAGCCCCCACCCGCTCTCCGACGCGCAGCTTGGCGCTGCGCGCCCGCGGGTTGCGGGCGACCTCGTCCGGGGTGGCCTCGAGCGGCCGCTTGTGGACCGCCACCAGGCGGGGCGAGCCCTTGAGGAACTGCTTGACGATGCGGTCCTCGAGCGAGTGGTACGAGAGCACCACGAGACGGCCGCCGGGAACGAGGAGACGCGCGGAGGCCTCGAGGCCCTCCTGCAGCGCGCCCAGCTCGTCGTTGACGTGGATCCGCAGGGCCTGGAAGGTGCGGCGCGCCGGGTGCTCGCGCCGCGGTCCTGGGGGGTAGGCGGAGCTGACGACCTCGGCCAGCCTTGCCGTCGTGGTGATCCGGCCGGCCGCGCGCGCCTCGACGATGCGCCTGGCGACGCGGCGGCTATGCCGCTCCTCGCCGTAGCGGAAGATGATGGCCGCCAGGTCCTCGAGCGAGTAGTCGTTGACGACGTCCTCCGCGCTGACGCCCGCCTCGCTCATGCGCATGTCGAGCGGGCCGTCCCTGCGGAACGCGAAGCCGCGCCCCTCCTCGTCGAGTTGCATGGAGGAGACCCCGAGGTCGAGGAGCACGCCGCGCACGTCGGTGACCCCGGCGGCCGCGACGAGGCGCTCGAGGTCGCGGAAGTTGCCGGCCTGGAAGCGGAGCTCGCCCGGCAGGCCCTCGCGCGTGAGCGCGGCAGCGTGTTCGAGCGCGGTGGGGTCCTGATCGACGCCGACCACGTTCGCTCCCGCCTCGAGCAGGAGGCGCGAGTGACCGCCGGCGCCGAAGGTGCCGTCGACGTACCACGCGCCGGGGCGCAGCGCGAGGCCGTCCAGGGTCTCGCTGGCCATGACGCTCACGTGCGGCGCGTCGGTCGCGGCGCGCGGTCGGTCGTCCGCGCCGGACGGCGCCGCCGTCGGTGGGACGGGGTGGGAGGCCGTGGGGCGGTCGGTCACGTCGCTCCTCACCCGACGAGTTCCCTCAGGAGTTCGGGCGCCGGTGGGTTCGACTGGACGTCGCCCAGGTTGTCCAGCCACAGCGCCTCGTTCCAGATCTCGAGGCGGTTGGGGGCGCCGACCACGACGACGTTGCCGTCGGCGCGGGCGTAGGTGCGCAGCGGCGGCGGCAGGGTGATCCGGCCGGCCGAGTCGAGCTTGGCCTTCGCCGCGCCCGAGTAGAAGAAGCGGACGAACTTGCGCGAATCGGGATCGGTGAGCGGCAGGGCCGTCAGGTGCTCCTCTATGCGCTCCCAGGCGGTGAGGGGGAAGACGAAGAGGCAGTCGTCGAGGCCGCGGGTGACGATCATGCCGTCCGCCACGAAGTCGCGGA
>CAYNNL010000007.1:0-49008 GCA_964398765.1 uncultured bacterium | reverse complement strand
CTTCTGACGCCGTGCCGTCAAGAGTGAGTCGTGCCGTCAAGAGTGAACAGACCCTGGTCTCCGGCCCATTGCCCTACCTCAGTGAACCGTTGGTAGAGTGCTGGACGTGAGCATCCGACCGGACAAGTGGATCAGGGAGCGCGCCGGCGAGGGCATGATCACGCCGTTCGAGGAGCGCCTCGTGCGCGAGGGCGTCATAAGCTACGGCCTGTCGAGCTTCGGCTACGACCTCCGCGCCGCGCCGGAGTGGCGCATCTTCGTCAACGCCTTCAACACGGTGGTCGACCCCAAGAACTTCGACACCAGGAGCCTGGTGGAGTGGGAGGGCGAGACCTGCATCATCCCGCCCAACTCCTTCGCCCTGACGCGCTCGGTCGAGTACCTCCGCATCCCGCACGACACGATGGTCATAGCCCTCGGGAAGTCGTCGTACGCCCGCTGCTTCAGCGGCGACACGCGCGTGGCGCTCCTCGGCGGCGCCTCCGAGACGCTCGAGCGGCTGGCCGACCGCCACCGCGAGGGTGAACGGTTCTTGGGCTACACCGTCGACGGCGGCGGCCGGGTCGTGGCCGCGCCGCTCGAGGCCCCCCGCCACATCGGCCGCGACGCGCTCCTCGAGGTCGTCCTCGACGACGGCAGCGTCATCCACGCCACCCCCGATCACGACTTCATGCGCCGCGACGGGGGCTGGGTCCAGGCGGCCGACCTGAGGCCCGGCACGTCGCTCATGCCGCTCTACCGCGAGCTGGTCGGCGGCCGGGAGCTCACCTACCAGCCCCGCAGCGGCGCCTACCTACCGGCCGCGCGCCGCCGCGACCCCCTATCGAGGGGCGGCGTGGCCGACCGCGGCGCCCGGCCCCAAGCCGGCCCGGCCCGGGCGGCGCGGAACCACGCCGTCGCGGCGGTGAGGGAGCTCAAGGGAGAGCACGACGTCTACTGCCTTACGGTCCCCGGGACGGGCAACTTCGCGCTCGACGCCGGCGTCTTCGTCTCCAACTGCGGCATCGTCGCCAACGTCACGCCGCTCGAGCCGGGCTGGGAGGGGCACGTCACCCTCGAGCTCTCCAACACGACGCCGCTACCGGCCAAGGTCTACGCCAACGAGGGGATCGTCCAGCTGCTCTTCTTCCAGGGCGAGCGCCCCGACACCACCTACGCGGACCGCTCAGGCAAGTACCAGGGGCAGACGGGCGTCACGCTGCCCAAGCTCTGACGGGCGAGCGGGCGCTCGCCTGCGGCGCGGGCCTCAGTCGTCCTCGTCGGCGTCCACCAGCGGCAGGCTCACCCGGAACACCGTGGCGCCCGGGTGGCTCTCGACCGTGACGCCGCCGCCGTGGTGCTCCGCCACCTGCCTCGCGATGGCGAGCCCCAACCCCGAACCACCCCCCGCCCCCTTGTAGAACTTCTCGAAGATCCGCTCCAGGGTGGCGGGCGCGATGCCCGGCCCGTCGTCGGCGACCAGTATGGCGGCCTCCGTCTCCCCGACCCGGAGCTCGAGCCGCACCGCCCCGGGGTCGCTGGCGACGCGCACCGCGTTGGCGGTCAGGTTGCGCACCAGCTGCATGAGCCGCTGTGGGTCGCCGAGCACGAGCGCCGGCAGGCCGGGCGCCACGACCACTCCGGGGAACTCGGCAGCCACGGGACCCAACACGTCGCTGCGGAGCTCCACCAGGTGCCGCCCCGGGTCCGCCACGAGCTGGCCGCGCGAGAGCTGGAGCAGGTCCTCCACGAGCCGCGTCATGCTCCCCGCCACGCGCTGGGCGTCGAGGAGGTCGTCGCGGCTGTCGGGACCGGCGCGTCTCACCGCCCTGTCGAGGAAGCCGCGCAGGCTGGTTAGAGGGGTGCGCAACTCGTGGCTCGTCTCGGCCAGGAACACCCGCTGAGCGTCGAGCGCCTCGCGCAGCCGTCCCACCAGGTCGTTGAGCGCCGCCGTCAGGCGCCCGACCTCGTCCCGCGGCCCAGCGTAATCGATCGCCTCGAGCCGCTCCGGCCCCAGCGCGGACGCCAGCCGCGCCAGGCGCGTGAGGGGTCTCAGCGACGCGGCCGCCACCAGGTAGCCGACGAGCAGGCTGGCCACCACCAACAGCACGGCCGCGACCAGCAGGTTGCGCGACAGCTCCGCGAGCACGGCGCCGATGTAGGTGGGGTCCGTCAGGACCGCCACAACGCCCAGCTCGAAGGGCGCCAGGGCGGCCTCCATCAGCTGACCGCCGACCCTGCCGCTCCACATGCTGGGAACCCCGTTGCCCCGCACCACGTCGGCGGCGGGCAGGGCCATGTCCAGGCGCTCGAAGTCGGGACGGCTGGCCACGAGGAGTCGGCCGTTCGGGTCGTAGACCTGCAGCACGACGCCGCCGGTGGGGCCCGTCAGGCGGGTGGTGGCGCTCCCCTCGCCGGCGTTGTAGAGGTTGGCCACGACGGAGGCGTCCGCCCGCAGGGCACGGCGGAGCTCGTCGTACAGGCCGCCCCTGACGACCTCGTAGGCGACCACCATGGTGAGGCCGGCGAGCAGGGCCGTGGCGGCCGCCGCGAGGAGCGCGACCCGCCACTTGAGGGTCAGGCGGGGGGTCTTCAGGCGCGGCACGCGGTCGGCCTCGTCATGGCGGCGAGCGCCCCTGCCCTCAAGACTTCAGCGCGTAACCCACGCCGCGCACGGTGCGGATGACCCCGAACCCACCCGCGTCGCGCAACTTGCTGCGGATGTTGGCGATGTGCACGTCGACGACGTTGGACGAGGGCGGGAGCTCCTCGCCCCACACGTTGTGTTCGATCTCCTTGCGGCTGTAGACGCGGCCGGGCTGGCCGGCCAGGTAGTGCAGCAGCTCGTACTCGCGCGGGCTGAACCGCACCTCCTCGGCGGCCCAGAAGACCTGGCGTCGGGCCGGGTCGATGGTGAGGTCGCCGATCTTCTGGGCCACGCCCAGCGTGCGCTTGCGGAGCTGCACGTTCACGCGGGCCACGAGCTCCTCCACGTGGAAGGGCTTCGCCAGGTAGTCGTCGGCGCCCGCGTTCAGCATCTCCACCTTCGTGCCCACCTCGTCGGCGGCCGTGAGGATGATGATCGGGATGTTGCCCGTGTGACGTAGCCGCCGTGCGATCTCCTGCCCGCTCATGTCGGGCAGCCCCAGGTCGAGAATCACGAGGTCGGGGTTAGACTCCCTCACGGCCGACAGGCCACGCATGCCGCTGTCGTACGCCGCGACCTCGAAGCCGGCGTCCTCGAGCTCACGCGTGAGGAGCCTCAGGATGTCAACGTCGTCCTCGACGATCAGGATGCGGCTCTTCGCCATTCAGCGGCTCCTTCCCATCGGGATGTCGAGCCAGACCTCGCGCTCCTCCAGCAGCACCTGCCTGAGCGAGACCGGGCGCTCGACGCCGTCGAGCTTGAGGAGGACGTCGGTGCCGCCGTCCGTGACGCGGCCCGAGTACGCCGTCGCCCCGGCGAGGGCGGCGGCCCTGCTGGCCGCGTCCTCCCCGGGCGGGAAGATGAGGACCCGCACCTCGGTGCCGGGGGGCGGGAACTCGCGGAATACGAGGTGGCCGTCCTCGACGCGCGCGGAGACGTAGACCGTCAGCAGGTCGAGGGACACCAGCCTGACCTCGGTCCCCTCCGGCATGGCCGGCAGTTGGAGCGCCACCTGAGCGAGCATGAAGAAGGCGGCGAGGCTCACGGCGCGCCCACCGCGGGAGCGCCGGCTCGACCGGAACGCCCCAGCGCGGCCCTCACGCCGTTCTGGCCGGGCCGGAGCTGCTCGCGAGTCATGGGAAGATGGTACCAACGCATGGTTAGACCGCACGGCGTGTGAGCTTCAGGGAACCTTAACCGCCCGGGTAGGCCCCGCCCGGGGCCGGAGTGAACGAACTAACCTCATCTGGGAGCGGCCAGACGCCATCATGAGGCTCTGGCGCACGCGCCGATCGGAAGGGAACGCATGGGAGGCAACCGGGAAACGCTCAGGATGGGTAGACGCGCGGCGTTGACGCTGCCGGTTCTGGCGGCTGCGCTGTTCGTGCTGTTCGCGGCCTCGCCTGTCCGCGCCCAGAGCTTCGACGAGAACCGCTACTACCAGCAGTGCCTCCGCTTCGAGGCCGGCGGCGACCTCGAGACCGCCAGGCAGGCGTGCCTCAACGCGCTGCAGGTCCGCCCGGACTTCGCCGACGCCGAACTGGCGCTCGCGCGGATCGAGCTGGGCCTAGGGGAGTTCACCAGCGCGGAGAGCCGCCTGCGCCGCGTCCAGAACCGGATCGACACGGCCGAACCCCTCGTCCTCCTCGCCGAGGCCGCCCTCGCCGGCGACCGACCGGGAGACGCGGAGGCGCAGCTCCAGGCAGCGGAGGCGCTGCTCGCCCGCCAGGGCAACCTCGAGCTCGAGGGGCGCGTGTCGTTCCTCCGCGGGCGCATCATGCAGTCGCAGGGTCGGTACCTGGAGGCGCTCGACTCGTACGAGGCCGCCATCCTCGGCAACCCCCTCGACGCTCGCTACCGTCTGGCGGACGCCAACCTGAGGCTCCGGCTAGGGGAGGCGGCGTCAGCGGAGCAGCAGCTGCAGAGCTACCTCACGCTCACGGGCGACGACCGCAACCCCGACGTGCGCTCCCTCCTCGGGCGCGCCCAGTGGGCCCAGGGTGAGCTCGAGGCCGCCAACGGCAACATCGCCACCGCCCACCAGCTCCGGGGCGCCCGCAACGTCGACGCGCAGGCGCGCGACCTCCGTGCGCTCGCGCTGATCGCGTACGCGACGGGCGACGTCAGCGGGGGCGGCCTCGCCCTGCGCGAGTCCCTCAAGCGCGAGAACCTGACCTCCTTGGTGCGCGGCAACACGCTGATCTGGCTGCTGCTCCTACTGTTCCTGGTCGGCGCGCACCTGATCGGCGAGAGCAGAATCGCGTCTTCGTCGACGCTGGAGGTCGTCGAGGGGCCGCGCGACTGGAGCGTGGGTCAGGTGTACGGCACGCTGATCGCGGGCCTGCTCGTCGCCCTCCTCGTCACCGTCCTCTACGGACTGTTCCGGCACGACAACCCCCTGGCGCTGTTCACGCCCGCCCTCGGGGGGGAGATGCGCACGCTCTTCTACCTCTCCCTCGGCGCGGCGCTGGCGCTGCTGGCCTGGCGCCGCGTTCAGGTCAACGGCTTCGACGCCCTCGAGAAGCTGCTCGGGAACGCCCGGTACGCCGGCAACGGGGTGGTCTGGGGCCTCCTGTTCCTGGCCGCCACGCTGGCCTACCTGCACTACCTCGGGGACGGCGCGCTCGGAGGCTTCTACCTCGACCTGGTGCGCGTCTCGCCGCTGGTCGTGGCGGCCGCCATCCTCGTGCCTCTGGCCGAGATCTTCTTCCGGCCCTTCGCGCTGGCGCCGCTCACGCGGCGCTACGACGGCACGATCGGCACGGTGGTCTCCGCCGCGCTCTACTCCCTCACGTTCGGAGCGCCGCTGCTCCTGCTCCTCCCGATGGGGCTCGTGCTCGCCGACGCCTACCGCCGGCGCCGCTGCGGCTGGGAGGTGCTCGTGGCCCAGCTCACGCTGCATCTGGGGCTCCTCGCGGCCGCCCTGCTCAGCCCCTGGGTGAGATCGCTCTTCTACTGAGCCGGTACTGAGCCGGTGCCCGTCCACCCCGTCGACAAGCCCATCGGCATGACGTCGCACGACGCCGTGTCGAGGGCGCGGCGACTACTGAACACGCGGCGCGTCGGACACGCCGGCACCCTCGACCCGTTGGCGAGTGGCGTCCTCGTCCTCCTCTCCGGTGAGGCAACCAAGCTCTCGCCGTTCGTGACCGCCGGGCGCAAGGCGTACCTAGCCTGGGTGGCGTTCGGTCTTGGGACACCCACCCTCGACGCGGAGCCGCCCGCCGCCGGCGCCCACGTGACCGAGGCCGCGCCCGACGCCCTCGCCGGCATCACGGCCGCCGCGGTCGCGGCGCGGTCCGCGAGCTTCCTCCACGTCACCATGCAGAGGCCCCCCGCCTACTCGGCCGTGAAGCTGGCCGGCCAACGGAGCTACGCCGCCGCGCGGCGCGGCGAGGCGTCCGAACCTCCGCCCAGGCCCGTCGGCTACCACCGCGTTGACCTGCTGGGCTTCGCGGCGCGGCGCGGCGACCTGCCCCGCGAGTTCGCGCCCGGCCCCAGTGGATGGGGCCCTTCCCTAGCCGGGACAGGGCGCGCTCTCGAGCTGCCTACGGAGCTGGCCCCCCTGCCGACGGCGCTCTTCAGGCTCGAGGTGGCGGCCGGCACCTACGTCAGGTCGTTCGCCCGCGACCTGGGCGCCGCGCTCGGCACGCCGGCCCACCTCTCCGGCCTGGTGCGAGTGGCGTCGGGCGCCATCGACCTGACCCGCTGTTGCGCCCTGGAGGACGTCGCCACGGCGACTCCGCTCGACCCGGCGGAGGCACTGCCCCTCCCCCACCTGCACCTGGGAGCCGCCGCCGCCGCGGCCGTGCGGCAAGGGAAGAGGCCGACGCTCGAGCTGGGCGGCACCACGGTGCTGCTAGACGAGGACGGCGCCGTGGCGGCGGTGGTGGAACCCGGCCAGGACGGCCGCGCCAGGATCCTCCGCGTCTGGCAGAGGGACCTCACCCCGTGACGCCGCCGCCTCGGGGCGGCGACGCGGACGCCGCAGCGTGGTACCGCCAACGCCGTGACACCCACCACCCCGCCCGCGGCGCCCGATAGACTTAGGGGCTGTTGACCAAGGCGCATCAGGGCGCCGCGACCTAGCGCGCCCTCAGGGAGCGAACATGAACATCGGCATCCCCAAAGAGATCAAGCCGCAGGAGTACCGGGTGTCGTGCACCCCGGGGGCGGTCCACGCGCTCGTCAGGGCCGGCCACCGCGTGGTGGTCGAGACCGGCGCGGGCCTGGGATCGAGCTTCCCCGACGACGAGTACGTGGCCGCCGGAGCCGAGCTCGGCACGGTGGACGACGCCTGGGCGCAGCAGCTCGTCATGAAGGTCAAGGAGCCGATAGCCGCGGAGTACCGCCATCTGCGCGAGGGTCTGCTCCTCTTCACCTACTTGCACCTCGCCGCCGACCGGGCCCTCACCGACGCCCTCGTGCGCAGCGGCGCCACGGCCGTGGCCTACGAGACCGTGCAGCTCGCCACGGGCGCCCTACCGCTCCTCACCCCCATGAGCGAGGTGGCGGGCCGGATGGCCCCGCAGGTCGGTGCCCACTTCCTCGAGCGGGCACACGGCGGCCGCGGCGTGCTGCTGGCCGGCGTGCCGGGGGTCAAGCCCGGCGTCATCACCGTGCTCGGCGCCGGCATGGTGGGTACGAACGCCGCCAAGCTGGCGCTCGGCCTCGGCGCTCAGGTGAACCTCCTCGACATCAGCCACTCCCGCCTCCAGTACCTGGACGACGTGTTCGGCGGGCGCGTGCAGACCCTCGCGAGCAACGCCGGCAACCTGCGTGAACTGCTGCCCACCACGGACCTGCTCATCGGCGCGGTCCTCATCCCTGGGTCGCGCGCGCCGCAGCTAGTGACTCGCGACATGCTGTCGCTCATGCGTCCGGGAAGCGTCGTCGTCGACGTGGCCGTCGATCAGGGCGGCTGCATCGAGACCATCCACGCCACGACCCACGAGTCCCCCACGTACGTGGTGGACGGCGTGGTCCACTACGGCGTTGCCAACATGCCGGGCGCCGTGCCCAACACCAGCACGCGGGCGCTCTCCAACCAGACGCTGCCGTACGCTCTCAAGCTGGCGGCCAGCGGCACGGCCGCCCTCCTCGACGACGCGGCCTTCCTTAAGGGCCTGAACGTCCACGCCGGCGCCATCACGTACGCGGCGGTGGGCCAGGCGTTCGACCTGCCGACCACGGACGCGGCGGCGGCGTTGCGGTCCCAACCGGTGTCGGCCTGAGGCTCAGCGCAGCCGCGCCAGCGCCTTTCGGATGAGGGTCTCGGCCGGATCCTCGCGGTCCGCCGCAGCCAGTTCCGTCACCACGTTCCGCACCTGGCCCTCGCGGTAGCCGAGGGCCAGTAGCGCCGCCACGGCGTCCTCGCCGGCGCCGCCCAGGCCGGCCTCCGCACCGCCCGCGCCCAGGGCCGCCAGCTCGGTGGGCAGGCGGCCCTTGAGTTCCAAGACGATGCGCTCCGCCGTGCGCTTGCCCACGCCGGGCGCGCTCGTCAGCAGTCCGGGATCCGAGTTCGTGACGGCCGTGACCACGAGCGCGACCGGCAGGTGCGACAACACTGCCAGGGCAAGCTTGGGCCCGATACCGCCGACGTCGAGCAGTCGCTTGAAGAGCTGGAGCTGCTCCGGCTGGTGGAAGCCGTAGAGGCTCGGCTGCTCGTCTCGCACGACGAGCTGCGTGAGGAGCCGCACGGGCCGGCCCACCTCGCAACGCGCCAGGGTGGAGCTTGGGGCCTGCACCTCCACGCCGACGCCGCCGAGCGCCACGGTGACTGCCGCCTCGGCGACCTCGACCACCACGCCCTCGACGAACGCGATCACGAGTCCTCGAAGAGCGGGGCGAACAGGGCGTCGTACCCCACGTCACCGAGGTTGGCGCACCCGGTGAGGCGCATGGCGTAGACGAGCTCCGCCACCATGTCGGCCGGGTCGCGCTCCACGTCGACCACGGCCAGCTCGGCTCCGACGGCGAGGTAGCGCAGCACGTCCACGCCGTCGCGCGCGGCCCCCCCCGCGGCCACCGCCACCATGCCGCCGACCGCGTCCACCACCTCCGGCAGCAGCTCGATGGTGGCCGGCGCGCCCACGCGACCGCCGAGGCAGCGGCTGACGACCACCACCTCGGCACCGGCCTCGGCGGCCACCTCGGCGTCGGCGGCGCCGGCGACGCCGAAGACCCACAGCGGGCACCCCGCCGCGGCCCGCAGCTCAGCCAGGTCCTCGCGGCTGCGCGGTTGCCACGCCACGCCGCCGTAGGGGGCGGCGTCAGCGAGCGGTGCAAGGTCGATGCCAACGGCCGCCACCCCGCGAGCCGAGAGCGCCTTGACTTCCCGCACGAGCTCCGCCATGCCGCTCGGCGGCAGGACCGCCAGCGACCGGCCCGCCGGGTGCCTGTCGGCGCCCGCCGAGACGACCGCCGAAGGCAGCGCCACGAGCTGGTCGCCCGGCAAGCCGTCGCCCCGGCGCCGACGTGGGACGATCGGTGACGCCAGCCTCAGGCCATGGACCGCGGTGGCGGTGTCCACGGCGCGCACTTCGTGAAGCGCGCGCGGCAGGAACTGATGCCCGTCCAACGCGGCTAGGTCGCGCTCTCTCACGTGGCGATGATAGCAAGGGCCTAACCCGTGCCCCTGCCGTGCGGGCCGCGTCTGCTAACATCTGCCGCGTGGGAGACCTGATATCGGTGCGGGGCATCAACAAGAGCTTCGGGGCCGTCAAGGCCGTCGTGGACCTCAGCTTCTCGGTGGCGAGCGGCGAGGTTTACGGCCTGCTCGGCCCGAACGGCGCCGGCAAGACGACCACCCTGCGCGTCCTCGCCACGCTCCTGAAGCCCGATTCGGGCGACGCCACCATCGCCGGCCACGACCTGGCGCGGGAGAGCGAGGCCGTCCGAGCGGCGATCGGCGTCGTGAACGGCGGCATGGGCCTCTACGACAGGCTCGACGGCCGCGAGATCCTCCACTACTTCGGCGGGCTGTACGGGATGAAGCGAGCCGAGGTGGACCAGCGCATCGCAGTGCTGGACGAGCTCCTCCAACTCGGCGACACGCTCACCCGGCGCGCCGGCGGCTTCTCCACCGGCATGAAGCAGAAGATCGTGATCGCCCGCGCCGTGCTGCACGACCCACCCGTCATCTTCTTCGACGAGGCCACGAGCGGCCTCGACGTCGTGGCCCGACGCGCCGTGATCGACTTCGTGAAGGCGTACCCGAGCGCCGGGCGCGCGGTGATCTACTCCACCCACGTCATGAGCGAGGTGGAGGAGCTGTGTGATCGCGCCTGCATCATCTACCAGGGCCGCAAGATCGCCGAGGGCAGCGTGGCTGAGCTGGCGGCGAACGGCGAGGGCAAGGGTCTCGAGGAGGCGTTCTTCCGCCTCGTCAGGCGCTTCGACGTGACGGGCGGGGCCGCGGCGTGAGGCTCCCCATGGTCTTCCGACTGGCGCGCAAGGAGATCGTCTCCACCCTGCGCGACACCCGCGCCATCGTCTCCAACCTCCTGATCCCGCTGCTGCTCGTGCCCGTCATGATGCTGGGCCTTCCGCTCCTCCTCGGGAACCTCCTCGACCGGGAGCAGGTGACCACCACGCCGGTCGGGGTCGTGGGCCTGGACGGCCTGCCCGACCGGCTCGCGGAGGCCATGCTCACGGCAGGGCTCGAGCCGCGCGCCGTGGACGACGCAACGGCCGCCGTCCAAGACGGCAGCGTCGAGGTGGCGCTCGTCGTCCCTCCCACCTTCGGGGCGGACGTCGCGGCCGGGGGTAGCGGCGAGCTGCAGCTCGTGACCAAGGTCGGCAACATGAAGGCCGAGCTCAGCGCCTCGAAGGTGCAGCAGGCTATCGGCGCCTACCAGGGCGCCGTCGTGAGCGACCGGCTGCGGGCGGCGGGCCTCGACACGGCCCTCCTAGCTCCCGTCAAGGTCTCCACGGTCGACGCGAGCTCGAAGGCCGAGCGCAGCAGCGGCCAGCTCTCGTGGCTTATCCCGTTCTTCATCGCCATCTGGACGCTAACGGGCGGCCAGATGACGGCCATCGACGCCACGGCCGGCGAGAAGGAGCGGGGAACCCTGGAGGTCCTGCTGGTGGCGCCGGTGCGGCGCTCCGAGGTGGTGGCCGGCAAGTTCCTCGCCACCATGGTGTTCGGTCTCTCCGCCGCCCTGATGGCCATCGTCGGCTTCCTCGTCGGGAGCCTGGTCATGCAGCGCGTGTTCGTCCCTAGGCTCGGCGACCAGGCCGAGCAGGTGGTGGCGGTGATGGGCGGCAGCCTGGCCGTGAGCCTGGTCGGCACCGTCCAGCTCCTCGTCAGCGCTCTGCTGCTGGCGGCGTTCGTCGCGGCGCTCGTCCTCGGGGTCGCCATGTTCGCGCGCTCGTTCAAGGAGGCGCAGAGCTACGTCGCGCCGCTCTCGTTCCTGTTCATCCTGCCGGCGGTGGCCCTGCAGTTCAAGGACCTGATCGGCGTCAGCGACTCCGTGTTCTACGTCCCCGTCCTGAACACGCTGCTCCTGATGGACAACGTTGTCCGCGGCACCGCCACGGGGCAGGAGACGCTCGTCACCTGGATCGTCATGGCGGTGGCGGTGGCGCTTCTGCTCCGCTTCGCGCTCGGCAACTTCAAGCGCGAGGCCGTCATCTTCCGCAGCTGACGATGGGGCGTGCCCTCAGTCGGTCGTGGTCTGGCGGTACGGCGTGTCGACGCCGCCGCTGCCCGGCACGCGCCCGTACAGTTCCGCCAGCTCGCGGAGCTGCGGCGCCAGCCAGTAGGGAACGTCCGTCCACGTGAATCGCCAGCTCCAGTTCCCGGCGGCCGTGCCGGGGGTGTTCATGCGGGCGGTGCTCCCCAGACCCAGCGCGTCCTGCAGGGGGGCGACGGCGGTGTCTGCGACCGAGGCCTGCGCCAGACGCAACAGCTCCCAGGCGATGTTGTCGTCACCCTTGGCGAGGTAGCGCCTGACCATGTCGCGCTCCACCTCGGGGGCGGCCGCGTACCAACCGGCGCTGGTGTCGTTGTCGTGTGTGCCCGTGTACACCACGCAGTTGGCCTCGTAGTTGTGGGGCAGGTACGGGTCGTCCGCCCCGCCTGCGAACGCGAACTGGAGCACCTTCATGCCCGGGAGGCCGTTGGCCTCCCGCAGGGCGTCGACGTCCGGCGTGATGACCCCCAGGTCCTCGGCCACGAGCGGCAGCTCGCCGAGGGCGCCCTTCAGCGCGTCGAACAGGGCCTGTCCCGGCCCGGGGACCCAGCGGCCGTTGACCGCCGTCTCCTCGGTGGCGGGCACCTCCCAGTAGGCGGCGAAGCCGCGGAAGTGATCCACCCTGATCCGGTCGAAGAGCTCGAGCGCGGCGCCTACGCGGGCCACCCACCAACCGTGACCGTCCTGGGCCATGGCGGCCCAGTCGTAGAGCGGGTTGCCCCACCGCTGCCCCGTGGGCGAGAAGTAGTCGGGCGGCACGCCCGCCACCACCGTGGGGCTACCGTCCGGACCCAGGTGGTAGAGCTCGGGGCGCGACCAGGTGTCGGCGGAATCGAGCGCAACGAAGATGGGCACGTCGCCGAGCACCAGGACGTCCTTACCGTTGGCGTAGGCGCGCAGCCGCTGCCACTGGGAGAAGAACCAGTACTGCCACAGGGTGTGCCGGGCCACGGCGTCCGCCAGGCGCGTCCTGGCCGCGGCCAACGCCGCGGGCTCCCGCCGCTTCAGCTCCCCCGGCCACTCCGTCCAGGCGCGCCCGCCGTTCTCCTCCTTGAGCGCCATGAACAGCGCGTAGTCGGCCAGCCAGGCCTCGTGGCGCCGCGCGAACTCGGCCACGGCCGCCCGCTCGGTGGCCGTGGCCGCGGCAGCGAAGCGCGTCGCGGCCGAGGTGAGCAGGGCGAGCTTCCTGGGGATCACCTCGCCGAACGCCACGTGCTGCTCGGGCAGGGCGCGGACCTGCGCCAGGTCGGCGCCGGCCAGGAGCCCAGCGGCCTGCAGCTCGGCGAGGTCTATCAGGTAGTGGTTGCCGGCGAAGGCGCTGAAGCACTGGTAGGGACTGTCGCCGTAACCGGTGGGACCGAGGGGCATGACCTGCCATAGCCGCTGGCCGGCGGCCTCCAGGAAGTCGACCCAGGCGTAGGCCTCCCGGCCCAGCTCGCCGATGCCGTGGGGCCCGGGCAGCGAGGTCGGGTGGAGCAGCAGCCCGGAGCGCCGCGACGCCGCGCGCGTCACTCGTTCCACGCCTTGCCCAGGCCCTTGGGAGCGACGGAGCGACCGACGAAGCCGGCCAGCACGAGCATGGTGAGGATGTACGGGAGGCTCTGCACCAGCGTGGGCGGCAGTAGCTTGCCCCCGCCGAGCAGGACCTCGGTCGCCTGGAACGCCCCGAACAAGAGCGTGGCGCCCAGCACGCCGAGCGGGTGCCACTTGCCGAAGATGAGCGCGGCCAGCGCGATGAAGCCGCGCCCGCCCGACATCTCGCTCACGAACTGGTTGAGGTTACCGATCGACAGGTAGGCGCCGCCCAGTCCGGCCAGCACGCCCGACAGCATGACGCCCACGTAACGCATGCGGGTGACGCTGATACCGAGCGAGTCGGCCGCCTCCGGGTGCTCGCCGACGGCGCGCAGCCTGAGGCCGAACGGCGTCCGGAAGACCACGAACCAGACGACGGGCACGAGCAGGAAGGCCAGGTAGACCAGGACGCTGAAGCTCAGCCCGGGGACGCCGAAGAAGCTGACGTCCGGCAGGCGGTTCTTGACCGGGTCGGAGATGGAGGTGTTGTGGTAGAGGCCCGCCAGCACCACCGCCGGGATGCCTACCCCCATTAGGTTGATGGCGGTGCCGGAGATGATCTGGTCGGCCTTGTAACGGATCGAGACGAGCGCGTGCACCCCGGCGATCAGCGCGCCCAGCACCATGGCGGCGAGGAGCCCCAGCCACGGGGCGTACCAGACCCGCGCCGTCGGGTTAGCGGCGACGAACGGGGCCTCGATCAGCTGCGTGACGACGGCCGCGGCCAGGGCGCCGAACAGGATGATGCCCTCGAGCGCGATGTTGACGACGCCGGAACGCTCGCTGAACAAGCCACCGAGCGCCGCCAGCAGGAGCGGCGTGGTGGCGCGGATCATCGAGGAGCCGAGGGCCAGGAGCAGCACGGTGTCCACGTCAGGCCTCCTCTTGGGCTTCCGGCGGTCCGCTCACTGGCCCGCCGCGGCGCTCGCCCCAGCTGAGCGGGTCGATGAGGCGGGCCGGCAGGAACCCCTTGGCCGCGATGAAGAGGACCACGAGCGCCAGGATCATGCTGACCACGTCGCGGGTGAGGTTGGGGAAGGTGATGTTGAGGACCGAGCCGCCGTACTTGAGGACGCCGAAGAGGAACGCGGCGGCGACGATGAACACCGGTTGGTTGAAGCCCAGCAGGGCGACGGCTATCCCGTCGAACCCGTCGCTGGTGGGGATCGCCTGCCGCAGCGCGTAATCCTCCAGCGCCCCGCCGAGCACGTAGTGGGTGGCAGTCAGCCCGGCCAGCGCACCGCTGATCGTCATGGCGAGGACGGTGTTCCGCGCTATCCGAGCGCCGCCGTACTCGGCCGCGCGTGGCGACAGACCCACAGCCCGCAGCTCGTAACCCCAACGCGTCTTGAAGAGGAACACGTGGACGAGCACGGCCATCAACAGGGCGAGCAGGAACGACAGGTTCAGCCTGGTTGGGGGGATGGCGGTCGGCGTGGCGTTCCAACCCGCCAGCGCGGCCAGGCCGTAGGCCGCGCCGCCCAGCAGCGCCGCGCCGACGAGCCGCGCGGGCCAGCCGCGCAGCGCCCCGAGCCTCCGGAGGAGGAGCAGCCCCAGGAGCGCAGCTCCCACGGCTATGACCGCCGCGTAGTCGACGGGGATCACGTTGACGCCGCCACGCTTGATGCCCAGGACGGCGGGGAGGCTCGGGATGGTGGCGGAGGCGTTCAGCGACTTGGACTTGGGTTCGTTCCCGGGCACCTTGAAGGGCATCTGCACGGCCACCGGCGCGTCGCCCGGTCGCGGCAGCCCGGCCACCACGCAGCCGGCGAGTAGCACGACCGCACCGACCGCGAGGGTCACCCTGGGTGCCCGGCGCGAGGCGCGCCTCATCGGCGGGACGGCGAGGAGCAGCAGCACGGCCACCACGAACGCGCCGATGACGGCGAGGATGCGCAGCGCCGCGGCGGCGAAGATGTTGCCGGACGAGAGTATGAACAGGAGTGCGGAGGCGGCGACGAAGTTGAGGAGGATCGTGTTGATGACCTCGTTGGCTCCGAAGCGCGCCTTGAGCCAGCCGGGCAGCGCACCCCACAGCCCGCCGCCGAGGGCCGCGGCCAGCACGGCGAGCGGCAGGACCACCGCCTTGGGTCCGGGGATGTAGAGTCCGCCGAACATAGCGAAGATGGCGCCCATGACCATCTGGCCCGGGGCCCCGATGTTGAACAACCCCGCCTGGAAGCCGAAGGCGACGGCCAGGCCGGTGAATATGAGGGGCGTGGCGAACTTCAGAGACTCGGCGAATCCGTTCACCGTGCCGAGCGAATCGTGGAACATGGAGTAGTAGGCGTACCAGAGCGTGTCGAGCCGGCCGACCAACCGCTCGAACGGGCCGCCCAGCTGGACCGAGGCACCGACGGGAGTGGGCTGCAGCGCCAGGATGACGACGGCCGCCGCGAGCAGCGCCAGCAAGATGGCGGCCGTCGGGATGGCGGCGGAGTGCAGGAGGCGGTCCACCAACCCGGGCATGCCGCGCACGGCCCGCAGTCCGAACAAGAGCGCCATGGCGCCCGCCACCATCACGAGGAAGGCGCTCGCTCCGAAGCCGGCGTTCGTGTAGGGCAGGCGCCGGATAACGAGCCCCGCCTCATCGACCAGCGCGACGTTCTCGGCAAGGCTCCGCTCGCCCACCGTGGCCAGCGCCTCCTGCAGCCGGTCGACGTCGTAGGCCGGTCGAGGCCGCTCGATGGCGCCGCGCAGCTCGGTCTCGAAGGCGCCGACCCTGGCAGCATCGATGTCCGTGGTGAACCGCTGGAGGCCCCAGCCGGTGCCGACGACCAACAGGAGGCCCGCGGCCAGCCAGGTCACGCGCCGGGGCCTCTCGCGGAGGAACGCCCCGGCGCCGAGACCGCCGAGGCCGAGCAGCGTCATGACGAACACCGCGCTCCGCTGCGGGAACTCCACGGGCTCGGTGCGGCCGGTGAAGTCGAACGTGCGGCCGTCGAGCATCATCACGGCGCTGCGCGCGCCCGTCTCCCGGTTGATGGCGCCCCACGGCGCGACGAGTACCGCTGCCAGCGCCACGGCCGCCAGCACGAGCAGTGCCAACCGTTCAGTCACGGGGGCCATCATACGGGTCAGGACGCCTCGGCGAACGCTGGTGCAGGGGCGCCCGAGAGCCGGCGGCGAGACCTCAGCGCTTGATCAGCACCCCAAGGCGCACCAGCGCGGTGAACGCCTCGCGCTCGTCGTCGCCTCCCGCCTCTGGCGTGACCAGCAACTGGTGACGGTAGCCGGCCCTGAGCACGGCGCCCCGCACGCGTGCGACGTGGCGCCGCACCTCCGCGCGGTAGGCGCGAGCCTCCTCCTCCCCCACCGCCAGCCGGGCCCCCGTCTCGACGTCGTGAAGCTCGAACGGACCGGCCGGCGGGTCCAGCTCGCGGGCCGACACGACCTGCAGGAAGCCGACGTCGAGGCGCCGCGAGCGCAGCGCGACCAGGCTCGGTTCCATGGGCGCGTCCTCCAAGAGGTCAGAGACCACTAGGACGAGGGCGCGCCCCCGCACGGTGGGGAGGCCCGTGGCGAAGCGAACGAGCCCCGTGAGCGGACCCGGCGCGTCGCCCTCCAGCAGGGGAGCGGCGTCGAGGAAGGCCCACGTGGCCGCCATGCCGCGGCGCCCCCTGGCCCGGGGCGTGGAGCTGCCGTCGAGGAGATGCACCTGCGTCGGCGCGTCGCGCTGCGCGACGTAAGAGAGGAGCCGCACGAGCGTGCGTGCGTGCTCGAGCTTGCCGTCCTGACCCATGCTCCGGGTGGTGTCGAGCAACAGGTGCAACTGCACGGCCCGCTCCGCCTGGTAGAGCCGCGTGGTGAGGCGGCCAGTGCGCGCGTACGCGCGCCAGTCGACGTAACGGAGTTCGTCGCCGGGCTGGTACGGCCTGAAGTCGTGGAACTCGACGCTCTGGCCGCTCTCCGTGGAGCTCCTCTCGCCACCGACCCCCGACAGGGCCCGCGAGGCGAGCGTGTAGCGCTCGAGGAGCGCCCGGGTGCGGGCCGCCAACACGGCTCAGCGGGCCTCGTCCACCTGCGCGATCACCTCAGCCAGCACCGCCTCGGGCGTGACGCCCTCGACCTCCGCCTCGAAGCTGAGGAGGAGCCTATGCCGCAGCGCCGGGATGGCGGCGCGCCGCAGGTCGGCGGGCTCGACGTTGGGCCGCCCGGCGGCAAGCGCGAACCCCTTGGCCGCCAGCGTCACGGCCTGTGCCCCGCGGGGGCTGGCGCCGAGCCGGACGAGCTTGTGAGCATGCGTGGCCTCGACCAACCGCACCACGTAGCGGAGCGCGGGTTCGGCGACGGCCACGGCCCGCAGCATGGCCTGCAGGCGGAGGAGCTCCTCCTTGGAGAGGACCTGGGCGGCGCGCGGTTCGGTGCTGCCGGTGGTGATGATGAGGATGCGCTCGAGGGTGGCGGCGTCGGGGCGTTCGGTGACGACCTTGAAGAGGAAGCGGTCAAGCTGCGCCTCCGGCAACGGGTAAGTGCCCTCCATCTCGAGCGGGTTCTGGGTGGCAAGCACGATGAACGGCTCGTCGAGCGGGTAGCGGTGGCCCGCGACGGTCACGGCCCGTTCCTGCATGGCCTCGAGCAGCGCCGACTGGGTCTTGGGGGTGGCGCGGTTGATCTCGTCCGCCAGGAGCACGTTGGTGAAGACCGGGCCGGGTTGGAACTCGAAGCGGCTCTCGTGGCGGGCCTCGATGAAGACGTTGGTGCCCGTCACGTCTGCCGGCATGAGGTCGGGAGTGAACTGGATGCGCGAGTAGGCGAGCGCGCACGCGTCGGCGAAGGTGTGGACCAGCTTGGTCTTGCCGAGGCCGGGCACCCCCTCGAGCAGGACGTGGCCGCGCGCCAGCGCCGCCACCGCCAGCTCCTCGACCACGCGCTCCTGGCCAACCACGACCGAAGAGATGGTCGTGACGAGTCGGCGGAAGAGGGTGGCGAACTCCTCCCCGGTGGGGCGCGGGTCGGTGGTGGGTACGTCGGTCATCATCACCTCTTGCTGGCGGCGGGCCGCTCGGTGGCCCCGAAGGGCCGCGAGGGCCGGCTCCGCGCGCAGGTAGGGGGAGTATAGCCACGCCGCGCGGGCACGGGCGTCTCGGCTAGGCCCACGCCGACGACCACCGGGCGTACGGGTAGACTGTTGAACGTATGAGACCGGCCTACGGGCGAGTGACCCTGCGGCCGCTGGAGGAGTTCTCGGACGCCGACTGGCGCCGCCTGCAGAGCCACTTCCGCGACCCGGAGATCGCCTACTTGAACGGCACGCCGCCCAACCGCATGCCGCTGTGGTTGCTGAAGCGCCTGCTGAAGACCGACGCGAAGCGCTCCGACCGCGCCACGTTCGGCATCTTCGACGAGCGCGAGGCCTTCATAGGCACCACCGAGCTCTACGACGTGCGCGGTGACCAGGCCACCCTCGGCATAATCATCGGCGAGCGCACGCACTGGGCCACCGGTTACGGGCCGGAGGCCATGCACGCGCTGCTTGGCTACGCCTTCGACGTGCTCGGCATGCAGCTCGTGCGGCTCAACACCTTCGGTGACAACGTGCGCGCCCAGCGGGCCTTCAAGAAGGTGGGCTTCCGTGAGGTGGACAGGCGCGTGGACGCGGCGGGCCGCGTCGACGTCCGCATGGAGCTGCTGCGCGCGGAGTGGCACCCGGCGCCCGCAGCGCGCGCGACTGGTCAGTTCAGGGTGCCACTCACCTAGCCTCGCCGCGTGTGGGCCGCCCGGCTACGCTCAGTCGTTCGTGCCCTCGAAGAAGTCCTTGACGGCCTTCGCCGCCGCCGGCCCCACTCCGGGCACGGCGGCCAGGGTCTCGAGATCGGCCGTCTTCAGCTCCTCTACGCTCGAGAAGTGGGCGAGGAGCGCGTCGCGCCGCTTCGGCCCGATGCCGGGCACGTCGTCGAGCAGCGAACGCGTGGCCGATCTGCCGCGGCGCTGTCGGTTGTAGCCGACGGCGGTGCGGTGCGCCTCGTCGCGCACGTGCATGAGGAGGCGGAGGGCGGGGTGGCTGAGTGGCACGAGGACCTCGTCGCCCGTCTCGGTTATGAGGGTCTCCTGCTTCTTGGCGAGGCCGACGAGGGGCACGGTGACGCCGGCATCCGCCAGCGCCCGCTTGGCGGCGCTCATCTGGCCCTTGCCGCCGTCTATGAGTAGCAGGTCAGGTGGCGGGAGCTTGTCGGCTAGCGCGCCGGTGAAGCGCCGGTAGACGGCCTGGTGCATGCTGAAGAAGTCGTCGGCCTTGTCGAGGTCGCGGATGCGGACGCGCCGGTAGTCGCTGCGCTTGGCGCGCCCGCCCTCGAAGGCCACGATGCTCGCCACGGTGTGCGTGCCCATCAGGTTCGAGATGTCGTACCCCTCGATGCGCCAGGGCGGGTCCTTCAGGTCGAGGAGGCGCTGCAGGTCGCCCACGCCCGGCGCCTCGCCGCGGCGCTCCAGGAGTGCGATCTCGGCCTCCACGCCCGTGACGGCGTTGCGGCGTGCCAGCTCGATCAGTTCCACCTTGTCGCCCCGCTGCGGGACCCGCACCTCGACCTTCCTCCCGGCACGACCGGTCAGGAAGCGGTGCCAGACCCCCAGGTCCAGCTCCGACGGCGGGAGGAGCACGCGCGGCGGGAACTGCGTGGCGATCCCGTAGTAGTCGCCCATGAAGCGCTCGAGGATCTCGCCGTCGTTGGCGTCCTCGGCGTTGGTCATCAGCCGTTTGTCGCGCCCCACGACGCGGCCGCGGCGCATCTGGAATAGCTGCACCATGGCCATGTCGCCGGCCTTGGCGACCCCGAGGAAGTCGAGGTCGTCGTCGCCCGCCATCACCACGCTCGTGTCGTAGCCGGTGAGGCGCTTGACGGCGTCGAGCCGGTCCCTGTACGTGGCGGCGAGCTCGAAGTCCCGGCGGTGCGCGGCGTCCTTCATCTGCCCGTCCAACCGCTCGACGATCTCGACGACCCGACCCTCCAGGAACGCCTTGACGTCGGCCACGACCTGCGCGTACTCGACGGGGTCGGCCCAACCGACGCACGGCGCGAGACAGCGGCCCATGTGGTAGCGGAGGCAGGGCCGCTTGCGGGTCTCCATCGGCACGCCGCTATTCTTCCGCAGCTTGAAGACGCTGTAGACGAGGTCGAGCATCTGCCTGACGGCTCCGGCGCTCGGGTACGGCCCGAAGTACGTGCCGCCGTCCTTGACGACCGTGCGCGTGAAGATGAGCGTGGGGAACTCCTCGTTCGTCAGCTTCAGGAACGGGTAGCTCTTGTCGTCCTTCAGCAGCACGTTGTAGTGCGGCAGGTGCCTCTTGATGAGGTTGGACTCGAGTATCAGCGCCTCGACCTCGTCCTGCGTGACGATGAACTCGAGGTGGCGGGCAGCGCGCGTCAGGAGCCGCGCCTTCTGCCCGGCCTGGCGCCCGAAGTAGCTGCCGACGCGGCTGCGCAGGTTCACCGCCTTGCCTACGTACAGGACCGCCTCGTCCTCGCCGTAGAACAGGTAGCAGCCGCTGGAGGTGGGCAGTACGGGCAGGTCGCCGCGCTTCACGCCGCGATTCTACGGTGGGGTTCGGTCCGCCCCGGTCGTGCGCCCGAGCCTCACAGGTCGAGCATCATGGCCTCGGGGTTCTCCAGGATGTCGATGACGCGACCCGTGAACATGGCGCCCTCGGCGCCGTCGACGAGGCGGTGATCGAACGACAGGCTCAGGTAGAGCATCTGACGCGCCGCGATCGTGTCGTCGGGCAAGACCACGGGCCGCTTCTTGATGGAGTGGACGCCCAGGATGGCGGCCTCCGGCACGTTGATGATCGGGAACGAGAAGAGCCCGCCGAGGCTGCCGATGTTCGTGATGGAGAACGTGCCGCCCCGCATGTCGTCGGGCGCCAGCTTGCCCGCCTTGGCGGCGTCCGCCAGCCGGTTCACGTCGGCGGCCAGCTCGAGGATGGTGCGGCTGTCGACGTCGCGCACCACCGGCACGACCAACCCGGCCTCCGTGGCGACCGCCATCCCGAGGTTGTAGTAGCTCTTGCGCACGATCTCGTTGGCGGCCTCGTCCAGGCTCGAGTTGAGCGCCGGGTACTCGGCCAGTGCGGTTGCAACGGCCTTCATGACGAACGGGAGGTAGGAGAGCCTGACGCCCCTGGCGGCGGCCCGCGGCTTCAGCTTGTCGCGCAGGGCCACGAGCGCCGTGACGTCAGCCTCGTCCACGTGCAGCGTCCGCACCGTGTGGAGGTGCGACGCCACCATCTGGTTCGAGATGAGTCGCCTGAGCCCCCTGACCGGGACGCGCTCCTCCCGCCCCTCGTACCCGGCCGGAGTGCGGTAGACGGGCGCGGCCGGGAAGGCGGCGCCCACGGGCGCGGCGCCGTGGTCGCGCACGTCGTCCACGCGGACGCGGCCGGACGGACCGCTCCCGACGACCTGCTCGACGTCCACTCCCAGCTCGCGGGCGAGCCGACGCGCGGCCGGCACGGCCACGACGCGGCCGTACGGGCCACGCGCGGGAGGTCCCGGGGGAGTCGCGGCCGTCACGGACCCTCCAGTGGCAGCGGCGGGGCCGGTCGCCACGATCGGCCCGCCAGCTGCGGCCGCCCGCGCGCCGGGGCGGCTCAGTCGCGGTAGCGGCTGCTCACTGCCGTCGCCCGACGGCTTGAAGAGCGTCTGGCTGGAGCCGTCGTCGGCGCCGCCGGAGGCGACCGCCACGGACCCGGGTCCCTCACCGGCGTCCTTGGCCCGCGCCGGGGCGGGCGCAGAGGAGCCGGCCTGGTCCGAGAAGAGCGCGATGGGCGCGTTCACCCGCACCACGTCGCCCTCGGCCGCCAGGTGCTTGAGCATCACCCCCGCGAACGGGCTCGGCAGCTCCACCGTGGCCTTGTCGGTGAGCACCTCCGCGATGGGTTGGTCGAGGGTGACGGTGTCGCCCTCCCCCACCAACCAGCGGATGATCTCGCCCTCCACGACCGACTCGGCCAGTTCGGGCAGCCGTAACTCTCTCGCCATGAGCAACTCCTAGTGCGCCGCTCGCGGATGCGGCAGATTCGTCAGTAGTCCAGCGCGCGCTGCACGGCGCGCATGATGCGGGCGGGCCCGGGCAGGTAGTCGCGCTCCTGCGCGTACGGGTACGGCGTGTCGAAGCCCGTCACGCGGATGGGTGGCGCCAACAGTTGGTCGAGCAGTTCCTCGGCGATGGTGGCGGCCACCTCGCTGATGAAGCTGGCGCTGCGTGGCGCCTCGCTGACGAGCACGACGCGGCCGACTCGCGCCACGGCGCCCAACACCGTCTCCTCGTCCCAGGGCGCCAGCGACCTCAGGTCGATCACGTGAGGCGAGAAGCCCTGTTCGACGAGCGCGCTCGCAGCACGGTTCGTCTCGGCCATAGACCCGCCGTAGCTGATCAGCACGACGTCGTCCCCCTGCATCGTCACGGCGGCCCTGCCGATCGGCACGAGCTCGTCCGGGTCAGCGGACACCTCCTGCTTGACGGCGCGGTACAGGCGCTTGGGCTCGAGGAACACGACGGGGTCCTCGTCGCGGATGGCGCTCTTGAGGAGCCCGCGCGTGTCGGCCGGCGTCGAGGGGAACACGACCTTGAGTCCCGCCGTGTGCACGAAGTGCGCCTCCGGGCTCTGGGAGTGGTGATGGCCGCCCTTCACGCCGCCCCCGGCCGGCATGCGGATCACCAGGGGAGCCGTGAACTGACCACCGGAGCGGTACCTGAGCTTGGCGACCTGCGACACGAGTTGATCGAAGCCGGGGTACACGTAATCGGCGAACTGGATCTCCGCCACGGGCCGCAGCCCGTGAACCGCCATGCCCAGGGCCGCGCCGATGATGGCGGCCTCCGAGAGCGGCGAGTCGATCACGCGGTCGGGTCCGTACTTGTCGAACAGCTTCTCGGTGGCGAGGAACACGCCGCCGCGCTTGCCGACGTCCTCACCCACGACGACCACGCGGTCGTCGCGCGCCATCTCCTCGTCCAAGGTCCGCGCGATCGCTTGGACCATCGTCATCGCACTCATGTGAGGCACCCTCCTAAGGGCGTCAGCCGAGCAGGTCGGAGCGCTGCTTCGCCAGGCCCGGTGGGACCTCGGCGAGGACGTCCTCGAACATGGCCTCGGTCGGCACGGGCCCCGCCGCCTCGGAGGCCTGCACGGCGCTGGTGACGAGCGCCTCCAGCTCCTCCTTGGCAGCGCGCTCAGCCGCGTCGTCCCAGTCGCCGCGGCGTTCGAGGAAACGCCGCATGCGGCCGAGCGGGTCGCGCTTGCGCCACATCTCCACCTCGCCGCGGGGGCGGTAGACGGAGTCGTCGTCGGCCGAGGAGTGACCGCCGTAGCGGTACACGAGCATCTCGACCAGCGCCGGCCCCATGCCGTCGCGCGCCCGCTGCACCACGTCCCGCATGACGTAGTAGCACGCGAGGACGTCCATGCCGTCGACGAAGTAGCCGGGCATGCCGTAGGCGTGGGCCTTGGCGTAGACGCTCTCGGCGCCCGTCTGCCTCTCGAACCCCACGCTGATGGCGTAGCGGTTGTTCTGACACGCGAACACGATGGGCGCGCCCTGCGCGGAAGCGAAGTTCACGCCGGCGTGCCAGTCGCCCTCGCTGGTGGCGCCGTCGCCGAACGTGCAGACGACCACCTGTCCCGTGCCGCGCAGCTTGATGCTGATGGCCGTCCCGGCGGCGGGCGGCAGGTGCGACGCGATGGGCGACGCCACCGAGAAGACGTTGAGCTCCTTGGACGAAGGGTGGTAAGGCATCTGCCTGCCTCGGCTCGGGTCCGCCAGGGTGCCCATGGTCTGACCCATGGACTCCACGACGGGGACGCCGAGAGCCGTGACGAGCGTGAGGTCGCGGTAGTAGGGGAACAACCAGTCGAAGCCGGGCTTGACGGCGTGGGCGACGCCCACCTGCGCGGCCTCGTGCCCCGCGCCGGGCGCCACGAAGCTGACGCGGCCCTGACGCTGCATGCGGAGTAGCCGCTCGTCCATGATGCGGCCGAGGAGCATGTGCTTGTACATCTCGACCAGTTGCTGTGTGTCGAGGTCGAGTTCGAACGGGGCGATCCACTCGCCGGCCTCGTTGATTACCGAGATCGGCTCCTCTGTGAACGGCTGGAAGAGCTGTGACTCTAGGATCATACGGGCCTCCCTTCGTTCGCGTTCTCTCTGGCATGTGGTGTCGGGACGCCCGTACCCGCACAAGTGAACGCCCCGACGCGGAGGGTCGGGGCGGCTGCCGGCACGGGGCTGGCGACGGCGGCACCGGCTAGTAGCGACGGGACCACGAACACCGAGGCCGGCGCGGGCGCCGGCGCGGTGGGCCGGTCGCTGTGACGCAGGATGGTCGTGTTCGCCGTGGTCATGTTCGCCTCGTCCGGTTCGCGGGTCCGGTTGCACGCCGAGCGCTACTTCCACCGCACAGCTTGGCAGACCGGCGGTAACGCTCCGGTCGTCCCTTCGAGCGTTGGCTAACCATAGCACCCACCCCGCCACTCCGCCGTAGCAGACTTCCCACCCGCGGAACCTCGGTGAGTGGCCTCGCATGTCACGGCCGGACGCCGCCGAAGTGATATGAGATGGGCGTGATGAAGGCGAGTCCGGGCCGCCCCGAGGTCGGCTGATGCCCCTCCCGCTCCGGCTACTGTTGGCGCTGGCAGCGCTCGTGGGCCTTGCGGTCCTGGCCGCGGTCACGGCGACCAGCGCATGGCTCTGGCTGCTCCTCGCGGCCACCGCACTGTTGATCGTTCACGCCCGCAGCGGGGCGTACGCCGCGCTCCTCGTCGGCGGACTGTTGGCCGGCGCGGCCGTGGGGACGCTCCTCGAGGTGGCCTTCCGGTGGCAGGGCTCGTTCCTCGTGAGCGTCGGCGCGGCGGCCCTCATGGTCGAGGGCATCGAGGGCCGGCCGGGCCACTGGCCGTTCGTCTTCGGGGTCGCCTTCGTGGCGGTCGGCGCGGTCGTGACGCTCGCCTCGTTCGGCTCCCGCGGCTACCTGGCCGCCTGCCTGGCCGCGGCCGCGGCGATCCTGATCGCCACCCTCCCGCGACGGCGTTAGCCGGATCGGGCCGTCGGCGGCCCCAGCGCGCCTCCGGCAGCGGGTAGACTGACGTTCGACTAAGACCGCGTGAGCGGCGGAGGAATAATGGAACAAACCATCAACAGAGGCCTGGACGGCGTCTACATCGACACGAGCGGCGTCTGTTTCATCGACGGCGGCAAGGGTCAACTCGTCTACCGCGGTTACGACATCAACGAGCTGGCCGACAAGGCGAGCTTCGAGGAGGTCGTCTACCTGCTGTGGCACGGCGCCCTCCCCACGGCCGAGCAGTTGCAGGGCTTCAGGGCGGAGGTCGCGCGCCAGTACCACGTGCCGGACGCCGTCTACGACCTGTACCGCAGCCTGCCCCACGACCACTCGCCCATGCACGCCATCCGCACGGCGGCGTCCATGCTCGGCTCATACGACGACGACCCGGACGGCGTCGACGAGGCCAACGTGCATAGGATCGGCACCAAGCTCCTGGCCCAGTTCCCGACCCTGACGGCCGCCTACCAGCGCGTCAGGCGCGGCCTCGAGCCCGTGGCGCCCCGCACCGACCTCGGTCTGGCCGGCAACTTCCTGTACACCCTGACGGGCGAGGAGCCCTCGGCGGCGGCCACCCGCGTGATGGACGTGGCCCTCGTGCTCCACGCGGAGCACGGCTCGAACGCCAGCACCTTCGTGGCGCGGGCCACGGCCTCCACCCTCACCGACGTCTACAGCGCCATCACGGCAGCCGTCGGCGCGCTGAAGGGGCCCCTGCACGGCGGGGCCAACACGGCCGTCATGAAGGCGCTCGAGGGCATCGGCAGCGTCGAGGACGTCGAGCCCTACGTGATGAAGGTCCTGTCGCAGCCGGGCGGCCGGGTCATGGGCTTCGGCCACCGCGTCTACAAGGTCCTGGACCCGCGCGCGCAGATCCTCAAGGAGGTCAGCCGCCAGCTGGCCCACGAGTCGGGCGACTCGAAGTGGTTCGACATGAGCCTCGAGATGGAGCGCGTCATGGACCGGGAGATGGCCAAGCGCGGCAAGGCCGTGAAGCCGAACGTCGACTTCTTCTCGGCGTCCGTCTACCGCATGCTCGGCTTCCCGGGGGACATGTACACGCCCATCTTCGCCGTCGCCCGCGTGCCCGGTTGGATGGCGCACCTCTACGAGCAGTACGCGGACAACCGCATCATGCGGCCGCGCCTCGTCTACTCCGGCCCCATGGGGCTCAAGTTCAAGCCGATCTCGGAGCGCTGACCGGGGCGGGGCTCGGTCCGAGGGGCTCCGCCGGGGGCCCCTAGAGCACGGCCGCGCGCACCTCCAACGAGGCCACGAACGCCCGCAACCACCCCGCGTACCTGGCGGGGTCGTGGTTCCAGGCCTCCACGTGCTCTACGCCGGGCAGCCGCACGTACGTGAGCGGCGCCCGCACGGCGGCGGCGAACTCGTCGACGGCCGCCACGGGGACGGTCGAGTCGTGCTCGCCGGCTATGAGCAGCACGGGCACCCCGATCCGGTCCGCCGTCCGGGCCTGCTCGAGGCCAGGGAAGTCGGCGCCCGTCCTCAGCCGCGCGACGAACAGCGCCAGGCGGGTCAGCGGCCCGGGGAGCGGTAGGCCCGCCTTGACGGCGCCGACCTCGACGACCGCCACGGGGCTCACCAGCGGCGAGTCGAGCACCAGGCCGACGACCTCGGGCGCCGCCGCCGGCCAGCGCTCGAGCGCCTCGAGGGCGACCGCCCCACCCATCGACAACCCGTAGAGGATGACACGCTCGTGGCCGCGCCCGGCCAGCTCGAGCGCGCCGACGAGCGCGTCCTGCCACTCGCTGGCGCCGTAGTGGTAAAGCCCGTCGGGGCTGGGCGCGCTGGCGTCGTGGTTGCGGTAGGCGACGGCGAGCACGGGCAGGCCGAGCTCGTTCAGCGCCTGAGCGAAGCGGAGGGTCTCTATGAGCTCGCCGCGTCGCCGCCCGTGCAGGAGCAGCACGGCCGTCCCCTGCTCCGCCGGCAGGTACCAGGCGCGCAGGACGCCGACCGGGCCGGCGAGGCTCAGCTCCTCGAAGCCGATCCCCAGGTCGGTGAGGGGGTCGTGCCGGTAGTAGAAGTTGTCGATCCGCGCCTCGAGACCGGCGGCCGGCGGCGCCCCGTCCTTGAGCTCCACCGCCCGCGCGACGCCGGCGCCGTCGTCGGCGAGCACCTCGCCAAGCGCACCGAAGCCGCCCTCCCAGAGGAGGGCGTAGGCGCCGTCAACGCGCGTGTTGGCGTGCTGGACGGGATCGGCGCCGGGGGCGGGCAACACTACCCGGTAGCGGCCGTCGGGAAGCAAGGTCACGCCCTGGAGTCGGAACTCGGGCAGCAGGCCGTACGGCTGCGGCACTATCACCCTCCCGGCCAGCACCCAACCGACCGCCGCCGCCCCGATGGCGGCGAGGCAGACCAGCGAGGCGAGCGTCCACACGAGCACCTTGGCGCTCACCAGGCGACCGAGCCGTACGTGTCCTCGCGGTCGGGGCTGGTGGAGAAGATCGTCACGGGCACGCCGGTCCCCTCCTCGATGAGACCCAGGTAGTCGTGGACCTCGCGCGGCAGCGCATCGCGGTGCCCGAGGCCCCGCAGCTCGCCCCAGCCCGGCAGCTCCTCGTACACGGCGCCGCCAGGCCCGTGGTCAACGGCGACCCTGACGCGACCCAGGCCCGACAAGATGTCGAGCTTGGTCACCACCAGGCCGTCGAAGCCGTTGATCTCGCAGGCGTACCGGAGCTGCGGCAGGTCGAGCCAGCCCACCCGCCGCGGGCGGCCGGTCGTGGTGCCGAACTCGTCCCACTGGTTGGCGCCGGTCCCCCGCAGCCGCCCGGCCATGGCCTCGTCTGCTATCTCAGTGGGGAACGGCCCGTGTCCGACGCGGCTGGTGAACGCCTTCACCACCCCGTACACGCCGGTCAACGCCTTGTGGCTGACGCCCGCTCCGACCAGGATGCCGCCGACCGTGGGGTGACTGGACGTCACGTACGGGTAGGTGCCGTAGGCCAGGTCGAGCATGGTGCCCTGACCGCCCTCGAACAGCACCCGCTCGCCGCGCGCCAGGGCCGCTCGCGTCAGGGCGCCCGTGTCGGCCACGAGCGGCGCGAGGCGCTCCCGGACGCCGGCGAGCTCGGCGAAGGCGGTGTCGACGTCCGTCCAGCCGACCCTGGCGGTGGAGTTCGGCTTGGCCTCGATCAGACGCGCGAGGCGCTCGCGCAGAACGGCCTCGTCGACGAGGTCCCCGGCCCTGACGCCGATGCGCCGCGCCTTGTCGGAGTAGGCCGGACCGATGCCGCGGCCGGTGGTACCCACGAAGCCACCGCCCTCGTCGTTCTTCTTGTGATGCGGCAGGACCAGGTGCGCCTCGGTCGAGACGAGCACCGTCCCGGGGTCACGCCTGGCGCTCAGGGCGTCGAGCTCCTCCAGGAACGTCCAGGGGTCGACGACCATGCCGCCCCCGAGGATGGAGGCGGGGCCGTCGTGAAGCGTGCCGCACGGCAGGTGGTGGAGCTTGAACACCTCCTCGCCCACGACCACCGTGTGACCGGCGTTCGCCCCACCGGAGTAGCGCACGACCAGGTCCGCCTCCGCGGCGAGCGCGTCTACCACCTTGCCCTTGCCCTCGTCGCCCCACTGGGCGCCGATCATCGCGATTCCAGGCATTCACCCTCCCCGCCGGCCGCGGCGCGCCGCGCCCGGCACCGGCATCCGTAACCGGGAGCGTACCAGGTGCCGCCGGCGCGGCGACGGTGGCGGGCGGAACGCCGCGGGGGTAGCCTGGGGGGCGTGACCGACTCCCTCAGGCCCCGCGTGCTCTTGAGCACGGGCACCAGCAACCGCACCACCGGCCTCCTGCGCGAGGACGCGCTCACGGGCCGCAACTACTCGCAGGCCCTGGCGGCCGCCGGCGCGCTCCCGACGATGGTGGCGGTGCTGGCCCCAGAGCTGGCCACCGACTACGCAGCCGGCCACGACGCGCTGCTCCTCACCGGCGGGGCCGACGTCGACCCACAGCTGTTCGGCGCGGCCCCTCACCCTGACCTCGGCAGCGTGGACGAGCGGCGCGACGCCTTCGAGCTCGCCCTCTACCGCGCCTTCCGCGCCCTCGGCAAGCCGGTGCTGGGCATCTGCCGTGGTCATCAGGTGATCAACGTCGCAGAGGGCGGCACGCTGCATCAGCACGTGCCGGCGCTCCCCGAAGCGTGGCAGCACGACCAGCACGACCTGCGCGGCTCCCCCCTGCACCCCGTCCGGTTGACCGCCGGCAGCCGCCTGGCCGAGGCGTTCGGCGCGACCGAGATCCGCACCAACAGCTACCACCACCAGGCGGTGGCCGAGGTGGGCCCGGGCCTCGTCGCGGTGGCACGCTCCGGCGACGGCCTGGTCGAGGCGGTGGAGGAACGCCACGGCTCGTGGGTGTTGGGGGTGCAGTGGCACCCGGAGATGGCCTACAAGGAGCACCCGGAGCACATCGCTCCGTTCAGGCTGCTGCTCGACGCCGTCGCCTTCGCGTCCGCCCGCGCCTGACGCGGCGAGGAACTCCAGGGGAGGCCGCCAGCCGGGCGCCTACGCGCGGGTGGCGGCCTCCCAGTCGACGCGGGGCACGATGTCCTTGACGATGGTCTCGAGCGCGCGCCTGTCCTCGATGTCGAAGTTCGCTACGTCGGCGCTGTCGAGGTCGAGGACGCCGACCACAACCCCGCCCACGATGACCGGCACGGCGATCTCGGACCGCGAGCGGGCGTCGCAGGCGATGTGGCCCGGGAACGCCCGCACGTCCGGCACCACCTGAGTCCGGCCCTCCGCCACGGCGGCGCCGCACACGCCCCGCCCCACGGTTATGCGCACGCAGGCCGGCCGGCCTTGGAACGGTCCGAGGACCAGCTGGCCACCCTTCAGCAGGTAGAAGCCCGCCCAGTTGAGGCCGGGGACGTGGTCGTACACGGCCGCGGCCGTGTTGGCCAGGTTCGCCAGCCAGTCGTCCTCGCCCTCCGTGAGCGCGAGTACGTAGCGGCGGAGCTCGATGTAGCGGTCGTTCTTGCTGGCGCCCTGGGCCAGCGGCGGGACGTACTCGACCTCTGTGCCTGGTGCGCCAGTCGGGTCGGTGGCCGGGGAGGCGTCGTTCTGCATGCCCCAGAGGTTACTCCCACCGGCGCCGCCGGGCAGGGCCCACCGTTGACAGGACCCCGTCACCTGTTACACTCTGCGCCATGACGAACCCGCTACCGGGAGGTGGTGCCGTGGACGATGGCTATGGCTATGCCCTCGCGCGCTTCAGCTACCTCACCTCCGTAGCGGGCGGCGGCGCCCGGCCCACGGCCTGACGCCCCCCTGCCTCCAACATCAACCTGCGCCGGCTCGCCCCGCGCCCCAGCGCGGCCGCCTCCGGTAGGCACCTCCAGGCACGGTCCGTCCGACCGGCCTCGGCACACCCAGGAGTCGAACCATGGTCATCGTGATGGCCAAGAACGCCCCGGAAGAGTCTCTGGAACACGTCCTCGGCGAGATCAAGCGGCTTGGCTTCACCCCGCACATCAGCGCGGGCGAGTCGCGCACGCTCATAGGCGCCATCGGCCCCGCGCCCACCGAGGAGGTGCGCGAGCACCTCGCCGCGCTGACGGGCGTGGACACCGTCATGCGCATCTCCAAGCCTTACAAGCTCGCCTCGCGCGAGTTCCGGCACGACGATTCCTCGGTCCGGATAGGGGCCCCCGGCCCCGGCGCGGTGCGGACGGGCAACGGCACGTTCGTGGTTGCCGCCGGCCCCTGCGGCGTGGAGAGCGCGGACCAACTGAACGAGGCGGCCGCCATCGTCAAGAAGCACGGCGGCAACGTGCTGAGGGGCGGCGCCTACAAACCGCGAACGAGCCCGTACGCGTTCCAAGGCCTGGGCGAGGAGGGCCTCAGGCTCTTGGACGAGGCGCGGCGCAGCACCGGCCTGCCGATCGTCACGGAGGTGACAGCGCCCGAGCTGGTGGCCACCGTCGCCGCCACGGCCGACATGCTCCAGATCGGGGCGCGCAACTCCCAGAACTTCGCGCTCCTCGCCGAGGTGGGCAAGGCGGGCAAGCCAGTGCTCTTCAAGCGCGGCATGAGCACCTCCATCAGCGAGTTCCTGCAGGCGGCCGAGTACATCCTCAGCCAGGGGAACGCCAACGTGGTGCTGTGCGAACGCGGCATCCGCACGTTCGAGACGAGCACGCGGTTCACCCTCGACGTCAGCGCGGTGCCCGTGCTGAAGGAGCTGACGCACCTGCCGGTGTGGGTCGACCCGAGCCACGCCGCGGGGAGGCGCAGCCTCGTCCCACCCCTGGCGCTCGCCAGCGCCGCGGCCGGCGCCGACGGCCTCATCGTCGAGGTGCACGCAAAGCCGACGGAGGCCAAGTCGGACGCGGCCCAGCAGCTTGACGACGCCGAGTTCGGTGAGCTGATGACTCGCCTCAGGGGCGTGGTCGCCGCCCTCGGCAAGAACCTGTAACCCGTGAGGCCGCGTCCCCTCTTCGGCACCGTCGTCATCGCCGGCGTGGGTCTGATCGGCGGGTCTATCGGGTTAGGCACCCGGCAGCGGTTCCTCGCCGACAAGGTCGTCGGCTACGACCGCGACCCCGCCGTGCTGGACGCCGCACGCGGCCTCGGCGCCATCGACGAGGCGCAGCTGGCGCCCGGCCCGTGGCTCCGCGAGGCAGACCTCGTGGTCCTCGCCACCCCCGCGCGCACTCTCGTGCCGCTCGGCCGCTCGCTGGTGCCGCACCTGGGCGAGACGACGATCGTGACCGACGTGGGTAGCGTCAAGGGCAGCGTCGTGGCCGGCATGCGCAGCGCGCGTTTCGTTGGGGGGCACCCGATGGCGGGGAGCGAGCGCGGCGGGGTCCTCAACGCCGACGCGGCCCTCCTCGAGAACGCTGTGTGGGTCCTCACCCCGGAGGAGGGGGTGACCGACCCGGACGCCGCGCGCGTGGTGTTGGCGTACGTGGAGGCGCTGGGCGCCAGACCGATCCAGGTCGACCCGGAGAAGCACGACCGGCTCGTGGCCACCGTGAGCCACCTGCCGTACCTGGCCTCGGTGGCGCTCACGGCCATGGTCGACGACGGCGAAGAGCGCGCCCTCAAGATGCTGCTCGCCGCCGGCGGCTTCCGCGACCTGACGCGGGTCGCCAGCGGCGACCCCGTGATGAGCCGCGACATGGTCGCCGGCAACCGCGCCGCCGTGCGTGAGGCCTTGCACGCCTTCCAGGCGCAGCTCGAGCGCCTAGGGGCGCTGCTCGACGCGCCGGACGACCTCCTCGCGGCCGGCGAGGCGGCCAAACGCACGCGTGACGGCATCCCCATCGTGCGCCGCAGCCTCCTGCCGGCCAGGCACGAGGTCGTGATCGCCGTCCCCGACCGACCCGGCGAGCTCGCCCGGATCACGCGCGCGCTGGGAGACGCTAACGTGAACGTCAAGGACATCGAGGTCCTGGGCATCCGCGAGACGGGCGGCGCCCTGCGCCTGGCCTTCGAGACGGCGGACGAGATGGTGCGGGGCGTGGCCGCGCTCCGCGACTCGGGCTACGAGGCGCGCAGCCGCAACGGCCGGAGTTGAGCCGGCGGCGCCCTCCCCATCCGCGGCCCCGGTCTGCTACCGTCTGAGGATGCGACCAGCGATCCGGGTGACGCAGACCCAGCGGCCACCGGCCGAACGCCACCCGAGGCGCCTCGTCCTCGCCCTCCTCGCCTCGCTCGTCCTCGCCGTGCCCGGCCTCGGGTGGGCGCAGGACGCCGCGGCCCCCGCGGACGCCGGAGCCGCCTCGGAGGCCCCGGTGGGCGAGGTCGTCGAGCGCGACCTAGGGGGTGAAGCAGGCCCCGGTCTGTTCTCGGTCGGGTTGTCGGCCGGCTTCCCGTCGTACCAGACGGTGGCCCTGGCCGTGTCCGTGCAAGCCGAGTTCGTGGGGGCTCAGCTGAAGGGTGGCTGGACGCCGGCGGGCGTCTACCTGGGTGGCCAACTCCGCGTGTACCCGCCGGTACCCGTGCCCGTGCCCCTCTACCTCGGCGTGGGGGGCGGCATCTACGGCAGCAACGCGAGCTACCACTTCGTCCTCGGTGCTCACGTCCCACTCGGCAAGGCGCTCCGCCTCGATCTGGAGGGAGGCGTGGCCAACGTGCCGCAGCTCTCGGAGCGCGCGTGGGTGCCACACCTCGCCGCCGGCCTCAGCTACGCCATCCCCGTGTCGCTGTCTCCCGGCACCGGCCCGTCGGCCGGCAGCCCGGTCGGCGCCTCGCCCGGAGTTGCGACCAGCTGCCAGGAGCGCCGCGACCCGGACGCCGGCCTGGTGCGGGGCGTGGTCGACGCCATGGTCGACGACTGGATCCTCAGCGCCAGGGCAACCTACGGCAGCGTCTACACCGACCTGAGCTACCGCTACTCCGTGAAGAGCATCCGCTTGAGCGGCACCACGGCCAACGTCACCGTGTCGTACTCGGGTAGCGTGAGGGAGATACTCACGGGCACGCGCCAAAGCGCGTCCGGCGAGGCCCGCGTGCGCCTCGAGTGGACGGGCTGCGCCTGGGGCGGCGGAAGCGTCGAGTACTGACCGGGTGACGAGGTGAGGGTCACCGAGGGGCGGGGCGCCGACCGTGCAGCGAGCTGAGCTGTTCGCGCTGGCGACCACGCGTGCGGCCACGTACCTGGATCGGCTCCGGCCAGGCTGGCGCGAAGCGGAGCTCACGCCCGCCGAGCTGACAGAGGCGCTCGAGCTGTGGTACCTGCGCACGCGCTTCGCCTACCGCCTGCCCCTCGAGGAGGTCGTGGCGGCGCTCAGCGAGGGCGCCGCCGAGCAGCGCCCGGGTTGAAGCGTTCAGGCCAGCTCGAAGAGCGCGGCCATCCCCTGCCCACCGCCGACGCACATGGAGATGATCCCGCGCGCCGCCCCGCGGCGGCGCATCTCGGCGAACAGGTCGGCGGCGATGCGGGCGCCGGTGGCGCCGAGCGGATGGCCGATGGCGATGGCTCCGCCGTTCACGTTCAGCTTCTCGTCGGGGATGCCCAGTTCTCGCTGGCAGTAGTACGCCTGACTCGCGAACGCCTCGTTGATCTCGATCAGGTCGATGTCGCCCAGGGACATGCCGGTCTTGGCGAGCAGCTTCCGGATGGCCGGCACGGGGCCGATGCCCATGACGTCGGGAGCGACGCCCACCACGGCCGCCTGAACGAGCCTCGCGAGCGGTCGCAACCCGAGGGCGTCGGCCTCGGCGGCGCGCATGATGACCGTCATGGCCGCCCCGTCGTTCAGCGGGCTGGAGTTGCCGGCCGTGACGGTGGCCGCCTCGTCCTGAGCGAACACGGTGGGCAGGGCGGCGAGCTTCTCGAGGTTGGAGCCGGCGCGCGGGCCCTCGTCGGCGCTCACGACCACGTCGTGCCACTCGCCCGCCTCGTCCTTCACGCGCGTGGCAACCGGCACCACCTGGTCGTCGAAGCGCCCCGCCGCACGCGCAGCCAGGGCCTTCTCGTGGCTCGCCAGGGCGAAGCGGTCCTGCTCCTGCCGCGTGATGCCGTAGCGGCGGGCGACCTCCTCCGCCGTCTGGCCCATGGTGTGGTAGGCGGCCGGCTTGGTGCGCACCAGCTCGCGGTTCAGCGACATGTGGTGCCCGCCCATCGGCACGCGGCTCGTGCAGTCGGAGCCGCCGGCCAGCACGACCTGGTTCATCCCCAGCGCCACGGAGTGCACGCCCTGCACGATCGTCTGGAGCCCGGAAGCGCAGAAGCGGTTGATCGTCGCGCCGGCAACCGTGTCGGGCAACCCGGCTATCTGGCCGGCGATGCGCGCCAGGTTGTAACCGGCCTCCCCCTCGGGGTGCGCGTTACCCACGAGCAGGTCGTCCACACGGGAGGGGTCGAGCCCGGGCGTGCGCTCGAGCGCGGCGCGGATGATCAGGGCCGCCAGGTCGTCGGGGCGGGTGTCCTTGAGCATCCCCTTGTGTGCCCGCCCCACGGGGGTGCGGACGGCCGTCGTGATGACCACGTCTTGCACGCTTCACTCCTCCTCGAACGGGGCCGTCGCCTTCCCCGCGCGCCGCGGCGCGGCGACCCGCGCGGCGTCCCGGGCTACCGTCTCAGTTCGTGTGCCACGGCCTGATCACGATGGCGCCGTCCTTGAGGTGTGCCACCTCCGGGCCGTCCTCGGCAGCCTCGCTGCCGCCGGCCTGGGCCAGCGCGTTGCCGATCCTGAGCTGGGGGCTCATTATGCGTTCGGCCCAGATGACGGCCTTGTCGTTGCCGCTGGCGCCGGCGTGCGCCAGACCACGCAGGGTGCCCACGACGATGATGTCGTCGTTGGCGAGTATCTCGGCGCCGGCGTTGACGTCACCGAGCACGACCACCGAGCCGCTCGAGTCGATCTTGCCGCCCGAGCGGACCGTGCGCGCCACTATGACCGTCTCGCCGCGCGCCTGGATGATGGCGGTGGGCGGCCTCACGTCGACCAGTTCGCCCCCAGCGGCCGCTACGCGCTCTGCGATGGCGGTGAGGAGGTGGTAGGACGTGCGCTCGTTGACCTCTACGAAGACCTTCTCCTGGATCAGCTCGGCGTGGGCGTCGAGCACCGCCGACACGCCGGCGACGTCGTCGCCCGGTTCCAGGCTCAACAGGATGCCACCACGGGTCCCTCTGGCTTTCATGACTACTCCGGCACCTCCACGCCTCGCAGCCTCCAGTATCCCGCCAGGAAGTCCCGCGCGATGGGGACGGACACGCGCGAGCTGGAGCCGCCGTACTCGATGAATACCACGACTGCGACCTCCGGAGCCTCGTAAGGTGAGAACCCCATGAACCAGGCGTGCGTGTAGTCGCCGCCACGCGACGTCTGGGCCGTGCCGGTCTTGCCGGCCACGCTCACCGGGAAGGCGTTCGGTCCCAGGATCGTCCGAGACGGGTAGTCGGTGAACATCAGCCGCATGCCCTCCTTGAGGGTCGAGTAGTAGTTACCGGGCACCTCGTGCGAGGCGGGCGCCACGGGCTCGTCGCCCACCTTGGCGACGAGGTGCGGCTCGGCCGAGAAGCCGTTCATGGCGACCGTGGAGATGAGCTGCGCCACCTGCAAGGGCGTGGCGAGCACGTCGCCCTGTCCGATGATCGTGTTCAGCGTGAAGCCGGGCAGCCAACCGTGGTCGTACTGGGGTTGGGCCCTGACCCAGGCCTGGTCGGGGATGCGGCCGGGCTTCTCCTCCGGTAGGCCGACGTCCAGCCGGGCGCCGAAGCCGAGGTCCCGCGCACGGTCGACCACGTCGGCGATGAGCGGGGCCCAGCCGACGCCGAAATCGGGCGTGACGGCCGCCGCGTGCCAGTAGTACGTGTTGCAGCTGTCGGCTATGGCCTGCTTGACGGTGTACCCGCCCTTGCCGTAGGTGTCCCAGTTCCGCCAGGTGATGCCGCCGTACGTGAAGGTGGCCGAGCACTGGTAGGTCGTGTTCGGGCCCACGTAACCGTCCTCCAGCAGCGCGGACGAGGTCACGATCTTGAAGGTGGACGCGGGAGCGTACGCCTCCACCGCCCGGTTGGAC
Source organism: uncultured bacterium (assembly GCA_964398765.1). Classification (GTDB taxonomy): domain Bacteria; phylum Deinococcota; class Deinococci; order Deinococcales; family Trueperaceae; genus JAAYYF01. Next base: position 12,555 of record CAYNNL010000007.1, on the reverse strand, counting down.
AGCGGCATGTTGCGCGAGTCGGTGAGGATGGCCGTGACGGCGTCCGGGTCCGACGGTCGGCGCGTGAAGACGTTCTGGTCGAAGGTGGGAGCGCTGGCCATGGCGAGGATCTCGCCCGTGCGTGGGTCGAGAGCGATGATGGCCCCGCGCAGCACGTTCTCCTGAGGCAGGTTCACGCGCACCCGGTCCGTGTTCACGTAGTGCAGGGCGCCGGCGAGCACGTCCTCGGCGAGGCGCTGGATCTGCGGGTCGATGGTGAGCGTCACGTCCTGGCCGGGGCTGGCCGTCAGGGCCACCTGGGACGCCACCTCGGCGCCCCGGTTGTCGACCTCCACCAGGCGCGTGCCGGCGGCGCCGAACAGCACCTCTTCCAGGCCCGCCTCGAGGCCCATCACCCCCACCAGGTCGTTGTTCGAGTAGCCGGGGTTCTTGGCCGGGTCGGCCTGCGAGGTGTACCCCACCGTCTGCGCCGCCAGGTTGGTCGGGTAGGTGCGTTCCAGGCGCTCCCGCAGGTAGAGGTTGGGGCTGAGAGCCACGCGCTCCTCCACGGCGCTGACGAGCTCGTCCGGGATGTTCCACGCGAGGACGGCGCCGTTCTGCACCTCCTCGGGCTTGTCCCTGCTCGGTTGGCGTGGCTCGCCCTCGAGTCCGAGGAGGGCGGCGAGGCGCTCCCAGTCGCTGATAGGCCCGCCGCGGTACAGGAGGTCGTACGCCACCCTGTCGTCGGCCAGCACCGTGCCGTCTCGCGCCAGGATCCTGCCCCGCAGCGGCACGATGTGGCGCTGCTGCGTGGCGTTCTGCATGGACCGCTCCGTGAACTCCTCCACCATCACGAGCTGCAGGTACATGAGCCGCGCGGCGAGCAGCGCGAGGACCGTGAGCAGGCCCGCGAGGAGCACCTTCATGCGCCCCTGCATCAGCGGGACCCCGCCGCGCTCGCGACGACGGTCACAAGAGCTCCTTCTGCAAGACCCTGCTTCGCTCCAGCAGGGCGGCGCTCCAGGGCAGCACGACCAGGCCGGCCGCCACCGTTAGGACGCTCTCGACGAGGGCCACGGCCCCCGCCCTACCGAGCGCGCCGGTGCTGCCGGAGAGCCAGACGATGACCCCGCCCATCACCACCCATTTGCCCAGGCTGGCGACGAACACCACGAGCATGCGCTCGAGCGTTCCCGTGTTGGAGAGCTGGGCGCGGACCATGGAGCCGGCCAGGGCCGCCGCCGCCAGGGCGAACGCGTGGGCCCCGAGCACGCCGCTCCCCACCAGGTCCTGCAGCATCCCCACGCCGTAGGCCACGAGGACCAGCTGCCACGGCGCCACGCGCCATAGCAGCGTGAGGACACCCAGGAGGAACAGGTCGGGCGCCGGGATGGGCGCCAGCAACGCCGCGAGGAAGCCCTGCGCCACGAGGAGGATCAGGTAGAAGAGCACGAGGCGCACGGCGCAAGTGTAACAACCGGGCCGGGCCGGCCGGTAAGCGCGGCGCGGTCACTTCCCGAAGATGTTGGGGAGCTCGTCGATCTGCACGAGCACGTCGCGCGGCTTGCTGCCCTGGTGCGGCCCGACCACGCCGAGCGCCTCCAGCGAGTCCATCAGCTTGCCGGCGCGCGCGTGCCCCACCGACAGGCGCCGCTGGAGCCGCGACACGCTCGCCTGCCCCTCGTTGATGACGAGCTCGGCGGCCGGCCTGAGCTTGTCGTCGTTCCAGTCGATGAGCCCCGTGGCGGTCGACTCGTCGGCGGGCGGCGGGTCGAAGTCGGCACCGTACGCCTCCCCGAAGTCGTCGTCGAAGTACTGACGCCTCAGGAAGTCGGCCAGGCGCTGGATCTCGTTCTCGCTCACGAACGGGCCCTGCAGACGGACGGCCTTGACCAGGCCGGGCTGGTAGTAGAGCATGTCGCCCATCCCGATCAGGCGTTCGGCTCCCATGGAGTCGAGGATGGTGCGTGAGTCGTGGCTGCTCGACACGGCGAACGCCATGCGGGCAGGCACGTTCACCTTGATCAGGCTGGTGAGGATGTCGACGGACGGGCGCTGGGTGGCGAGGATCAGGTGCATGCCCGTGGCGCGCGCCATCTGGGCGAGGCGCATGATCGCAGACTCGACCTCCTTGGGGCTGGTGATCATGAGGTCGGCGAGCTCGTCGATGATGATGGCTATGAACGGCAGCGGCGGCAGGTCGAGGCTCCGCGCCTTCTCGTTGTACTGGTCGAGGTTCTTGGCGCCCAGCTTCGACATCATCTTGTAGCGCCGCTCCATGTGCGTGACCGTGCCGAGGAGCACGCCCGCGGCGTCGGCGGGGTTGGTCACGACAGGCCGCAGCAGGTGGGGGATGCCGTCGTACGGCGTCAGCTCCACCATCTTGGGGTCGATCATCAGGAGCCGCATCTCGGTGGGGAGGAAGCGGTAGAGGAGCGAGGAGATGAGCGTGTTGACGGCCACCGACTTGCCCGAGCCGGTCGAGCCGGCGATGAGCAGGTGCGGCATGCGGGTGAGGTCGCCCACCATCATGTCGCCGTCTATCGAGCGTCCGAGGACGATGGGGATGCGGGCCTTGGAGCGACGGTAGCTGTTCGAGGCCACCGCCTCGCGGAACCTGACCAGCTCGCGGTGCGCGTTGGGGACCTCGAGGCCGATGACGCTCTTTCCCGGGATCGGCGCCTCGATGCGCACGGATCCCACCGCCATGGCGAGGGCCAGGTCGTCGGCCAGGTTGGCGAAGCGGCTGATCTTCTCCCCCGGCGCCGGTTCGACCTCGAAGCGCGTGACCGAGGGGCCGCGCACCGACGAGGTGACCCTGCCGCCCAGCCGGAAGCTGGCGAGGGTGTCATCGATCTGCCTGACGCGTTCCTGGTTCTCCCTGGCGGTGGCGCGCGGGTCGAGGCTCGGCCGTTCCGGCTCGTCGAGGAGCTCGAGCGGCGGGACCTGGATGGGGATGGCCCCGACTTCGGGCGCGGCCGGCGTGGGCGCAGCTTGTGCGTCACTCGCCAGGGACGTGGTGCGCGAGCCGCGGCCGCGTCCGTCCCCGGCCACCGGGTCGGGGCGCGCACCCGACTCGCCGGCCGCGGCGCCAAGGGTACGGCCGGCCGTGCCGGCCTCGTGGCCGGCGCCGCCCGCGGCCGCCTCGGCCGACGCCGCTACCTCCATGAGGTCGTGCTCCTCGCCCTCTTCGCCCTCTCCGTCTACCGCCGGCAGCTCCCCGTCGCCTATGAGGGCCGCCTCCCAACGCGCCCCGGCGCGCCTCGGCGGAGCGGCGTCCGGCGCGGGCCCATCCGCGGTCAGCGCCGGCCCGGCCGGCGCGTCGTACACCAGCGCCTCGCCCGCGAAGGCCTCGCCGGCCAGCGCCGCAGCCTCGGCGGCCTGGCGCTCCTCTGCCGCCCGCAGGGCCGCAGCCTCGGCGTCTAGCTCCGCGCGCTGCGTCACCGCCCGCAGCGCGGCGAGGACGTGCTCCCTCTCACCCAGGAGCTTGCGACCCTGCGACTCGATCTCGGACGCGAGGGTCGAGTGGAAGTCGGCGACCAGCGGGTGAGCCTGGTGCACCTCGAGCGTGGCCCCCAGCTCGGCCAGCAGCGGGCGCCAGCCACCGAAGCGCGTGACGACCGCCTCCAACGCCTCGGCCTCCGCCTCCATGGCCCTCAGCTCCGCGAGGCGCCGCTGGTGCCCCTGCGAGGCGCCCGCGAGCTGGCGGGGCGACATCCCCTTGAGGGCGCGCTTGTCGAGGTCGCGCTCGCGCGCGAGGCGCCGGTTGCGCTCGAGCAGCGCCGTGCCCTCCAGCAGGAGCGTCTTGCGCAGCCGGTCGAAGGCGTCGGCCGCGCGGCCGCGCTGCGCGATCGGGTCGGCGAGCTGCCGCTTCACGTCTGCCGCCCACACCTCGAAGGTGGTGGCGCGTGCGCCGAACGGGTCGTCGCCCGCGGGCGGGCGCGCCTGCTCCGAATCGACCTGCAAGGCCAGGTCGGCGGCGCGGTCCTTGGCGAAGCCGGCCACGGCGCTCTGCCACGCGGCCAGGTCCGCGCGCACCTCGCGCAGGACCGCCAGCGTGGCCTCCCCGAGGCGGGCGCGCGACTCCGCCACGTCACCCTGCCAGTTCTCCAGCTCGCGACTGCCGGGGTAGAGCTCCGCCAACGCCTCCAGGTCGCGGCCCAGCTCGGTCAGGGCGCGCCGGGCCAGGGCCACGTCGGCCTGGAACGCGGCTCGGCGGCGAGCCGCCTCGCGCGTGGTCACCAGCCAACGCCAGGTACGCTTCATCCCGGTGACCACCGCGGCGAGCGCCGCCCTCAGCAACCTGGTGGGAGGCCACCCCGCCAGCAGGTCGACCCCTATGCTGGCGATCACCACGGCCGGCACGGCAGCCAACGCCCCCCAGGCGCCGCCCAGCCGTTCGCGCAGGCCCAGCCCCCAGGCGCCGGCGGCGCCCGGCCAGGCGGCGGCGATTACGCCCCACGCACCCGCGACGAGCAGCAGGTACCCCAGCGTGGCGCGCACCCACCAGCGCGGGCTGCGCCTCACGAGGAACAGAGCGCCGAGCACGAGGAACGGGAGGGGCAGGGCGTAGGCACCCACCCCGAGCCTGCCCGTCAGCGCGGTCCTCACGGTCCTGCCGAGCTCCCCCGACGGGAGCTGCGGCACCAGCACGCCGGCCAGGAACGCGCCGATGGTGAGCACGACCAACCCGACCGCCTCGATGTCGAGCCGGTGGGCGGCGGCTCGCCTCTTGTCGCGGCGGGCACCCTTCTTCACGCCGGCCAGTCTACCGCCCGGGCGCGCGGCGCTCGGAGGGCGCCCCTCGCGTGGCCACGCCCCGGGACGATCCGACCCGGTATCACTAGGTAATAAAGCCGTAAGGCGGGCGGTGAGACAATCACGCCATGAGGACCCCCGTCACAGGGAGCCCGCGCCTCTGGCGCCGGCTGCGTCGACACTCCGGACCCACGCTGTGGGCCTCGGTGTCCGTCCTCGTCCTCCTCGCAAGCTTCCCGCTCGGCGACACGGGCCTCTGGCAAGGGTTCCTACTGGCCACGCCGTTCCTCATCGCCACCACTGGGCTGGGTTGGCGGGCGGCGCTGCTGCTCGCGCCGCTGGCGCTGTTGATCCAGTGGCTCGGCAAGTACCTGGGCGGAGCCCCTGCCACGGGCCGGGACTACCTGTTCCTGCTCGTCGGGTTGGGCCTGGCGAGCCTGGCTGGAGACCGCTTGTACCGCGCCTGGCGCCAGGTGGAGCGCAGGGCACGCCAAGCGGGGCGCCGCGCGAAGCTCCTGCAGGAGGCCACGCTGGAACTCAACCTGGCGGCCGACCAGGACGAACTGCTACGGGCGGTGCCGCGCCTCCTGGCCGACATCCTGCCGTTCGCTCACGGCGCCGTGTTCGTGCCGGAAGGCACCGGCCTCAAGGTCCATTCAGGTTGGCGGCTCCGCCTCGAGGCCGACTACGTCGTGCCCCTATCGAGCGTGATGGGTCGCGCGTTCCTGACGCGCGAACCGCAGTACGTCGACGACACCACCTTGGACCCCGACTTCATCCAGGCGCCCGACGCGGAGTACACGCGCAGCGAGCTCGCGTTGCCGGTCGTCGCCGGCGGCAGGGTGCGCGCCATCGTCAACGTGGAGCACGGCCAACGGGACGCGTTCAGTCACGCCGATCAGGCCGCCCTCATGGCGGTGGGTCGCATGATCGGCGAGGTGCTCACGCGGCTCGAGGCGACCGAGGCGCTCACGACCAACATCGCTGACCAGCAGTTCATGGCGCGGTTGCAGCACCGGCTGCTCCTCGCCGAGACGGTGACCGAGACCGCCGAGGCAGCCCTCGACGAGGTGATGGCCATGTTCGACTTCGACGTCGGCGTGGTACTGGAGCTCCACCACGCGCGCTTGCGCACCGTGGCTTCGCGCGGCAGCCCGCCACCGGGGCTGGCCTCGTGGGTCGAGGGCGGCTTCCCCTTCGCGGGTGTTCTCCGCCACGCCTGGGAGAACCGCGAGCTCGTCATGGTCAACGACCTGATGGCCGAGGGCGACTGGAGGACCAGCTCCGAGGCGCGGGCCGTGGCAGCGTTGCCGATTGTGGATCCGGCCGGACAGGTTCAGGCCCTGCTGGCCGTCACGCGCTTCCGCGAGCCGCTCCCCGCCTGGGACGAGCGCACGCGCAGGCTGCTCGGCGACCTCTCCGCCCCGTTGGGCGCGACGTTCGCCCGCTGCACCCTCAACCGCCAGCTCTTCGCGACGCTGGACGCCATCAGGCAGCTCCGGTCTGGCGACGGCCCCGACGTGCTCTACCACCGCGCCGCCACCGCCGCCTTCGACCTCGTCCCCAACGCCGAGGCCGTATCGATACTCGTTCGCCACGGCGAGCACTACCACTTCGAGGCCGCTATCGGGTACGACCTGCCCTTCCTGCAATCCGAGACGGGCCCGTTCACGTACGAGGAGAACCTCGGCTGGTACCACGGCGACGTGAGCGACTTCGAGGCGGGCCACGGCCGGATCCTGCGGGGCGCCGAGATCCTGCCTTTGAGCAGCCAGGCGACGCAGTCGCCCGCTGGGTCGAAGGAGGGGCGGGTCTCGGAGATGCGCTGCCAGCTGGCGGTGCCCATCGTCGACCGGGGCGAGGTCGTCGCCCTTCTCAACATCGACAACTTCTCGAGCGAGGACGCCTTCGGGTTGGGCGCCCTTCGAATCGCCGAGGCGTTCGCGCAGCACGTCACCGTGGTCGTGCGGCAGGCGGAGCAGGTCGTGGCGTTGGAACGTTCCGCCGTGACCGACGCTCTCACCGGGCTGGGGAACCGCGAGGGCTTCGACCGCGTCTTCAAGCAGGAGCTCGCCAGGGCGCGTCGCTACGAGCACCACCTGAGCCTCGTGCTCCTCGACCTCAACGACTTCAAGCAGGTGAACGACCGGTTCGGTCACACCGACGGCGACGCGGTCCTCAAGGACGTGGCCAGGGCCGTGCGCGGCACGGCGCGCGGGACGGACCAGGTCTTCCGCTGGGGCGGCGACGAGTTCGCCATCGTCCTGCCCGAGGTCAGGCCTCACGAGGCCGCCGCGGCGGGGGCCCGCGTCGCGAGGGTGATCGGCGCCATGTCGTTCAAGGGCATCGCGCTCTCGGCCAGCGTGGGCGTGGCGAGCTACCCGGTCGACGGCCTCGACCGCGAGGCGCTACTGGAGTCGGCGGATCACAAGATGTACAGGGACAAGCGGGAGCGGGGCGACCGCGAGCGTCACGCCGCGCCGCCTGCCTCGTCACCGGCCGGTTCGGCCGGCTCGGCGCGCGGCTCCACTGGCGCCGGGCCCACGAACGCCGGACGGGTCAGCAGGTAATCCTCCGCGACCACCTTGACGAGGGCGACGAGCGGCACGGCCAGGAGCGCCCCGAGCAGGCCCATCAGTCCGACGCCCGCCATGATGGCCAGCATCACGGTGACCGGGTGCAGGTTGGTGTTGCGCGACAGGATCAGAGGCGACAGGACGTGCGCCTCCAGCTGGTTGGCGACAAGGAACACGAGGGCGGCGAGGACCGCCGCCAGCGGGCTGACCGTGAAGCCGAGCAGGATGGCCGGGGTCACGCCGAGGATGGGCCCGAGGTACGGAACGAGGTTGAACACTGCCGCCAGGAAGCTGATGGCGGTGGCTAGGGGGATGCCTATGATGCTGAGCCCGGCCCAGATCATCACGCCCAGGAGCATGGTGATGAAGAGCTGACCCCTGAGGTACCCCCCGACCGCCAGGTCGGCCTTGGCGCTCAGGTCCTCCGCCAGGTCCCGGTACCTGAGGGGGACGAAGCGCCTGAAGTTCGCCGCGAAGCGCGGGAAGTCGTAGAGGAAGTAGGCGCCAGCGAGGAAGATCAGGAACACCTGGAAGGTGGTGGAGATCACCGCGGTCGCGCCGGTAACGAGCAGCCCCGGACCACCGGCGACCAGCCCCTCCAGCAGCCGCCTCAGGCTCTCGCCGAACTGCTGCAGGAAGGAGGCGACCTGGTCCTGGATCTGGGTGGTGAGCGCACCGGTCTCGTCGGACACTCCGAACCGATCCGCCAGGAAGCCGGGGAGGCGGTCGCTGAAGCCCGCGAGCCACACCTGCACCTCGCCGAACCAGCGCGTCACCTGGTCGAGGGCCGTGGGGACGAGCTGCACGAACCGGGCCATCTCCGTGAGGACCTGACTGATGACGACCGAGCCGAACGCGACCACGATCAGGAGCAGCCCGTACGTGATGATCACGGCCAGGGCGCGCTTCAAGCGCAGCCTGACGAGCCAGTCCACGACGGGGTTGAGGATGTAGGCTATCAGGAAGCCGATCAAACCGACCTGGAGGGCGAACGTGTAACCGCCCCTCAGGCGCCACAGGATGAACACGAGGAGGATCGTGGCGCCGACGTAGCTGACTGCCCTGACCCAGACGTTGCGCCAGACGATCTCGAGGGCGGTCGGGTCGGCCTGGGGGCGGGGCTCCTTCGGCTTGGGCGTCATGGGCGGCGTGTCCTCACGGCCCCTCATGGTCCCACGAAGAGCGAGGCCGCGGCAATGCGAACCGCCTCGGACTCCATCCCCGCCCCGAAGAAGGTGTCCGGCGCGGGCCAGATCTCGAACCGCAGGCGCGCCCCGTCGTCGCGCCCGGCGACGGCCGCCTCGGTGCCCGAGTTGCCGGCGAAGCCGATCACCTGGCCGCGGTAGACGCGCACGCCGGTGCGGATCCCGCCCTGCACGGCGGAGAGGTGTCCGTAACGGAGCACGGTGCCGTCCTCGAGCCGCAGCCACACCTGGCGCCCGCGCAGCTTGTCCAGTTGGTCCTCGTCGGCGCCGGTGGCGGCCACGTCGGCCATCAGGACCTCCCAGGCACGCGGGTCGATCTCCGTGTACGCCGAGTCGGCCCTGACGACCTGGGCGGCCTGTGAAGCCACCACGGGGGTGCCCATCTGGATCGGGACCTGGGCGTCCTGTGGGAAGAAATCGAACCCCTGACTCACGCCGTGACGGTACGCACGCTCGGCACCGGGCAGGTTGTCGTCGGAAGCCGGTAGGCGCGCACCCGGGACCGGGAACCAGAGGCCCGCCGGGCCGAAGGCCGCGACCTGCTCCGCGCCGGCAGCCGCTCCGCCGTCCGCTCCCGCAGCAGCGACCGGCGAGGCCGCCGCGCCCGACCGGGCGATGACCAACGCCGTCATCACGACCGCGTAGACCGCCAGGCCGACCAGCACGTACCAACCCGGCTTGACCCCCGCCAGGGGCGACGTGGCCGCTGCGAGCCGAGGGCGCCTCACGGGCCGAAGTCTAGCACGCGGGCTTTGGCGGCCAGGACGCCGTTCACGCGGCTCCAGTGGCCGCTACGAGCCCACCGACATGACCAACAACAGCGGGTTGTGGCCCCCGTGCGCCACCTGGAGCTCGCGCTCGACCCTCCACCGGCCCTGGTCCGCCACCACCTGCCGGGTCAGCCTGACCTCGTGACTGAGCAGGCAGAACGTGGCGCCCGGCGCCGCCAGCTCGGCGGCCGCGGCGAGGAGCCGCGGGTAGAGCCGCCGGTTGGCGGCGTGAGCCCCCACCGCGTCGCCCCAGGGGGCGTCGGCCGTCAGGGCGTCGAAGCGACCCTGAGCAGCGAGCCGGCTCAGGAACGCCTCGTCTGTGACGTCACCCTCGAGCCACTGACACCGGGCGTCCACGCCCGCCGCGGCGGCGTTGCGCCGGGCGCAGTCGATCGCTTCCCGATCTAGGTCGAAGCCGACCAGCCGGGCGGCGGGGCCGGCCAGCGCTCGCTCGATCGGCAGCGTCCCCGACCCGCACATCAGGTTGAGGTAAGCGGAGCGCGGCCCGCCCCCGACCAGCTCGTTCATCACGGCCGCCACCGCGGCGTTGAGGCCGCCGGGCCGGTTGCAGACGCGCCACGCCCGCGCCGAGCTCGGCCTCGGTCCGAGGCGCGTGAGGACCTCCCACCCGCCCGACAGCGGGTCGGGGCGGACCCTCACGAGCAGGTCCCCGTCGTCCGGATCGTCGGGGAGGCCGGTCGCGGCGGCCAGCTGCGCCGCCAGGCGCCTGAACGGCGCCGAGTCGGCCCCGGCGGCCGACAGGCGGAGGCCCCTGAAGCGGGCCCCGGCCGCCACCTGCCTCACCGCGGCCGTCAGGGCCCGGAGGTTGGCGTCGCCGAGGAGCGCCTTAGGGCGGGGCACGTCGAAGCTCGACGAGAGGTAAACGGCGGAGACCGTCCGCGCCTTCGCTGCCCTGGCGGCCGCCGACGGGCCGCCGACGCGGAACCCGCCGGGCACGCTCGTGAGCGGACCGAGCTTCAGCCTGGTGAGCTCGGCGCGCGCCACCTCCTCCGCGCCGGCGGGCACCTCGACGTGGTAGCGGTCCTGTGGCATCAGTCGATGCTACCAGCGCCGGGCACGCCCTTAACCGCTCCCTAACCGGCGGCGGCCTCGGCCCCGGCGTTCGCTATAGTTGGGGTGTGACTGTAGCCGGCTCGGGTACGTTCACTCGGCCTACCGCCGGCTCCCGGAGGTGAGACCCCTGGTGGCGTCGCGCCGGCACGCCTCGCGCCAGGAGCGCCGGGACCACGTGACCGCCTACCTGTTCGTCCTGCCGGCCACGGTGCTGATCTTCATCTTCGGCCTGTTCCCCATCGGTTACGCCGTCTACATGAGCCTGCACAACTGGCGCGTGCGCAAGGGCGATTTCATCGGGCTCCGCAACTACGAGGCAACCCTGGGAGACTGGTGGGGCGCCCTGGCGTTCTTCGGCGGCCTCGCCCTCATCATCGTCGCTCACTGGCTCTGGACCGACGCCTTCAGAGGCGACCACGCCCGGGCGCCTGCAGCCGCCAGGGCGGTGGGAGCGCTCGCGCTCCTCTCCTCGGGCGTGTTCATCAGTCTCGGCTGGCGGCTGATGATGGACGCGGGCAACAAGACGTACCTGCGGAGCCTCGTGAGGACCGTGTACTACGGGTTCGGCTCCGTCCCCATCCAGATCGCCCTGGCGCTGGTCCTGGCGACCCTGCTCTTCCAGAAGATCCGCGGCCAAGAGCTCTTCCGGATGCTGTACTTCCTCCCGTACATCACGCCCGCGGTGGCGGGAGCGGCCATCTTCCGCAACCTGTTCAGCCCGCGCGAGGAGCGGCTGGCCAACCAGGTCCTGGCGCTGGTGGGGATCCCGCCGCAGCGGTGGCTGTTCGAGACCAAGCCGCTCTCACAGCTCCTCTTCGGTGGACTATTGCCTAACGCCGACTGGAGCAGCTTCTGGGCCGGACCGTCGCTCGCGCTCGTCACCATCATCATCTTCGGCATCTGGACCTTCACGGGCTACAACGTCGTGATCTTCCTGGCCGGCCTTGGCGGCATCTCCAAGGAGCTATACGACGCGGCCGCCATCGACGGTGCCAACCGGCGCCAGCAGTTCCGGTACATCACGGTGCCTCTGCTATCGCCCGTCACCTTCTACCTCACGGTCCTGGGCTTCATCGGCACGTTCCAGGCGTTCACGCACATCTACGTGATGCGGGCGCCGGCCACGCGCGACGCCGTCGACACGGCTAGCATCGTCATCTTCGACACGTTCTACAAGCTGAGCAACTTCAGCCTGGCCGCGGCGCAGTCCGTCATCCTCTTCGTGATCATCCTGCTACTGACCCTGCTGCAGAACCGGCTGTTCGGTAGGAGGGCGCTGGGTGGCTGACGCCCCGAGAGGCCGCCGGACCGAGGGCCCAACCACCGAGGTGATCGGTGGCGTGGAGCGGGTCGTGCGTCCTCGCACTCCTGCGCGCTACCAGTTCGAGGCGTCTCACATCCCCATCTACTTCGTGCTGCTCGTCGGCGCCATCGTCAGCGTCATCCCGTTCTTCTACATGGTCTCGACGTCGCTCATGACGCTGGGCGAGACCATCAACCGGGTTCTCCTCCCCGCCTCGCCTCAGTTCGTCAACTACGAGATCGCCTGGGACGAGTCGCACTTCGCCCTCTACTTCCGCAACAGCGTGATCATCACGGCCCTGGTGATAGCCGGCGTCCTCGTCACCTGCATCCTCGCCGGCTACGCCTTCGCCCGCATCGACTTCCCCGGGCGCCAGGTGCTCTTCTCGGTCCTCCTCGCCACCCTCATGATCCCGGGCACGGTCACCTTCATCCCCAACCTGCTACTGATCCGCGGCCAGATCATCCCGTGGGGCTCATGGATGAACAGCCTGCCGGCCCTGACCGTCCCCTTCATGGCCACGGCGTTCATCATCTTCCTGTTCCGCCAGTTCTTCGTCGGGATCCCCGGCGAGCTCTACGACGCGGCGCGAATGGACGGTGCCGGCCACCTCCGGTTCCTGACGTCGGTGGTGGTGCCGATGTCCAAGCCGGTGATCATGACGGCCACGCTCCTGTCGTTCGTCGCGAGCTGGAACGAGTTCCTGTGGCCGCTGCTCGTCACCACAACCCCCAAGTGGCGCCCGCTTGGCGTCGGGCTCTACACGTTCATCTCGGAAGCGGGCCCGGAGACGCAACTCCTGATGGCCGGGACGGTCATCACGGTCATCCCCGTCCTGGTGGTGTACTTCTTCACCCAGAAGCAGTTCACCGAGGGCATCGCCACCTCGG
>CAYNNL010000006.1:0-52103 GCA_964398765.1 uncultured bacterium | reverse complement strand
CCAACGCCCGCCGGCCCGCGTCCAGCTCGCCCCGCGCGGCCGCGACGCGTGGCGCCGCCACCGCGAGCGCCTCTCGCCGCCCGGCCAGGCCGGCGAGCACGGCCTCCAGGCGGGCGTGCTCCCGGGCGACCGTCAGCAGGGCCTCGCAGGACTCCGCCGCAGCCGCCAGCGCCGCGGCCTCGGTCGTGAGCTCGTCGCGCCTGTCGCTCAGCGTCCGGAGGGCGTCCTGCGTGACCTCGGCGTAGTCCTCCTCGAGCCGGCGCTCCAGACCGTTGGCGGTGGCCTCCGCGTCGCGCGCCAGCCGGGAGGCCAGCTCGCGCACGCGCTCCACGCGGTCGAGGCCCAGCAGGAGGGCGAGGAGACGGCGGCGCTCGCCGGCGTCACCCCGGAGGAACTCGTCGAAGGCGCCCTGCGGTAGCAGCACCGCACGCGTGAAGCCCGCGTAGTCGAGGCCGACGATCTCCTCGATGGCACGGTTGGCGTCGCGCACGCGCTCGCTCTCCGGCAGTTGGCGCCAGCCGGGGTCGCCCTGTTCGGTGCGCTCGATCCGCACCTCCGTGGTCACGCCGCCCGGGCGGCGCTGCGCTGCGCGGGTGACGCGGTAGACGCCGCGGGCCGCCCGGAAGGTGAGCTGCACGTGCATGGCGGACGCTCCCGGGGTGAGCAGCGCCTCGAGGCCCCTGCCACCCAGGCGAGGCGTCTGCCCGTAGAGCGCGTAGGTGATGGCGTCGAGCAGCGTGGACTTGCCAGCGCCGGTCGGGCCCGTGACTGCGAACAGCTCCGCCTCCGCCCCGCTCCATCTCACCTTGGCGAGCTGCCTGTAACAGGTGAAGCCCTCGAGCTGCAGCTCCAGCGGCGTCACGCGCCGACCTCGTCCTCGAGCGCGCCGAAGAGGGCGACGAGCTCGTCGCGCCCGGCAACGCCCCGCTCCTCGAGGTAGTCGCGGTAGCTGTCGGCGAGCGAGAGCGCCGAGAGGTCCAGTGGCGCCTCGTCGCCGACGTCCTCGCCCGGGAGGCGCTGCTCGACGACCAGCAGGTTGGGCAGGTCCCGCTGCAGGCGCTCCTTGAGGCCGGGGCGGGGGCGCTCCAGCCGCACGACGAGCTTGAGCCAGCCCGGGAACGTCGCCAGGTCGAGCACCCGCCTGTCGAGCTCGTCTTCGGACACGACCACGCGCGCCAGGCGCTTGCCGGAGCCCAGCTCGTGCACGCGGAACTCCGTCGGGCGCCCAGGGGCCAGCTCGGCGATCACCACGCCGCGGCTGTCGCCCGCCTCCCCGAAATCGAGCTGCAGGAGGCTGCCGGGGTAACGCGCCTTGTTCTCCGCCAGCCCCTCTACCCCCTGGGGCTTGTGGATGTGGCCGAGGGCCGCGTACGAGACCACGTCGGGGACGACCGAGGCGGGCACCGTGTAGGAGTTCGTGCTGTGGAAGACGTACTCGGAGTTGGCGAGGGTGGCGCCCTCGAACGTGGTGTGCATGAGGAGCAGGTTCAGGCCGCCGGGTACCATCCCACCCGTGAGGTTGTCGACGAGCTTGCGCATGACCCCGCGGTACTGGTCCACCTGCTCACCGGGGGTCTTGGCGATGAGGTCGCCGGCCGCGAGCATGCGGCGCTCCGACAGGAACGGGAGCGCGGCCACCCGGGCGGTCTCACCCTTGAGCGTCAGGTCGAACGCCCCGCCCTGGCCGGCAGGCCTGAACCCGCCGATCACGTGGACGCCCGCCAGGCCCAACAGGCGGCGGGCGGCGTCGAGCCTCTGGGGCGAATCGTGGTTGCCCGCTATCACCACGCTGGCGATGCCGGCGCGGGAGACGTCCAGGAAGAACTCGTAGACGGCGTCCTCGGCTGCGGCGCTCGGGTTGCGGTTGTCGTACAGGTCGCCCGCGACGAGCACGAGGTCGACCGCCTCGAGCTTGGCGGTCTCTGCGACCTCCTGGAGCGCCTCGCGCACCTCCGGGGTCCGGTCCACGCCGTGCAGGCTCCGGCCGGCGTGCCAGTCGGCGGTGTGAAGCAGCTTCATGTCGGCAAGTCTACGGGAGGCCGGGGGCCCGTCACGTGGCCGGGACGGCCCGCGCGCTCACAGCAGCAGGCCGTCCGCCTCCTCGTCGGTCACGTTCCTGTCACGTTCGTCTGCGCGGGTGGCCCAGGCGGGGAACGGGAATGTGATCAGCACGGGCGTCGGCACGTCGGGCTGGTGGAGCACCATCGTGCCCGGGGCGAGGATGGTCGTGCGCGAACGCGTCGAGGCGGGCATGTAGCGGTACTCGGGTCGTTCGGATTCGGCCGCATCGAGCCGCCCGGCGACCCGCACGGCGGCGTTGCCGACCACGCGGCGCTCGACCTCGCTGGCAGTCTGTTGCGCGCCGATGAGGATCACGCCGAGGCTGCGCCCCCGCTCGGCTATGTCCAGCAGCACGTCCTTGATCGGGCTCGCGCCCTCGGCGGGCGCGTACTTGTTCAGCTCGTCGAGCACGACGAAGAGCTTGCCGCGGTGGCCGCGCTCCTTGGCCTCGAAGAGCCCGCGCAGCGTGACGCCCACAACGAACATCTGCGCCAGCGGCGCCAGCTGGTGGATGTCGACCACGTGGACCTGGCGCTGCGACCCCAGCACGTCGAGGCGCGCCGCCTCCGCCGCGCGCGCGCTCAGGTCGCCCCGCACCAGGCGCGCGAGGTGCTTCTGGGCGCCCCGCAGTCGCCTGACGAACGCCTCGCGCGTGCCGCGGTTCTGCCTCGCCGTCCAGGCGGGGTCGCCGCCTCGCTCCGCGCTCCTGTCGGGGTCGACGGCGTCCAACTCCTGGTCGAGGAGCTTGTACTGAAGGTAGTCGACCAGCTCGCCGAAGGTCTCCAGGCGGTGGCCGGCGGCAGCGGCGACGAGGTCGCCCCACGACAGTCCGTCCTCTTCCCCGAGCCGACCGGCCGCCCCAGGGGCAGAGCCCTTCCGCGCGGGCTCCTCGGGCGCGGGAACGTAGTCGTCGACGACCAAGGCGGCGCCGGGGAAGGCGCCGCGCGCGCCACCCTGCTGGCGGCGCGCCAACTGGTGGAGGCGCTCCTCGACGTGCTGCAACAGGAACTCGAGCTGCGACATGCTGCCCACGTCGGCGAACGCGAACCCTAGCATCCGCCCCAAGCAGAACTCGAAGACCGTCCACACGTACGGCGTGACGCCCTCGCGCCCCTGGACGTCAGCCACGAGGCGGTCCCCCGGTGTGTCTCGTGGCGGCGCGTACAGGGCGCAGCTCGCGAAGGGCCCGGCAGGCAACCTCAGGGTGGCGTAACGGTCGGCCGCCGCCCCGTTGCGACTCATCCACGCTGCCTCCTCCTCCCGGAGCCGCCTGTTGGGTTCGTCGATGAAGAGCAGGTCCTCGCCCTTCACGTTGAACACGAGCGCTCGCGCCGACGCCGGGTCGGTGAGCAGCGGCGACCCGCCGCGCCCGGCCCGGTCGTGGAAGAGGGAGTAGAGGAGGAACAGCGCGTAGCTCGTCTTGGTGGCCACGCCCGAGATGCCCGAGATGTTGACGTGAGCGCCCCGGGTGCCGTCGACGAAGTCGAGGTTGAGGTAAGCGGGGTCGCCGCTGCGCAGCAGCCCGGCCCCGAGGCGCGCCGTCATGCCGTCCACGTACAGGGCCTTCTCCAAGGCCTCGTCCCTGGCCTCCCAGACGGCGTCGCCCGGGGCGGGCGGGAGGAACTCCTCCGGCTCGAGCCGCGTCACGAGCACGTGAGCCGCGTAGCTCTCGTCGGCCGGCATGAGCCCGTCGGCCACCAGGTTCGTGTCGCCCTCGAACTGGAGGCCCTCGTGGCGGCGCCGCACCTGGTCGACGACCCCGTAGAAGGCGACCTCGCGCCCATGGTCCGTTGGGTCGGGAGTTCGCACGGTGACCACGTCGTCGAGCCTCACCTTGCGCCCGGTGCCGACGAGGAACCAGAACGCCACCGGGGTGGCGTCCTCGGTGCCGAGGACGCGGCCCAGTGGCGTCTCCGCCGCGCTCACGCCTCGCCCCCGGTGGCCAGTGCCACCTCGAGGCGTCGCCTCAGCAGTTGCGCGCTCCCGAGCCCGCGCCTGAGCCGCTCCTCGAGCGCCCTTACGGGCAGGAGCTGTTGCGGCGCGCGCGGGTCCTGGTGCGCGCGCGTGGCGAAGCGGGGCAGGTTGGCGGCGCTCCAGTCCGCCAGCGCCCGCGCCGTCGCCAGCAGTTCAGTCGGCCTCTCGCCCGCGTGAGATTGGAGGCGCACGCTGCCCGCGAGGGAGTGCAGCCACGGGCGCGGGTCGCGGAGGCGCAGGTACCACTCGAAGCGCGCGTGAGGGCCGCTGCCGACCACGTAGACGGGCGAGCGCTCGCCCGCCTCGAGGGACCTGACGACGCGGAACGCGGGCGCCGGCAGGCGCTGCTGTTGCACGCTCTTGATGTAGCCCACGAGGCGGGGGTCCGGGCCGACGTAGGGGCGCGGCCCGTCGCATAGGAGCAGCGGCGCGCCGGCCGGCTCGGAGCGGCCCTCACGCGGCAGGCGCTCGAGCAGGTCGCTGACGAGGCGCGCCTCGGCGGCCCGCATGCGCCGCTGCAGCTCCAGGGTGGGTGCCTGATGGTCGTCGCCCGGGCAGGTGGCCACGCGGTACAAGACCGCGCCCGTCTCGCCCGCACCGACCTCGAGGTCGGGAAGGTCGGCGGCGTGGGCGGCGTCCGCGGCGATCACGCACCAGCGCTCCGTGATCGGCCCCGCGCCGATGGCGGCGGGGGCGCCCGCGTCGGGCGCACAGACCACGGCGCCAACGGCGCAACTGCCGATCGCCGCGTGGCGCTGCAGGTCGGCCACCTCCAGCATCGCTCGGGCCTCGACGCGCCTGACGCCGTCCAGGAACCACACTTCCGTCACGGCGGCGGGCGCGGTGGGCGCCAGACCGCGCCACTCCTCCACGGGCAGTTCGAGCCCGACAGCCTCGCGGGACAGGGTGTCTGTCTGAGCGTCGTCCGGGCCCTCCGGCCCGTCGTCCTGCCAGGAGCCGCCGTGGGTGACCGCCCACGGCTCGAGCCGCAGGCGGGCGTGAGCCCCCGGGCGCGCGCTCACCGAGGCAACAGCCGGAGGGTGCCGAGGCCGCCCCGCTCGGCGTCGGCGCGGCTGGTCCGCATGGGGATCATCTCGCCCCTCTGCCATCTCTCGAGGTAGTCGCGGTAACGGCCTGAGAGCAGGTTGCCCGACTGGCCGGTGCCGTGGATGAACCAGCCGCCCCCGCCGGCGAGGTCGTAGACGGCGCGGTAGCCGGGCCCGTGCGTCTGGTCGAACGAGCCGAACTCCAGGCCGTAGCCGGCGGCGTCCACGGTGAAACCGTCCCCGCCGTTGCCGATGCTCAGGTTGGCGAACCGGGCCAGCGGGGTGGCGCCGAGGACGGCGTGCTCGTACGTTGCCTGGTGCGCCTTGCCCCAGCTCCACTTCGTCGTGTCGTCGCCGAACGCGGCCACGAGCTCGGTCCAGGCCGCGTCCAGCGCCAGGGACGCCATCTGCTCGCACGTCTCTATCCCCGCCGTCCGCGTGTCGTCGCACCAGTCCGGCTCTCCGGCGAGGATGGCGCTCGTGAGCTCGGGCCTGAGCCCGAAGAAGCTCTTGGCGACCGGTCCGAGGTCGTCCGCGTACAGCGAGTACGCGAACTGCCTGTACCAGGCGGCGAAGGCGAGCGGCGCGGCCGAGGCGGCGTCCATGGTGCCGTCGAAGCCCACGAGGAGGGCCTGCAGCTTCTCCGCGCCGGCCGAGCGGGCGGGGGCGGCCAGCGCCAGGGGCGCGAACTCGCGCGCCATGAGCGAGACGGCGTCGAGCTGGGTGGCCACCGAGTAGTCGACCGTGGCTCGCGGCTGCGCGTCGAGTAGCGCCTCTATGCGTTCGGCCCGGTAGGGCGAGCTCCAGTCCGACGTGAGGTAGTAGGGGTAGTCGTCCGGCACGACGCGCTGGTTGGCCGTCACGATGCGGCCGTCGGCGGGCTGCACGACGTGCGGGAGCTCCTCGAAGGGCACCTCGCCCACCCAATCCCCCTCGCCCGTCCAGCCGCGCGACGGGACCGCGCCGGTGCCAGAGGCGCGGATGGGCACGGTAGCGGGCGAGTAGTAGGCGACGACGCCGTCCACGTCGGCGTAGACGATGTTCTGCATGGGCGCTACGAACAGCCGGAGCGCGTCCTCGAACTCCTCCCAGCTCCTCGCGGTGTTCATGCCGAGCACCGACTCGATTGTGCGGTCGCCCGGAGCCAGGGCCGTCCAGGAGAACGCCAGCACCACGTCCTGGCCGCCGAGCGGCCCGGCGGCGACCTCGCCGGAGCGGGCGTCCACGTCCGAGATGACGGGCCCGTGGCGGGTGGCTCGCACCTGCAGGACCTCGTCGGCTTGCCCCTTGACCTTGATGACCTCCTGCCTGACGGTGAACGCCTCCGAGCCGTCCGGGGTCAGGTAGCGCCCGGGGTCCGCCGGGTCGACCCGTTCCAGGAACAGGTCCTGCACGTCCGTGCCCGTGTTCGTGAACCCCCAGGCGTGATGGTCGGTGCGGCCGAGCAGCACCGCCGGCGTGCCGGGGAGCGACGCGCCGATGACGTCCACTCCGGGCGCGACCAGGTGAGCGAAGTACCAGAGCGACGGTGCCTGCAGCCCGAGGTGCGGGTCGTTGGCGAGGATCGGCTTGCCCGACGCCGTGGCGGAGCCCGCCAGTACCCAGTTGTTGGAGCCGTAGCCGTCGGGCTTGGGCGCTCCGGCCAGCTCGAGCAGGCCGGAGAGGTCGAGACCCGACAGGTCGTCCGCGAGGCCGGCCGGCACGACGACGGTCCCCGAGTCGTCGAAGCCCGGCCACAGCGTCGACACCATGGCGGCCAAGTCGGTCGCGCCGAGCTGCTTGGCGAGCTGCGCCCTCAGGAGCTCGTCACCCCAGTTGTCGCCCAGGTCCCAGGCCATCATCTTCGCCCACACGAGCACGTCGACGGCCTCGAACGGGGCGGGCTCGAAGCCCAAGAGGAGGAACTCGGCGGGAAGCGCGCCCTTGCGCTGCGCCAGGTAGGCGTTGATGCCGGCGACGTAGGCGTCGAGCAGGGATCGGGCCTCCGGAGACAGGGCTGCCAGCCCGCTCTCGGCGGCCTGGCGCACGCCCAGGGTGCGGATGAAGCGATCCGTCGACAGGGTGGCGGAGCCGATGACCTCGGACAGCCGGCCGCTCCCCACGCGGCGCTGGAACTCCATCTGCCAGAGCCGATCCTGTGCGTGGACGAAGCCGAGCCCGAACACGGCGTCGGCGTGGCTGGCGGCGTAGATGTGCGGGATGCCGTCGGCGTCCCGCACGATCTCGACGGTGCTCGTGACACCCGAGACCGTCACGTCACCCTTCACTCGCGGGAGGGACGACCTCAGGTAGAGGAAGCCCGCGACGAGCAGGACGACCACTAAGACGAGCAGGACGGATACCACGCGACCAAGCGTTCTCAAGTGAGGACCCCTAAGCGGGAGCGGCGGGGCGCGGCGCGCGCAGGCGGGAGCGCCCGGCCCGGCCGGCGCCCCGACACACCCTGGTAACAGTGCCGTCATATTAGCCGAGCGGCCGGCGGGGCGGTTCGTGGCCGCGGCTCCGGCCGCCGGGCGACGGCGGGGGCGCCCCCGCCGGACTGCGCGCGCACTGTACACGCCGCCGCGGCGCGTGCTAGCATGCCCTTTGGCTTCGAGTTTTGCCGCTCATCGCAGTCAGGCAAAGCCGTTCTCCGCAAAGCAACCGCAAGGACGTGACCACCGTGAAGACGTACTTCCCAACCGAGCCGACGAACGACTGGGTCGTCATCGACGCAGCCGGCCAGCGTGTGGGGCGGCTCGCCACCCAGATCGCCTCGGTGTTGAAGGGCAAGCACAAGCCCACGTACACCCCCAACCAGCCCGGCGGCGATTTCGTGATCGTCATCAACGCCGACAAGGTCCAGTTCACGGGCCGCAAGCTCGACCAGAAGGTCTACCGCCGCTACACGGGTTACCAGGGCGGCCTCAAGGAGACGACGGCGCGGGAGATGCTCGACAAGCACCCCGTTCGCGTGCTCGAGCACGCCGTCTGGGGCATGCTGCCCAAGACGCGCATGGGGCGCCGCCTGATCCGCCGTCTCAAGGTGTACGCCGGCGAGGCGCACCCGCACCAGGCTCAGCAGCCGAAGAGGATGGAGTTGGCTTGATGGAACAGTTCTACGGTACGGGCCGCCGCAAGGAGGCCGTCGCTCGCGTGTTCCTCCGCCCAGGCAGCGGCCGCATCTCCGTCAACGGGCGCGAGTTCCAGGAGTACTTCCGCGGCATCCTCGCCGGGGTGCAGGCGCTCGAGCCCCTCAAGGACACGAACACCGCCGGTCGCTACGACGCCTACATCACGGTCAAGGGTGGCGGCCCCAGCGGCCAGGCCGACGCCATCAAGCTGGGCGTCGCTCGCGCGCTGCTCAAGGTCGACCCGAACTACCGTCCCGTCCTGAAGGACAAGGGCCACCTGACGCGCGACGCGCGCATCGTCGAGCGCAAGCTCTACGGCCTCAAGAAGGCCAGGCGGGCACCCCAGTACAGCAAGCGTTGAACCGCGCCCTGCCCCGCCGAGCGCCGGTGGGCCAGGCGAGATCGTCAAGCCGCGAGGCGCCATCCGTGGCGCCTCGTTCGCGTTATGTGGGAGCCGCGGGCCGTGTGACCCGCGGAGCGCATAGGAGGTCCGTCAGGTGAGCATCATCCAAGCCGTGGTGCTGGGGATAGTCCAGGGCCTCACGGAGTTCCTGCCCGTCTCGAGCTCCGGCCACCTGGTGCTGGCCCACTACTTCCTCGGTTGGGGTGACTCCCTCGACCTGTGGGTCGACATCGCCACCAACACGGGCACGCTCCTGGCGGTGCTCGTCTACCTCCGGCGCGACGTCGCGCTTGCCCTCGGTGGCTTCTTCCGCGGCCTGGGCTCCGCGGAGGCACGCCGTCAGCCCGGCTGGCGCCTGGCGCTGCTGGTCCTGGCCGGTTCCGTGCCGACGGCCGTGATGGCGCTCCTCTTCAAACCCGTGTTCGAGCGGTTCAACGCGCCGCTGCCGGTGGCCATCGCGCTGGCCGTCACGGGGTTCGTGCTGTGGTTCGCTCCGCGTCAGGGCGCCAAGCACGAGGTGACGCGGATCACGTTCCGCGACGCCGTGATCGCCGGGGTCGTGCAGGGCCTCGCCGTCCTGCCGGGCATATCGCGCAGCGGCTCGACCATCTCCGCGCTCCTCTGGCGCGGGGTCGACAAGGACCTGGCGCCGCGCCTCTCCTTCCTCCTCTACCTGGTGGTGTCGTTCGGCGTGGCGGTGCTCGGCGCTCGCGACGTGGTAGGTGCCGACGTGGAGCTCCTGCCGCTGGTGGCCATGGTGGTCACCTCGTTCGTCGTCGGCTACGTGGCGCTCGGTTCCGTCTTCGCGGTGTTGCGCCGCGGCCGCTTCAGGCTCTTCTCGCCGTACCTCTGGGCCCTCTCGGCCTTCACGCTCATCTACCTGGCGCTGGCACGGTGAGGCGCCGCGCAAGGCCGCGGCCCGCCGCGTGAAAAGCGCGCTGGGGACGTGGAGGGCGACGTTTCCAGCGCTTGGGGCCGCGCTATGATGCCCGCATAGGAGGCGCCTCCATGGCAGTCGTCACCCGGATCGCCCCCTCGCCGACAGGGGACCCGCACGTCGGCACCGCCTACATCGGGCTGTTCAACTACGCCTTCGCCCGCAAGCACGGCGGGCGTTTCGTCTTCAGGTTGGAAGACACGGATCGTCAGCGCTACCAGGCCGGGGCGGAGGCGCGCATACTCGAGATGTTCGCGTGGCTCGGGATCGAACCCGACGAGGGTCCCATCAAGGGCGGCCCCAACGGCCCCTACCGGCAGAGCGAGCGGCTCAGCGTGTACGAGGAGCACGTGGCTCGCCTGCTGGCGGACGGCAGCGCCTACCGGGCCTTCGAGACGACGGAGGAACTCGACGACATGCGCGCCGAGCAGAAGCGCCGCGGGCAGCCGCTCGGTTACGACGGGCGCGGTCGGGGGCTACCCGGTGCCGAGCAGGAGCGCCGCCACGCAGCCGGGGAGCCGAACGTGGTCAGGCTCGTCACGCCCGACGTGGGGGCCACGACCTTCGTCGACCGCCTGCGGGGCGAGGTCACGATCCCGAACTCCGAGATCCGCGACCCGGTCATCCTCAAGAGCGACGGCTACCCCACCTATCACCTCGCGAACGTGGTCGACGACCACCTGATGGCCGTCACCCACGTGATCCGCGCCGAGGAGTGGATCACGAGCACGCCCGTGCACGTGCTCCTCTACCGCGCCTTCGGGTGGGACCTCCCCGAGTTCATCCACATGCCGCTGCTGCGCAACCCGGACCGCAGCAAGGTGAGCAAGCGCAAGCTCGACACGTCCGTGGACTCCTACCGCCAGCAGGGTTACCTGCCGGAGGCGCTCCTCAACTTCCTCGCCAACATGGGGTGGAGCATGCCCGACGGTCGCGAGTTCTTCAGTGTCCCCGACATGATCCAGGAGTTCGACATCGACCGCGTCTCGCTCGGCGGTCCCGTCTTCGACCTCAAGAAGCTGCGCAACGTGAACGCCAAGTACCTCCGTGACCTGCTGCCGCTGGAGGAGGTGACGCGGCGCGTCACGCCGCTGCTCGAGGCCGAGGGGTACGTCACGGACGACGAGGACTTCCTCCTCGACGTGGTCGACGTCCTGAGGCCCCGCGCGGAGACGCTGACCGAGATCGTGGACCAGGCCGGCTACTTCTTCGCCACCACGCTGCGCTACGACGAGAGCGCGCGCAAGCAGCTGGCCGCCGGGCAGAAGTACCTGCAGGACGTGGAGCGCGAGCTGTCGATGCTCGAGTTCTTCGATTTCGACGGCGTGGACGACATGCTGCGCGACTACGTGCAGGCGCAGAGCGTGCCGATGGGCAAGGTCCTGATGCCCCTCCGGGCGGCCCTGACCGGCACCACCAACGCCCCCGGCGTGACCGACCTGATCGTCATCCTCGGCAAGCGCGAGGCGCTCAGGCGCATCGGCGAGGCCCTCACGTTCATCGACGCCGGCCTGCCCGACGATGACCCTGCGCGGCTGCTCGAGGAGGAGAAGGCCCGGAAGGCCGCGGCCGAGGCCGCCCGCACGCGCCGCGTGAAGAGCGTCGGCGCCGCGCCGGCCCCCGCGCACGAGGCGAAGGACGGCTCCAGGTGAGCTGGTTCGATCGGCTGCGCGAGGGGCTGGGGAGGACGCGGACCGCCACGTTCGGCGGGCGCGGCGCGGCGTGGGAGATGGACTGGGAGGACCTCGAGTTGGCGCTCATCGGCGCCGACGTCGGGGGCAAGCTCGCCGCGCAGGTGGTGGCGGAGGCCCGGAGCGAACGCGAGCGGGGCACTCCCTTCCGGGAGGCCCTCGAGAAGGCGCTGCTCGACCAGCTCGAGCCGGACCGGCTCCGGCAGAAGCTACGCCGGGTGGGCTTCTCGCTTGACGTCGCGAGGAACGTGGTGGAGCCGGCCGGCAAGGTCGTCATGGTCGTAGGCGTCAACGGGGTCGGCAAGACGACCACGATCGCCAAGCTAGGCAACTACTACAGGACGCACGGGCGCAGCGTCATGTTCGCGGCCGGCGACACGTTCAGGGCGGCCGGCAGCGCGCAGCTGGCCGTGTGGGGCGAGCGGCTCGGCATCCCGACGGTCACCGGGCCGGACGGTGGCGACCCGGGCTCGGTCGCGTTCGACGCTGCGCAGCAGCGCAAGGCGCGCGGCACGGACCTCCTCCTCGTCGACACGGCCGGACGGCTCCACACGAAGCACAACCTGATGGAGGAGCTGAAGAAGGTCAAGAGGGTGATCGCCAAGGCTGACGAGCGGGAGCCGCGCGACACCTGGCTAGTGCTCGACGCGGTGACGGGCCAGAACGGCCTCGAGCAGGCCCGCCGCTTCCACGAGGCGGTCACGCTGACTGGGGTCATCGTCACCAAGCTCGACGGGACGGCGAAGGGCGGGATCCTCCTCCCCATCACGCGCGAGCTCGGCATCCCCATCAAGTTCATCGGAGTGGGCGAGGCGCAGGATGACCTCCAGCCCTACGACGCCGCCGCTTACGTGCGGGCGCTCCTAGACATGCCGCCGGTAGCGGCCTGAGCCCCGCGCCGGTGTCCGGACCCGTCCTGATCGTCAGCGCCACGCAGGGTGAGGTGGCGCCGCTGGAAGCGGGCCTCACCGCCGTGGCTCCGGTGGCGGCCGGGGCCGCGGGGCGGCCCGTCAAGTGGTGGGAGCGGCGCGCGGGCCGCCGGGGCGAACTGAGCGTCGTGCTCGTCGCCACCGGGGTCGGCAAGGCTAACGCCGCCGCCGCCACGGCCCTGGCACTCCACGACCTGGAGCCGCGCTGCGTCGTCCTGGTGGGGATCGGCGGCGCGTACCCCGGTTCCGGGCTGGAGGTGGGCGACGTGGCCCTCGCGAGCAGCGAGACGCAGGTGGATAGTGGCGTCGGCCACGGCCCCGGCTGGGAGGGCCTGGACGCGGTCGGCTTCCCGCTCCTGAGCACGGACCCGCCCAGCTACAACCGCGTGTGGTTCGACCAACGCTTCGTGAGCCGCGTGGCGCGACAGCTCGGCGTCAAGGCGGTGCCGTTCGGCACGAGCGAGGCCGTGACGGCCGACCCGGGTCAGGCGGAGTGGCTGGCGCGGCGGCACGGCGTGGTAGTGGAGTCCATGGAGGGGGCGGCCGTGGCGCAGGTGGCGGTCGGGTTCGGGGTCCCACTGATCCAGCTCCGGGGCGTGAGCAACGTCGTCGGCGTGCGGGACAAGGCGCTCTGGGACGTCAAGACTGCCGTGACCAACGTCTGTACCGCGGCCGAGCGCGCGCTTTCGCTGCTCGAGGAGGCGTGATGGAGTTCCTCGCTGCCGTACCCGTCTGGGTCTACTTCGTGGTGATCCTCGTCACCTACGTCGCCGTGCACGTGCTCACCTTCGACCCGACGAAGCTGATCCCGGAGCGGCGGGCCTTCCTCGGCCGCACGGGTTCGGCCGTGCTGCTCCTGCTTGCCCTCGTGCTGTTCAGGCGCGAGGAGCCGATCACGCTCCTCGTCGCCCTTGCCTTGGCGGTGGCGGGCGGCTTCGTCAGCGGCCGCTCCACCCACCCGCCGAAGCCGCCCGCCGCCCGCCCCAAGGGGGACGGTAAGCGGCCCTGAACGTATAATCGCCGCATGGGATTAGTCACGGGTCTGGAGATCCTCGCGGCGGCTCGCGCCGGGGGGTACGGCGTGGGCGCCTTCAACACCAACGACCTCGAGATAACGCAGGCGATCGTCGAGGCCGCCGAGGAGCAGAGCAGCCCCGTCATCGTCGCGCTGTCGGAGGGCGCCCTCAAGTTCGCTGGGCCACCGCTGGTGGAGATCGTCAAGTACCTGGGCTCGCAAGCCCGCGTCCCGGTGGCCATCCACCTGGACCACGGCTCGAGCTACGCGTCGTGTCTCAGGGCGATCCGGCTCGGGTTCACGTCCGTCATGATCGACATGTCGCACGAGGACGAGGCCGCCAACGTCGCCGAGACGCGCCGCGTGGTCGAGGCGGCCCACGCGGTCGGGGTCACGGTGGAAGCGGAGATCGGGCGCCTCGGCGGCATCGAGGAGCACGTCAACGTCAGCGCCGAGGACGCCACGCTCACCCACCCGGACGAGGCACTGCGCTTCATGGAGGAGAGCGGCGCCGACTACCTCGCCGTGGCCATCGGCACGTCGCACGGCGCCTACAAGGGCAAGGGGCGACCGTTCATCGACCACGCCCGCATCAAGGCCATCGCCGCGCTCGTGCCACAGCCGCTCGTGATGCACGGCGCGTCTGGCGTGCCGCAGGAACTCGTGGCGCGCTTCAGGGAGGCAGGCGGCACCATGGGCGACGCGGCCGGGATCCACGAGGACGACGTGCGCCAGGCGGTAGGCGAGGGGATCGCCAAGATAAACACCGACACGGACCTGCGGCTCGCCTTCACGACGCGCGTGCGCGAGGTGCTCCGCGACAAGCCGGGCGAGTTCGACCCCCGCAAGATCCTGGGTCCTGCCCGCGACGAGATGAGGCGCGTGGTCGCCGAGCGGATGCACACGTTCGGGTCGGCCGGTCGGGCAGGCTGAGGCCGGGCCGGAGCGGCGGGCCGCCTGAGGCCTGGCCGTCAGCGCTCCGGTAGGTCCTCGCCCTCCCCCGCCGCCTCGTCGCCGCGCGCGGGGGCCACCACCACGGTCTTGTGGTGAGCGAAGTCGACGGCACCGGGGGCGCCGCCCCTATGGCGCCAGACGTTCTTGCGCTCCGTGTAGTCGACGGCCACCCGCGCTTCGCGCCGCGCCTCCGAGTGGCCCGCGGCCAGGCGCGCGGCGAACAGCACCGTCTCCCACGGCACCTCGCGCCCACCGGAGCGCACGATCACGTGCGAACCGCGGTAACCCTGTGCGTGGAGCCACAGGTCTCGGCTCTTGGCGACCCCGAAGGTGACCGCGTCGTTGTCGCGCGCGTTGCGTCCGACCACCACCTCGAGCCCGTGCGGACCCGTGAAGCGTATGCCCGGCGCCCGCGCCCGCTGGAGTCCACGCTTCGTCTCGCGTTCCCGCACGGCGAGGCGCTCCGCCACCTCGGCGTCGGAGAGGTCCGGCAGCTCCGCGAGAGCCGCCTCGGCCCCCGCCACCGCCTCGTCCAGTTCCGGCCCCAACCGCGCTGCCCGCTCCGCCCTCGCCTGACGCCGCCGCGCTTGGTCGTAACGCGCCTGAGCGTTCGCCGCGGCGGTCTTGCGCGGGTCGAGCGCCAGCTCCACGGGCTCGCCGGCCCAGCCCGCGAGCGTCACCCGTTCGGCGCCGGCGGGCACCTCGTCGGCCCGCGCGAGCAGGAGGTCGGCCTCGGCCCGTAGGGTCGTCGCGGCCCCGCCGGCCGCGAGCGCGTCCGCCGCGTCCTCCCGGCGGCGGCGCGCCAGGTCTAGCTCCTTCCCGAGCAGGCTGCCGAGCCGTTCGCGCCGGCGTGCCAGGCGCTCGTCCCGCGCCACCTCGAGGGGTCCTGGCGCACCGCCCCAGCGCCTGAGGTAGTCGGTCGGCCGGGCCGCCAGCTCACCAAGCTCGGCGACGGCTGCCGCGAGGGCCCCACCCTCGAGGACGGCGCTCGACCCGACGCCCCTGGCGAGCAGTCCCGCCCGCAGGGCGGCCGCCAGCTCGGGGCCCACCCCGTCGACGGTCCTGCCGATGCGCTCTACGCTCACGCTCGCCAAGGCGGCGCCCAGCTCGTCCGGCCCCGCCGCGAGCGGATCCACCTTCTGGTACGGCGGCGGGGGGCGGTAGGCGACGCCCACCCTGAGCTCGCGGTAGCGGTTGCGGTCGGCCAGGACCTGGCGCTCCACGCCGACCACAGAAGTGCCCTCGAGGAGCAGCAGGTTGGCGTTGCGGCCCGTCAGCTCGGCGACGAGGGTAACGCCGGGCGTGGGGACGAACCCCGGGGCGGGTCCGAACTCGAGCCGCACGACCCGGTCGAGCGCCGACTGCCTGACGCTCTCAAGCGGGCCGGCCGCCCGCGCCGCCAGCTGCTGCTGGAAGGGGGTGAGGGGCCGACCGGGCGGCGGGAAGTCGGGCCTGAAGCTCAGGTACGGGTGGGGAGGGCGACTGCCGAGCCACAGTGCGCCGCCCGCGGCCAAGGGCAACACCGCCGTCCTGTCGTCGGGGAAGCGCCAGGCGAGGCGCTCGGCGGGGATGAGCGGCGCGAGCGCGCGGAGTTGCTCGGCGATCAGCAGGCCGTCCAAGCGTCACTCGCCTCCGGCCGGGGTCAGTTGAGGATGCGTTCGTGGCCGCCGAGTCGGTCCCTGGCGCACTCGACGTACTGCTTGAGCGGCAGGTACCAGTCGCTGCCCGTCTCCGTGTGCTCGAGCGCGGCCCGCGCGTGCAGCAGGACACGCGAGGCGTACTGGTCGCCCATCTGCGAGTACACGTCGGCCAGCATCTGTTGCGCGGCGACCCAGAACGGGTCGCCCGTCTGGCTGGCGCTCAGCGCCTGCTCGTACCAGGCAGCCGCCTCGTCGAGGCGGTAGTACTCGAACGCGACGCTGCCGAGCGTTATGCAGGCCGGACCGGTGGCTCCGAGCTCGAGCGCCTCGCGCGCGAGGGCCTCCGCCGCGTCCAGCTCGCCGCGCCTCAGGCGCACGTCGGCGAGGTCGGCGAGCGCGTCCCCACGGTGCGAGTACGAGGGGTCGGTGACGACCTCGCCGAGGAGGGTCTCGGCCTCGCCGAGTCGGTCGCACTCGATGAGAGCGTAGGCGGCCTCGTGCTGGGTGAATGCACGGTGCTCCGCCGGGACGGTCTCGAGGGCGCTGGCGAAGGCCACGACCGCCTCATCGGACCGCCCGGCCGCCGTCAGCGCCTGAGCGGTGGCGAAGGCGACGCTGTAGGTGGGTCCGCCCTGCTCCTCGTCGAGGAGTGCGGCCTCGCGGAGGTACTGGAGCGCGAGGTTGGGGTTGTCGAGGTCGAGGTGGGCGCGCCCGAGGAGGTAGCGGTGGACGGCGCGCTCCTGCGCCTGCAGGGCGACGTCGTCGGTGGCCGCGAGGTGCTCGAGAGCCTCCTCGGTCCGGAACAGCTCGACGAGCGCTCCGGCCAGGCTCAGCCGCTCCGCGCCCTTCTCGAGCTCGGGCGCCTGCTGGACGGACAGGGTGAAGGCGGCGGCCGCCTCCTCCCACTCGCCCAGCACCTCGGCGCACTGCCCGAGGAGCGACCAGCGACGCCACTCGAGGTAGGCGGGTAGCGAGCCGGCGCCGAGCGCCTTGAGCCGGCGCGCGGCGCTCTTGGCTGCGTCGACCGTGAACAGCGCGGCCGCCGCGTGGTAGGTGGCGACCGGGTCGAACTCTGCGGTCCCACCGTCGGCGGTGGCGCGCTCGGGGACCTCGCGCAGGCCGCGCTTGACGTCGCTCAGCGGAGCGCCCCGGTAGGCGGCGAACTCCCAGAACAGGGCGCGGTAGAGGGGGCGAGAAGCCAGCTTAGGGTCGGCCCCGACGGCGTTGCGCAGCGCGGGTTGGCCGTTCTCGAGGCCCTCGTCGCCGTAGAGCGCGTAGACGGCAGCGAGCTGCAGCCAGGCATGGGCGTTCTGAGCACGATCCGGCCCCCGTTTGACGGCGCTCTCGAGCACCGCGAAGGCCACATCGTACTGCCCCTTGGCTAGCGCCTCCTGGGCCGAGCCCAGGTCCGGCGCGCGCTGACGCCTGAACAGCATGCGCAACGTTACCACGGCTTAGCGTGCAGGACGCGAAGAGTGCCACACTCGCCGGGGAGGGAAGCGGCCTCCCCTGCCGCCGTCAGAGGAGCTGGGCGGTGGTCACGCCGGCTCCCGCCGGCACCTCGGGCATGGCGCGGTGGAACGTCTCCTCCAGCAGGCGCCGCGGCTGTTCGCGCATGAAGCCGAGCACCGACAGAGCCTGCGTCTCGTGACAGCCCATCGCGGCGAGCTTGTTGACGAGCTCGTCACCGGCGGGAGCCACGTGGGTGGGGGCGAGGTAGCGCGAGTGCATCTCGGGCTCGGGCAGGAAGCCGGGCCGTTGCGGACCCTCGAAAGTGCGCGGGCTGGCGAAGTAGTAGAGGCGCTCCGGCGGCGCGGCGGCGGCCGCCACCGCCGCGACGACGAGAGCGTTCGTTAGGCAGTGATCGGGGTGACCGTTGGCGCCGTTGGGCGGGAAGGTGAGCACCGCGCGAGGGCGGGTGCGCTCGATGACGCCGACGACCTCGGCGAGCAGCTCCTCCCGATCCGCCGCCACGAGGCCCGCGTGGGGCGGCAGGCCTCGGTCCGCGTCGGGGACGTAGTCCTGGTGATCCAGGATGGTCACGTCCTGTACCCCTAGCGCGGCCAGGGAGGCGCGGAGTTCCGCCTCGCGCTTGGCGGCGAGGCCCGCGCGGGTAGCGAGGCCGAGGGTACGGCCCGCGGCGCCGCGGGTGAGGGTGAGGGTGGCGGCGCGGCCCGTCCGGGCCGTGCGGGCCAGCAGGGCGCCGGAGCCGAAGACCTCGTCGTCGGGATGCGGCACGATCAGCAGTAGGTCCGTGCGAGATGGGGTGGCCACCCGGATACCCTACACTCGGACTCGCCTCGTCGCGGCGGCAGGGGCCGCCTTGTCGGGAGCGCACCGAAGGTTCATCATCTGAGGATGGAGCGGTGGAGTCCCCGGGCGCCGCCGCCGGCTGTGCAGGAAGGGAGCACCACGGTTGCACCACGACACGACCCGCGCAGGCGGACCGTTCGCGCCTGTGCGAAGGTTCTTGCCCCAGGCGCGCGACTACAAGCTCAAACACGTGAGGGTGGACCTCCTGGCGGGGGTCACGGTGGCGTTCGTGGCGCTGCCACTGGCGCTGGGTTTCGGCGTCACGGCCGGCGCGGGCGCCACAGCGGGCATCGTGACGGCCATCGTGGCCGGCGTGGTGGCCGCCTTCTTCGGAGGTTCGAACTTCCAGGTCACCGGACCCACCGGGGCCATGACGGCGGTGCTGCTCCCGATCGTCGCGCACCACGGTCCGGGGGCGTTGCCGGTGCTGGGCATCGGTGCCGGCCTGATCCTGATCGCGCTGGGCCTTGCCGGCATCGGCCGCTACGTGCATTTCATCCCGTGGCCCGTCGTGACGGGGTTCACGAACGGCATCGCGGTCATCATCTTCCTGCAGCAACTGCCCAACGTCCTCGGGGTCAAGGCACCCTCGGGCGAGAGCATCGTGTTCATAAGCGTCGCGACCATCAGGGAGTTCGCGGCGACCCCCGGGTTCCTGCCGGCCACGCTCGCGCTCCTCACCATAGTGGCCATGCTGGCCTGGGGGCGCGTCAAGGCCCTGGCGAGCGTGCCGGCCAGCATGGCGGCGCTGGTGCTCGTCACCCTTATCTCGCTGGCACCGCCCTTCGCCGAGGTTGCTCGCATCGGCGAGATACCGAGGTCGTTGCCGCTCCCTGCCCTGCCCGACCTGGCCCTCTCCGGCGCCTGGGTCGAGCTCACGCGCGCGGCCATCGCCGTCGCCGTGCTCGCGGCACTGGAGAGCCTGCTGTGCGCCGTCGTGGCCGACGGCATGACCGTCGGCGAGAAGCACGACCCCGACCGTGAGCTCGTCGGTCAGGGCCTCGGCAACATCGCCGCCGGCCTGTTCGGTGGGCTCCCCTCCACGGCGGCGCTGGCGCGCACGGCGGTCAACGTGCGCTCGGGAGCGCGAACGCGGTTGGCCTCCATCGTCCACGGCCTCACGCTGTTGGTCGTCATACTGTTCCTCGCCCCGTTGGCGTCGAGGATCCCGTTGGCGGTGCTCGGCGGCATCCTCATGGTCGTGGCGGTGCGCATGGTCGAGCGCGAGGCCGCGTCGCTGATCATGCGCAGCACGAAGTCGGACGCCTTCGTGCTCATCCTCACCATGTTGGTGACGATCTTCTTCGACCTCATCCTCGCTATCGAGGTCGGGCTGGTGGCGGCCGCCATCCTCTTCATCATCAGGATGAGCAGCATGTTCACGGTGGACCCCATCGGCTTGGCGGGCGGCGCGCCGGGACACGACGACGACGCCCAGGTGCGGGCGGAGCAGGAGCTCCTCGCCAAGCACGTCGTCGCCTACCGCGTCGACGGGCCCGTCTTCTTCGGAGCCGCGGAGCGGTTCATCGACCAGCTCGTCAAGGTCGACCAGGGCATCAGCGTGGTGGTGCTGCGTCTCAAGCGCGTGCCGGTCATGGACGCCACGGGCGTGACGGCCCTGCGCGCCATCCACGACCGCTTGTCGAGGCGCGGAATCGCGCTACTGATATCGGGGCTGCAGCCGCAACCGAAGGCCCTTCTGGAACGCATGGGCGTGTACGACGAGCTCACGCGCGACGGCACGGCCGACTTCGTGACCACCGAGCAGGCGATCGCCGTGGCGGCCGAGCGCCTGCCCGTCGGAGGCCGGTAAGGTTCAGTTGGCGGGCACCAGCTCCCGCACCTCGAAGCGGAGGGGACCACCGGGCTCGGCGCTGGGGAGGACGGCCACCGTGTCGCCGTCGGCCACCCGACCGCCGAGGATCTCGCGCGCCAGCGGCGTCTCGAGGTAGTCCCTGACGGCGCGCTTCAGCGGCCTCGCTCCGAAGACGGGGTCGTAGCCAAGTGTGGCCAGCTCCTCGAGCGCGGCGTCGCTTACCTCGAGTACGACCCGGCGCTCGGCCAGCCGGTCCTGTAGGCGCGCGACCTGCAGCCGCGCGATGGTGGCGATCTGGGCGCGGTCCAGGGCGTGGAACACGATGACCTCGTCGACGCGGTTGAGGAACTCGGGCCTGAAGAAGCCTCGCAACTCGGCGAAGACGGTCTGCTTCAGGGCAGCGTGGTCCTCGCCGCGGCGGGCCGCCTCGAGGATCTGCGGCGAGCCGATGTTGCTGGTCATGATGACGACCGTGTTGCGGAAATCGACCGTGCGCCCCTGCGCGTCGGTGAGCCGACCGTCGTCGAGCACCTGCAAGAGGGTGTTGAACACGTCCGGGTGCGCCTTCTCGATCTCGTCGAGGAGGATGACGGCGTACGGCTGGCGCCTCACGGCCTCCGTGAGCTGCCCGCCCTCCTCGTAGCCGACGTACCCGGGAGGGGCCCCGATCAGCTTGGCGACG
Organism: uncultured bacterium; assembly: GCA_964398765.1. Classification (GTDB taxonomy): domain Bacteria; phylum Deinococcota; class Deinococci; order Deinococcales; family Trueperaceae; genus JAAYYF01. The sequence continues at coordinate 31,529 of CAYNNL010000006.1, read as the reverse complement.
TTGTGGCGCTCCATGTACTCCGACATGTCGAGCCGCACCATCTTGTCCTCGCTGTCGAACAGCTGCGCGGCGAGCGCCCGCGCCGTCTCCGTCTTCCCCACGCCCGTCGGGCCCAGGAAGATGAACGAGCCGATGGGCCGGTTGGGGTCGGCCAGGCCGGCGCGCGAGCGCCTGATGGCGTCGCTGACGGCGGTGATGGCCTCGTCCTGGCCGACGACGCGCAAGTGCAGCTCGTCCTCCAGGTGCAGGAGCTTCTCACGTTCGCCCTCGAGCAGGCGCGCGACGGGGATGCGCGTGGCGCGGGCGACCACCTGCGCGACCTCCTCCTCGCCCACCTCCAGGCGCACGTAGCGGGCGTCGTCTAGCTGCTGCGCCAGGCGCTTGACCTCGGCCTCGAGCTTCGGGAGCTCGCCGTAGCGGAGCTGCGCGGCGGCGGCCAGGTCGTACTCGCGCTCGGCGGTCTCTATCTGCGTGCGGACGCGGTCGAGCTCCTCCTGGTCGGAGCGCCACTCGTCGAGCACGCCCCGCTCCGCTTCCCAGTCGGCCTGAGCCTGGCCTATGTGGTCGGCTATGACCTTGAGTTCCTCCTCGATGCGTAGCAGCCGCGCGGCGGAGTCGGCGTCCGACTCGCGCTTGACGGCCTCGTGCTCGATCTCGAGCTGGAGCTTGCGGCGCCGCAGGTCGTCGATCTCCTCGGGGAGGGAGTCGAGCTGCACGCGGATGCGGCTGGCTGCCTCGTCGATCAGGTCGATGGCCGAGTCGGGGAGCCGCCGGTCGGCGATGTAGCGGTGCGCCATCGAGGCGGCCGAGATGATGGCCGGGTCGGTGATGCCGACCCCGTGATGCACCTCGTACTTGTCCTTGATGCCGCGCAGGATGGAGATGGTCTCCTCCACCGACGGCTCGTCGACGAAGATGGGCTGGAAGCGCCGCTCCAGGGCGGCGTCCTTCTCGATGGTGCGGTACTCCTCGAGCGTCGTCGCGCCGATCATCCGGAGCTCGCCGCGGGCGAGGGGCGGCTTGAGCATGTTGCCCGCGTCCACGGCGCCCTCGGCCTTGCCCGCTCCGACGATGGTGTGCAGCTCGTCGATGAAGAGGATGATCTTCCCCTCCGACCTCGCCGTCTCCTCGATGACGCCCTTGAGCCGCTCCTCGAACTCGCCGCGGTACTTCGCGCCGGCGAGGAGGCTGCCCATGTCGAGCTGCACGATGCGCTTGTCCTGCAACCCCTCGGGCACGTCCTTGTTGACGATGCGGAGCGCGAGCCCCTCGGCTATGGCCGTCTTGCCGACGCCCGGCTCGCCAATCAGGACCGGGTTGTTCTTGGTGCGCCGCAGGAGTATCTGCACTGCGCGGCGGATCTCGTCGTCGCGGCCGATGACGGGGTCGAGCTTGCCGTCCTTCGCGCGCTGGGTGAGGTCGATGCCGTAGGTGTCGAGCGCCTCGAAGGTGCTCTCGGCGCTGCGCGTGTCGACGCGCCTGCCGCCGCGGATGGCCTCTGCGGCCTCCCGCAACTGGGCGGTCGACGGCAGCGCATCGAGCTGCCGACCCGCCACCTCGCGTAGGGCCACGAGCAGCGTGTCGGCGGCAACGAAGGCGTCCTGCCACTCGGCGCCCAGCGCCTCGGCGCGCGTGAAGACTCTGTCGAGCTCGGGAGCCATGTACTGCCCCTCGGCGCCGCTCACGACGGGCTGCTTGGCGAGCGCCGCGTCGATGGAGGCGCGGGCCGCGGGCGCATCGGCGCCGGCGCGCTCGACGACCCGGCTGGGTAGGCCGGCCGGGTCCGCCAGCAGCGACGCGGCGAGGTGGAGGGGGCCGACCTGTTGGTGTTGCCTAGTGCGGGCCACCTGCTGGGCGCTTGCGACCAGCTGAAGGGCGGCCTCGGTGAACCGTTCTGCATCCATGAGGGGATGATAGTAAGTTGAGTCTGGTCTTGTCAACTTTCTTGCACGCCCCGCACACTTCGCCCGACCGCGGGCCGACTGCGGCAAGAGACGAAGCGGCGCCGACCCCGTCGGGGTCGGCGCCTTCTATCCGCGCGGAGCCGGTGCTCGGCCCCTCAGCCGTCCTTGAACTCAGCCACCAGCGAGCCGAGAGACGCCTTGGCGTCCCCGAACAGCATGCGCGTGTTCGGCTTGTAGAAGAGCGGGTTCTCCACCCCCGAGAACCCCGGGTTCATGGAGCGCTTCAGCACGATGCAGGTGCGGGCCTTGTCGACGTCGATGATCGGCATGCCGTAGAGCGGGCTAGCCTTGTCCTCGCGCGCAGCCGGGTTCACCACGTCGTTCGCGCCGATGACCACGGCCACGTCGACCATCTCCATGGTGGGGTTGACGTCGTCGGGTTCGACCAACTGCTCGTACGGCACGTTCGCCTCCGCCAGCAGCACGTTCATGTGACCGGGCATGCGGCCGGCCACAGGATGGATGACGTAACGCACCTCGGCGCCGTTCTTCTCGAGCAGGTCGGCCAGCTCCTTGACCACGTGCTGCGCCTGGGCGACCGCCATGCCGTAGCCGGGGACGAAGATGACGCTGGACGCCGCCTCGAGGAGGAAGTAGGTGTCGTCGGGGCTGATCGGCTTGATCTCCCCCTCGACCTGGGTGGTGGAGCTATGCGTGACCGCGCCGAAGCCGCTGAACAGCACGTTGGAGAGCGAGCGGTTCATGGCCTTGCACATGATCTGGGTGAGGATCAGGCCCGACGCGCCGACCAGCGAGCCCGCCACCACGAGGACCGTGTTGCCGATGGCGAAGCCGGCCGCCGCCCCGGCGATCCCCGAGTAGCTGTTGAGCAGCGAGATCACGATGGGCATGTCGGCGCCGCCGATCGGGATGACCGCCAGCACGCCGAGCACGAGGCCCAGCACGAGGAAGACGATCAGGAGCGGGTAGGAGGAGGCGGGGGCGATCACGAAGATGACGCCCAGGATCAGCGTTCCGCCCAGGATCGCCGCGTTCACGAGTTGTTGGGCCGAGAACAGGATCGGCTTGCCGGTGATGCGCTCCGAAAGCTTCGCCCACGCCATGACCGAACCCGTGAGCGTCACCGCGCCGATCACGACCGCGGCGAAGATGGCGATGGCCGAGACCGGGTCGGAGTGCGGCGCCCTGATGTACTCGTTCCAACCGACCAGCATCGAGCCCAGGCCGCCCGAGCCGTTCAGGAGGGCGACCATCTCGGGCATGGCTGTCATCTTGACGGTGCGGGCGATGTAGACGCCGATGGCGGCGCCGACCAAGACGCCGACGATCACGTAGGTGAAGTCGATGCCCGCCAGCAGGAGCGTCGCGACGACCGCGAGCAGCATGCCGAGCGACGAGAGGAGGTTGCCGCGCCGTGCCGTTGTGGCACGCCCCAGCATCTTGAGGCCGAAGATGAAGAGCACGGCGGCCACCATGTAGACGAGTTGGACGATCTCGTTCACGGCGCCCTCACTTGTCCTTGTCGCCGGCGCGGAACATGCCGAGCATCCGGTCCGTGACGAGGTAGCCACCCACCACGTTGATCGTCGCAGCCGCGATGGCCACCACCGCCAGCACCGTCGCCAGGGTGCCGTCGACCGCCGTGGCGGCGATGGCGCCCACGATGGTGATGCCGGAGATGGCGTTCGAGCCCGACATAAGCGGTGTGTGAAGCTGCGACGGGACCTTGTTGATCAGCTCGAACCCGAGGAAGATGGCGAGCACGAAGGCGAGCAGGAGTAGCATCATGGTCACCCTTCTCCGAGCGCGGCGCGGACCCGCTCGTCGCGCACCTCACCCTGTGACGTGAGCAGGCACGCCCCTACGACGTCGTCCGCCGGGTCTAGGCGCACGGCACCGGCCTCCTTGTTCCAGGCGTGTTCGATCAGCAGGTAGAGGTTGTTGGAGTACACGAGGCTCGCGTCCCGGGCCACCTTGGCGGGCAGGTGCTCGACGCCCACGATGCGCACACCGCCGTCCGTCACGACCTCCTGGCCGGCGACCGCGCCCTCGACGTTGCCGCCGGTGCTGGCCGCCAGGTCGACGATCACGCTGCCGGCCCGCATGCCCGCCACCATGTCGGCGCTGATGATCCGCGGGGCGCGGCGGCCGAAGACCTGCGCGGTGGTGACGATCACGTCCGCCGTCGCGCACACCTTGGCCATCTGCTTGCGCTGGGATTCGAGCTGCTCGGGCGTGAGCTCCTTGGCGTAACCCTGCGCCGTCTGCCCCGTCTCGCCGACGTCGATCTCCACGAACCGGGCGCCGAGCGACTGCACCTGCTCCTTCACGACGGGCCGCGTGTCGTAGGCCTCGACGCGAGCGCCCAGGCGCTTGGCGGTGGCGATGGCCTGGAGCCCCGCCACGCCGGCGCCGACGACGAACACCCTTGCGGGCGGGATCGTGCCGGCGGGCGTGCTCATCATCGGGAAAGCCTTGAGCGACCGCTCGGCGGCCAGCACGACCGCGGCGTAACCGGCGAGGCTCGCCTGGCTGGAGAGGGCGTCCATCTTCTGCGCGTACGTGGTGCGCGGGATGAGCTCGACGCACAGGGCCTCGAGCCGGAGCCTGGTCAACGCCCTGATCAGGTCGTGGTTGAAGAAGGGGTCGAGGAACCCCGCCACGATGGCTCCCTCCCGCAGGCCCTCGAGGTCGGAGACGCTAGGGGGCTGAACGCAGAGCAGCATGTCCGCGCCGCGTAGCAGGGCGGCCCGGTCCGCCTCGAAGCGCGCCCCCGCCTTGGCGAAGTCGTCGTCGCTCAGGAACGACGCAGCCCCCACCCCAGGCTCCAGCGTGACGGTGGCCCCGAGCTTGACCAGCTTCTCGGCGACCTGCGGGGTGAGCGGGCTTCTTCGCTCACCGCTTACGGTCTCCCTCAACGCGACGATGTTCATATCGGCCTCATCTTTACACGCGCGTCCCCGACGGCGCTCGGGGCAGTTGCCCCGCTCGTGGCGGCCGCGGCATGGCGCTATACTCCTCAGTCATGATGCATCTGGGCATCCTCACCAGCGGCGGCGACGCCCCCGGCATGAACGCGGCCATCCGGGCCGCCGTGCGCACCGCCGCTCACGACGGCATCCGGATGACCGGCGTGTACCGCGGCTTCCAGGGGCTCGTCGACGACGACACGGTCGAGCTGGGGCCGCGCGCCGTTGCCAACGTCCTTCAGCGGGGCGGGACCGTCCTCCGCACCGCTCGTTGCGAACTGTTCTTCCACCGCGAGGGCCGCAAGGCCGGGGCCGAGACGCTGCGGCGTCACGCCATAGACGGGCTCATCGTGATCGGCGGCGACGGTAGCTTCCGCGGAGCGCAGCTCCTCCAGGAGGAGGAGGGCGTGCCCGTCGTCGGCATCCCCGCGACCATCGACAACGACATCAACGGCACCGACGTCTCCATCGGTTTCAGCACGGCGCTGGACGTGGCATTGGACGCCGTCGACCGGCTGCGCGACACCGGCGCCAGCCATGACCGGCTCTTCCTCGTCGAGGTCATGGGGCGCCGCGCGGGCCACATCGCGCTCTCCGTCGGCGTGGCCGGTGGCGCCGAGGCCATCGTCGTGCCGGAGGCGTCCCTCTCGGCCGACGAGGTCGTGCAACTCCTACTCAAGGCGGAGGAGCGCGGCAAGACCTCTAGCATCGTGGTCGTGGCGGAGGGCGCGTTCGAGGGCGGGGCGGCGCAGTTGCAGCGCGCCATCGAGTCCTCGTGCGGCTACGACGTGCGCACCGTCATCCTCGGCCACACGCAGCGTGGCGGCAGTCCCAACGCCCGCGACCGCGTGCTGGCGTCGAGGCTGGGCTTCCACGCCGTGCGCACGCTGGCCGCGGGTCAGGGCGGCGTGATGGTCGGCACGAACCGGCGCGAGGTCGTGAAGATCCCCCTCAAGGAGCTGGGGCTTCATCCCAAGGACATCGACCGCGAGCTCCTCGAGATCGCGTACGTGTTAGCTGTCTGATCGGCGCTCAGCCGCGCCGCAACCGAACGAAGGCGTCCCTGCCGCGTTGCAGCACGGCGGGGCCCTCGAGCGTCAGGCGCTCGGCCGGGTCGGCCACGACCTCGCCGTCCACCCGCAGTCCCCTGTTCTGGATGAGGCGCCGCGCCTCGCCGTTCGAGGCGGCGAGGCCGGCCAGCACGGCCAGCCTGAGGAGCCCGATGCTCCCGCCCTCGAACTCGCCCGCGCCGACCGCCACCTCAGGCAGGTCTTGGGGGATCGCGCCGCGCGCGACCTCGTCGTAGCGGCTCTCCGCGGCCGCCACCGGTTCCGGGCCGTGGTAGATGGTCACCAGCTCCCGCGCGAAGATGCGGTGCGCCGCCACCGGGTCGCGCCCCAGCTCGGCGCGCACCGCGGCGACGTCCAGGTCGGTGCACAGCTCGGCGTACTGCGGGAGCTGAGCGTCGGTCACCTGCATGGCCTTCTTGAACATGACCTCGGGCGGCTCGGCGATGCCGATGTAGTTGCCGAGCGATTTCGACATCTTCTCGACGCCGTCAAGCCCGACCAAGAGCGGGGTGGTCAGAGCAACCTGCGGCTCCTGCCCGTAGGCCCTCTGCACGTCGCGGCCCACCAGCAGGTTGAACAGCTGGTCGGTGCCCCCGAGTTCCACGTCGGCCCGGATGGCCACGGAGTCGTAAGCCTGCGCCAGCGGGTAGAGGAACTCGTGGACGCTGATCGGGACGCCGGCGTGGAAGCGGTTGGTGAAGTCGTCGCGCTCGAGCATGCGGGCGACGGTGTAGTTGGAGGCCAGGCGCACCACCTCGGCGAAGCCGAGCGGTTCGAGCCATTCCGAGTTGTGGCGGATCTCCAGCTTGTCTGCGCTGGGGTCGAGGATCCTGGTTGCCTGGTCGACGTACGTCTGGCCGTTGCGGCGCGTCTCCTCCAGGGTCAGCACCGGCCGCGTCTTGCTCCGGCCCGACGGGTCACCGATCATGCCGGTGAAGTCGCCGATGATGAGGACCACCCGGTGCCCCAGGTCCTGGAACTGCCTCAGCTTCCTGAGGACGACCGCGTGCCCGACGTGGAGGTCGGCGCTGGACGGGTCGACGCCGAGCTTGGCGCGCACCTGCCTGCCCTCACGCGCGGCCAGCTCTAGCTTGTCGCGCAGCCCGCCCTCGGGCACCACGTGCTCAGCGCCCCTATGCAGGAGCCTCAGCGCATCCTCGTGACCGCCCACCGACTCGCCGGCCCGCCTCGAGGCGGACCTCTCTCCGTCGCTCACCGCTTCCCTCCTGGACCGTCGCCCCGCCGCGCCCACCGGGAACGGCGTCCAGCGAAGCTGACGTGCGTCAACGGCGCGCAGTCTAGCACGCGCACTTGCTAGCATCGAACGCGGAGTCCCGCCCCTCGCGGGCGGGCCGGGAGGTACCGAATGGAACTCGCTATCGTCGGACTTGGACGGATGGGGGCCGACATGGCGCGCCGGCTCATGCAGGGCGGCCACTCGCCCGTCGTCACGGACCTATCGCCCGCCCTCGTGAAGGAGCTGGTCGAGGAGGGCGCGCGCGGCGCCCCCGACGTCGCCGGCGCCGTGGCGCTCCTGGCCGCGCCGCGCGTGGTGTGGAGCATGGTGCCGTCCGGCGCCCCGACGGAGCAGGTCATCGACCAGGCCCTCGCGGCCCTGGCACCCGGCGACGTGCTCGTTGACGGCGCCAACTCGAACTGGGAGGACTCGCGCCGCCACGCCGACCTGGCCGCGGCGAAGGGCATCGGCTGGGTGGACGCCGGCGTGTCGGGAGGCGTCTGGGGCCTGGAGGAGGGCTACAACCTGATGGTCGGCGGTCACGACGACGCGGTGAAGACGGTGTGGCCCGTCCTCGAGACCCTGGCACCCAAGGACGGCGTGGCTCACGTGGGTCCGCCGGGAGCAGGGCACTTCGTGAAGATGATCCATAACGGCATCGAGTACGGGCTCCTGCAGGCCTACGGCGAGGGGTTCGAGGCCATGGCGGCGTACCCGCACGCGGGCCTCGACCTACCCGCCATCGCCCGGCTGTGGACCCACGGTGCCGTGGTGAGGTCGTGGCTGCTCGAGCTGCTGGCCGACGCTCTCCACGACGACCCGAAGCTGGCCGGCCTCAAGGGGTACGTCGACGACAGCGGCATGGGTCGCTGGACGGTCGACTACGCCATCGCCAACGCCATCCCCATGCCGGCGGTCACGGCCGCGCTGTTCGCCCGCTTCGCCAGCCGAGATTCGGACTCCTTCTCCGACCGCGCCGTGGCGGCCCTCCGCAACCGCTTCGGCGGACACAAGACGAGGAAGGCGTGATGAGCCCGGTCCACACCGGTCTCGGCGGCGGGGGCGCCCCGCGCGGCGGCAGGCGGGTCGAGCGCGAGGCGCGGCCGACCACCCCCGACAGCGTCTCCCGCTCGAAGCCCGCCCCGGCCTGCGCCTTCGTGATCTTCGGGATCACGGGCGACCTCACCGGCCGGAAGCTCATCCCGGCGCTCTACCAGCTGGCCGTCAAGGGTGAGCTGAACGAGCGGAGCGTCATCATCGGGCACGCCAGGCGCGAGATGACGGACGAAGAGGCCCGCGCCTACCTGACGGCCAAGGTCACGGCCGAGATCCCCGACCTGGACCGAGCCGTCTGGGAGGGCCTGGCGGCCCGCATCAGTTACGTGCAGGGCGACTACGAGAGCAGCGCCGGCTTCGTGAGGTTGGCCGAGAAGCTCGCGACCCTCGACGTCGCCGGCACGATCTTCTACACGGCCACCCCACCGGAGGTCTACGCGGGCATCGCGCGCTCGCTGGCCGAGGCGGGACTGGCCCGGCCTGCACAGGGCAAGTTCGCGCGCCTCGTGGTCGAGAAGCCGTTCGGCGAGGACGAGGCGTCGGCCAAGGCCCTCAACGCCCTGCTGCTCGAGCACTTCGACGAGTCGCAGCTCTTCCGCATCGACCACTACCTGGCGAAGGAGACGGCACAGAACCTGGGCGTCCTGCGCTTCGCCAACAGCATGTTCGAACCGGTCTGGAACAACCGCTACGTCGACCACGTGCAGATCACCATGATCGAACCGATGGGCATGGAGGGCCGCGGCCGCTTCTACGAGGCCGCCGGTGTGCTGCGCGACGTCTTCCAGAACCACCTACTGCAGCTGCTGGCGCTGATGGCCATGGAGCCCCCGGTGCGGTTCGACGCCCGCGCCGTGCGCGACGAGAAGGTGAAGCTCTTCAGCGCCGTCACCTGTCCCAGCCCCGAAGACACCGTCTTCGGCCAGTACGTGTCGGGCAACGGATCCGTAGGCTACCGCCAGGAGCCCGACGTCGACCCGGGTTCGAAGCAGGCGACCTACGCCGCCATGCAGCTGGGGGTCGAGAACTGGCGCTGGTCCGGCGTGCCGTTCTACCTGAGGTCCGGCAAGCGGCTCGAGGCCAAGGCCAGCGAGATCGTGCTGCAGTTCAAGGCGCCGCCGCACGTCCCCTTCAACCTGGCCGCGCCCGTGAACGCCGACCGCCTTGTCATGCGGATAGTGCCCGACGAGGGCATGACGATCCGCTTCAACGGCAAGAGGCCGGGGCAGCGCGTGGAACTCGACCGCATCGGGCTCGACTTCTCCTACCAGCAGAGCTTCGAGGGTGCTATCCCCGACGCCTACGAGACCCTCATCCTGGACGTCATGAACGGCGACGCGACGCTGTTCATGCGCGCCGACGAGGTGGAGGCGCAGTGGCGCATCATCGAGCCGGTACTGGGCTACCTCGAGGAGAGCGCGGCCACCCCCCACTTCTATGAGGCCGGCGGCCGGGGCCCGCAGGAGGCCTACCAGCTCCTCGAGGCCGCGGGCCGCGAGTGGAAGCGGCCGGCGGGGGTGCGGGCGCGGCGCTAGCGCCGTGCTAGCGTGACCACATGCGCAGCGTGAAGGTCGTTGGCGTCCCGATCGACCTGGGCGCCGGCCGTCGCGGCGTCGACATGGGTCCGAGCGCCATCCGCCTCGCGCGGCTGGCGCCTGCCCTCCGCGAGCTCGGACATACGGTCGTCGACCTCGGCAACGTGGACGCCCCCGTCGCGGAAGCGCACGAGCACCTCCTGACGGAGGCCGGACCGCACCACGCGGACGCCATCGCGGCCACCTGCACGGCCACCTTCGAGCTCCTCAAGACCCTCCCCGAGGACGACCTCGTCGTGGCGCTCGGCGGCGACCACTCGATCAGCATGGGTACTGTGGCGGCGCTGGGCCGCCGCCAGGCGACGGGTCTACTCTGGGTGGACGCCCACGCAGACGCGAACACACCGGCCACGAGTCCGTCGGGCAACGTCCACGGCATGACGGTCGCGCACCTGCTCGGCCTGGGCGACAGCCGCTTCCTGGACATCTGGGGCGGCGGAGCGATGTTGCGCCCGGCCCACGTCGTCTACATCGGACTGAGGAGCGTCGATCCCGGGGAGCGCGCGCTGATCGGGGAGCTCGGCATCACCGCCTACACCATGAAGGAGGTCGACCACCACGGGATGGCGTACCTGGCCGAGGCCGCGCTCGAACAGCTTGGCGGGCTCGAGAGGCTGCACGTGTCGTTCGACGCCGACTCCCTGGATCCCACGGTCGCGCCGGGCGTGGGCACGCCGGTGCCCGGCGGTCTCACCTACCGGGAGGCGCACCTGCTGATGGAGCTGCTCGCCGACTCGGGCGCCGTCACGTCCCTCGACCTGGTCGAGGTCAACCCCACGCTCGACCGCGCCAACGAGACCGCCGCCGTGATGGTCGAGATGGCGGCCAGCCTGCTTGGCAAGCGCATCCTCTGACCGATCGGCCCGGCCGGCCGTCACCCCGCCTGTAGGGGAGCTTCCCTCAGACCTTCGCCATGGCGCTGAGCACGAGTGGCACCAGACCCGTGAGGGCGGCGTCTCCGGCACGGATCGCCTCGCCCGCCCGGTGGAAGTTGAGCCAATGGATGGGCGGACGGGTGTGGACCTCGAAGCGCCTGCACCCGCCGCGCGCGCCGTCGCCGTCCGGTGTGGCCGCGCCGTCGTCTTCAATGCCCGCCGCGGCCCAACCGCCGGCCGCGAAGGCAAGTGCGCGTCCCAGCCGTCCGATCGCCCCACGCGGGGCGGCGGCCGCCGCGCGCGCCTGCCAGCGGCTGACGCCGCCGGACGCCAGCAACCGCCTGGCGAGCCGGATCGCTCCCGAGTCGGTCGCCTCGACGCCGGCACCGATGCCGATGGCGACGTCGACGTCGAAGGAGTCGAGGGTGTCGATGGGCACGGGCGACCCGATCCCGCCGTCGATCAGGCGGCGCCCGCCGACCACGGCGGGGGCGAACACGCCCGGGATGGCCGTGCTTGCCCTCAGGGCCAGCGCGAGCGGTCCGTCCTCGAGCAGCACCTGTTCGCCGCTATCGATGTCGGTGGTGACGACCACCAGCCTCTTCTCGAGGTCGGCGAAGCTGCGCCCCTCCAGGAGGCGGTCGAAGTACGCTTCCAGGCGCTTGCCCCCGAACAGCGCGGCGTGATGGAGCCCGAAATCGGCCACGTAAGGGAAGACGTCGCGCCGCCGCATGGCTTCGGCCTGCTCCAGGAGCTCCCGCAGCGGGCGCCCGGTGGCGTACAACGCGCCCACGACGGCCCCGAAGCTGGTGCCCGCGATCACGTCCGGGACGAGGCCGTTCCGCTCCAGGCTGGCGAGCGCGCCGAAATGGGCGTAGCCTCGGGCGCTGCCGCCGCCCAGCGCGACACCCAGCCTCGGTGGCGGCGGGGCCGCCACGGCGACCCCTTGCGCGGCGGGGGCGTCACCGGGTCCGGGCCCACGCGCGAGACGATGTTCTGAGTGCACGGCGCATCCTACGGCCTGGAACATGAGGCGCATGTAACCAAGCTCGCGCCCCGCGACCGGTCGGGCCGTGGCATGCTGCTTGACATGGCTGAGCCGCGCCTGACGTTGGCGGTGGTCACCTACCGGACGCCCGACCTCGCCCTGGACTGCCTGAGGCGGGTGGCTGTCGCGGCCCCGACCGCGGCGGTGCGGCTGGTGGACACCGACCCGTCGCCCGCCTTCGCCGCCCGCCTCGCGGCCGCCATGCCGGATGTCGAGTACGTCGCCGCGGCCAACCGCTCCTACTCGTACGCGGTCAACCTCGGCCTGGCGCGCGCCGCCACCGAGTTCGTCGCGCTCATGAACGCCGACGTCCTGGTCGAAGGGCGCACCTTCGACGACCTCCTCGGCGCGCTCGAGCGAGACGCCGGCGCCGGCGCTGCCGGCCCGCTCGCTGCCGGCCCTGACGGCCGCCCTCAGGACCTCGGCCCGGTCTACGCGCGGCATTACCGCGCGTTGGCGCGGAGTAGCGCCGACCCCGGTCCCGCCAGCGTGAGCGTGCCGTGGCTGTCGGGCTGCCTCCACGTCGTGAGGTCGGCCGCGTGGGCGGCGCTGGGCGGTTACGACGAGGCGTTCAGGTTCTGCAACGAGGACCTCGACTTCGGCCTGCGCCTCGCCAGGACGGGTCTCCACAGCCTCCTCGTCGACACCCCGGTCGTCCACCTGGGCGGCAGCTCCACGCCTTCCCACCCTGCCTTCCGGGTGGAGGGCCGCCGCGGCGGCCTGATCGTGGGGCGCCGCCATTACCCGGCCCCGCTGTTCGCGGCGCAGCGCGCGTTCGTCTTCCTGGAGGGCCTCGCCGGAGGCGTGCTGGCCCGCAGGCCGGGCGTCCGCGCCGCCTACCGTGAGCTCTCGCGTATCGCCGCCACGGGCGACCTCGGCGCCAGCCCGTTCGGGGCGACGCTCGACGACAGGCCTGCCTGGTGAACGCCGTGCCGCCCGACCTCTGGCAGCGCCTCCTCGGCGACCCGGTGCTCTTCTACTCCACCGCCGCCGCGGTGCTCCTGGCCGCCGTGTCGTTGGCCACAGGGCTGGCCCGCGGTGACGTCCTGGTGCTGGTCCGCCCCAGGAGCGCGCTCGGTGTCCTGCTGGCCGTTGCGCTCGCGTTCGTGATCACCGCGGCGGCCGAGTGGGCGCTGGGCAGGGGCGCCGCCGAGTGGGTGGCCGGCACCCTGCGCGCGCTGGCGCGCGTGCCCCTGTACATCGTGGCTCTGGCCTTCGGCCCCGGCGTCGGGCTCGTGACGGGCGCCCTGTTCGGTGCCGCCACGGCGGGCGGAACGTTCCCGGGCACGCGGGAGGCGCTCTTCACCTTCGAGCTCGTGGTCCTCGGCTGGCTCGGCATCTACCCGTCGCCGCGGGTAGCGCGCTGGGCCGGCCCGCTCGACGTCGCGCTCGCCAGGTGCCTGACCTGGGGCACGGCGGGCATCGCCTGGCTCGCGTACAACCGCGGGACGGTGGACGTGGTCGACCTCATCGCCGCCAGCGGGCGTTGGCCGTGGGGGGCGCTCGTCTCCGCCGCGGCCCTCTTCGTCGTCTCGCCACGGTGGTACTCGGCCCTCTTCCCGGACTCGCGCGTGATCCCGGCCCCCGCCCCCGCGGTGAGCGGCGGGAGCGTCCCGCCGTCTCGCGAGCTGGTTGAGCCGGGCCTCGACCCGAGGGCGTACGACGGCCGACGCGGGCGGAGCGGGCGGGCGCTCGCCGCGCTCCCCCTGCGAGACGACGACCCGAACGGCTGACGCCCCGGGCGGCCGGGTGAGCCTCGTTGGCGGCGCCGGGACCGTTGTTACCCGACCTGGCTACTAGTAGCATCTGGGGATGGACGCACGCGGCGGCCCGGACGAGCCCGCGACCTCGCGCCGGGCACGGCGGGACGGCGAGAGCGGTGCGTCGGCGCGCGGCCGGACCCCGCGAGAGCGCAGGCGGCGCCTCCTCGGCCGCGGCTTCCTCGCCGCCCTCGCCCTCCTGCTGCTGCTGAACGTCGCCATGGCGGTGAGGGAGCGCTCGTCTGGTGCCATGGCGGCGCTGGGCGACGACCTGGCCTGGGGGCTGGACCGGCTGGTGGGCGTCCTCTACACGCCGCAGGACGTCCTGGTCTACCGCGCCGGTCCGGTGCGCTGGCTGGCGAACAGGTTGAAGGGCCCCGTGCGGGTCGGGCTGCAGGTCGGACACCTGGACGCCGGGCAGCAACCCGACGAGTTGGCGGCCCTCCGGTACAGCACGGGGGCGCATCACGCCGGACTCGACGAGGTGACGGTCAACGCCGCCGTGGTGGAGGCCCTGGCGGAGCGGTTGCGCGCGCGCGGAGCGGTCGTGGACGTGTTGAACGCCACCGTACCGCCCGCCTACCGCGCGGACCTGGTTCTGGCCGTTCACGCCGACTCCAACCTCGACCTGACGCGGAGCGGTTACAAGAGCGCGCACTTCTGGCCGGCGCGCAACCCAGCCGAGCCGCTCCTGAAGCTCTCCGTCGACCGCGCCGTGCTGGGCGGGACAGGGCTAGCCGACGACGACGCCAACGTGTCGGGCAACATGTTCGAGTACTACGCGTTCAACAGCGGCCGGTTCGAGCACTCCGTGTCGAGGCGGACGCCGGCCCTGCTGGTCGAGCTCGGTTACCTCTCCAACCCGGGCGACAGGGAGACCCTGCTCCGCCCGGATGCGCTCGCCGCGGCGCTCGAGCGGGGCGTCGTCACCTACCTGCGAGCAACCGGGCGGGTCCCGGCCGCTTGGTGACCCGTGGTAACCTGCCGCCGAGTATGGCACCACGCGCGACACCCGTCGTCATCGCCACCACCCGGCTCGGACTGATGCTCCTGGTGGCGGCAACGGCGCTGGTGGGCTGCAAGCCACCCAGCGACGCGGCGGCCGCCGGTCAGCTGGCGGTCGCGGTCCGGTTCGAGGGGCAGCCGCTGGTCGGCACCGTCCCGGTGATCGTCGAGGTCACGGACGCCGGCGCGCCGGTCACGGGCGCCACCGTCAAGCTCACGGGGCACATGACGCACGCCGGCATGCAGCCGGTCGAGGGCGTGGTCGTCGAGACGGGCGAGGGCGGGTACCGCGCGGATCAGTTCGCGTTCACCATGGCGGGGGATTGGGTCGTCACGGTCGACGTCACCGCGCCGGACGGCGCCCGCGGGCGCGGCGAGCTCCTCACGACCGTCGCGGCGAAGTGACCCAGCCCGTGGTCTCGGGAGCGGTCGAGCTGCCGCGGGCAGGTGGCCCGTTCGTCGACCAGCCGAACGGCTTCGACCTGTTCCGCCTCCCGGGCTTCAGGCGACTGGCGCGCTACAAGTACGGGCGGCTCGTGTTGCAGCTGCCGCTGCTCGTGCTGGTCGTCTTCGTGGTGATCGACGGCCTCACAGGCCGCCAGCTGGCGCCACGCAACGTAGCCACGACCCTGACCTGGCTCCACTACCGGGGTCTGGTGGTGCTCGCGTTGGCACTGTTCGGCAACGCCTTCTGCGCGGCGTGCCCGCTGATGCTCACGCGCGGCGCATCCAAGCGGATCAAGCGCCTCCTGCCCAAGACCTTCACGTTCCCGCGGTGGCTCAGGAGCAAGTGGTTGGTGCTCGGCATCACGGTGGCCTACTTCATCACCTACGAGGTGTTCGACATCTGGGCCAGCCCGTGGCTCACGGCCTGGCTGGTGATCGGCTACTTCGGTGCCGCCCTGGTCGTCGACACGCTCTTCCCCGCCGGGACCTTCTGCCGCTACGTCTGCCCGCTGGGCAACTTCAACTTCGCGCTGAGCACGGCGTCGCCCAGCCAGATAGTGGCCGTCGACCCCGACGTCTGCCGGGCCTGCGTGCACAAGCCGTGCCTGCACGGCAGGGAGACCTACGAGCAAGCGCCTGCCGGGCCGACCCAGGCCGCCTTCATCCCGCTGGCCGAGATAACCAACCCGAACGGCACCGGTTACTTCCCCGGCTGCGAGAGCGACCTGTTCGTGCCTACCATCACGAGCAACATCGACTGCACGTACTGCTTCAACTGCGTGCGGGCGTGTCCTTACGACAACGTGGCCCTGAGCGTCAGGGCGCCCGGCCGCGAACTCAGCCGCGCGCCGTGGGCCAAGCGCTTCGGCCTGCCGGCCCTCGCGCTCGGCGTGCTGCTCACCTACTGGGGGGTCGTCAACGCGCTCGCCATGATCACGCCGTTCTACGCGTTCGGCGCCAGGCTGTCGGCCCTCCTCGGCACGCGCAACGAGGCGGTCCTGTTGGCGGTCGTCTACCTCCTCGTCACCACCGCCGGGCTCGCCCTCACCGTGGGCGCGGCCATGCTGGGCGACAGGCTGGGCGGCAAGCGGACGGGGCCGCTCCAGGCCGTGACGCGCTGGGGCTACGTGACCGTGGCGCTCGGCTTCGGCTTCTGGGCCGCCCACTACATGTTCCACTTCCTGACGGGCGCCCTCAGCATCGTGCCGGTCTTCCAACACTTCTTCGAGTACCGCGGCCTGCTGCTCGACCCCAACTGGCGGTTGGCGCAGATGGTGCCGTCTCGCTGGCTGTTCCCGATCCAGGCGTTCATAGCGGCCGTGTACACGACCATCGCCCTGGTGACGGCTGCTCGCATCGCCCGCCGCGACTTCGGTGAGCGGCGCTGGGTGCTCGCCATGTGGCCGCTGCTCCTGTACGTGCTGGCGTTCACGACGCTGCAGCTGGTCATCATGGCTCAGCCCATGGAGATGCGCGGCACCATCCTGGGGCCGCTCCCGTGAGGAAGCGGGCGCGCCGCGGCCTCGCGGTCGCCCTCCTGGTGGGGCTCGTCGTGTGGGCGGCCGTTGCGGCCGGTCAGCCCGGCGCGCCGGAGAGCGAGCAAGCCGAGGCCGAGCCGCCACCAGCACCGCCCGTCTCCGTTCCCTACCCGCTGCCCGGCTGCGAGGTCGCCGACCTCCCGGCGCCCCGGCCGGCCGGGTCCGACTGGGCGCTCGCCGTCCTCGACACCGCCTACATGCTCCCCCCCGACTACGCACCCGCGGACCTGGTCGACCTGCACGCGGCGCTCGCCGACGTGTCGCGCTACGCCGCCGCCGAGGGTCAGAGCCTCAGGCGCGAGGCCGCGACTCACCTTCACGCGCTCTTCGAGGAGGCCGAGGCCGCAGGCGTGAACCTGGAGGTGGCCTCCGCCTACCGGTCGTTCGACTACCAGCTGCGCACCTTCGACAGCTGGGTAAAGGAAGACGGCTACGACGTGGCGATACGCTCGAGCGCCCGCGCCGGTCACTCCGAGCACCAGCTCGGGACCGTCGTCGACCTGAAGACGCGCGGCGGCCCGGCCGCCTGGGACCTAGACGACTGGGCCGCGACCCCGGAGGGGGCGTGGCTGGCCGAGAACGCCTGGCGCCACGGCTTCGTCATGAGTTACCCGCGAGACGCCGAGGCCGTCACCTGTTACATGTACGAGCCGTGGCACTACCGCTACCTCGGTCCGGATCTCGCCGCCCGGGTGCGCGCGTCCGGTGCTGCCCCGAGGGAGTACCTGTGGGCCCTGGCGGGAGGAGAGCATGAAGACTGATCGGGTTCCGCGTGCGCGAGCGGCAGCTCCGCTCCTCGCGATCTTCCTCGCCCTCGTGGCCGCGACGCTGACGACCGCGGCCCTCGCCCACGCCACCCTGGTCATCGGCGACCTCGCGGTCGCGCCCGACCCGCCGGTGCCGGGCACGCCCCTCACCGTGACCGTACGCCTGGAGGACACGCTCCTCACCCCCGTCGAGAAGGCGTTCGTGCGCGTGGAGCTTCGGGCCGTCGACCCGAACGGCCCGGCCGCACCCGAGAGCGCCATCGGCAGCGACGCGGGCGACTTCCTCGCCCTCACGCCGGCCGCCTCGTCGGAGCGCTTCTTGGAGGGCGCCACGAAGGGCACCTACGTGGGCACCGTCACCGCGCCCACCGCGGGGACCTACACCCTCAGCGTGCGCGACACCACCTTCCTCAACGAGGAGGCCATCGCCAACGTGCCGCTGGCGGTGGGCGCCGCGCCCAACGGCGTGATCGCGTTCGTGTTGCCCCCCACGCCCACGCAGCCCAAGTCGCTCTCCACGTGGCTCTTCTGGCTGTTGGGCATCCCCCTGCTGGCCGGTCTCCTCACTACGGTGCTGGTCTTGCGGCGGCCGGCGCCCGCGTCCGAGAGGGTCGAAGACGCCGGGTGACGCCGCTCGAGCAGACCTGGGGGACCCTGTTCAACGTCGCCACCGTGCTCGTCGGCTCCGCCGTTGGGTTGGCGCTTCGCGGCAAGCTGCCGGCGCGGGTCACCGAGGCCGTGATGCAGGGGATCGGCCTCGTGACCATCTACATCGGCATCACGAACGCCACGGACCTCGGCAGGGTCTCCGACCCGCCGGGGGTGATCGTGGGCCTGATGGCGCTCGCCGTCGGCGCCGCCCTGGGCGAGTGGTGGCGCCTCGAGGCGGGCCTCGAGCGCCTGGGCGACCTCCTGAAGAAACGTCTGCGCGGACGTGGGCGCTTCACCGAGGGGTTCGTCGCGGCATCGCTGCTCTTCTGCGTGGGACCGCTGGCGCTGCTCGGCAGCATCCAGAACGGCCTGAGCGGCGACGCGGGCTTCCTCGTCCTGAAGGCGGCGCTCGACGGCTTCTCCTCCCTGGCGCTAGCCGCCAGCCTTGGCTTCGGGGTGGCGGCGTCCGCCATCGTGGTGCTCGTCTACCAGGGGGGTCTGTCGCTGGCGGCCGGTGCGTTCGCGAACCTCATCCCCGACCCCGCCGCCGACCCGCGAGTCCTGCTCGTGAACGGGGTCGGCGGGCTGATCATCATCGCCCTCGGTCTCGGGCTCCTGGAGGTCAAGCGGCTCAAGGTGGCGGCCATGCTCCCGGCCCTGCCGCTGGTGGTGCTCTTCTACTGGGCGGCCGGGCTCTTCTAGCGCGCGACTCCTCGCCAGCACCCTCCCCTGCACGCCCCCTGGCTCGGGCTCCAGGCACGCTTGGCGTGCTAGCATCCCCGCGTGACCGACGCGGACGAACGCTCCGAGCACCTGCAACGCCTCGCCAGGCTGCAGCTCGAACCAGGCGAGGCCGAGGCCGTGGCGGCCGACGTGGAACTCCTGCTCGGCTACCTGGAACGGCTCCAGGAGGTCGACGTCTCCGGCGAGCCGGAGTGGACACCTCCCGTGCCCCCGAAGGCCATCTCGCGTCCGGACGTCCTGACCGCGTCGCTCCCGCGGGAGCGGGCGCTGGCCCTGGCGCCGGCCTCCCAGGACGGTTACTTCCGGGTGCCGCGGGTGCTAGAGGACACCTGACCCTCGCGTCACGCGAGCCTGTCGCTCCCGAGGTAGGGGCGCAACACGGGCGGCACGCCGATGGCGCCGTCCTCCTCCTGGTAGGTCTCGACCAAAGCCGCTATCGTCCGTGGGAAGGCCAGTGCGCTCCCGTTCAGGGTGTGGACCGGCTCGGGCCGGCCTTTGCCGGCCGCTCCGCCGGGACGGCTCCTCACGCGCAGGCGGTTCGCCTGGAACGACTCCATGTTGCTCACGCTCGACACCTCGAGCCACCGCTCCTGACCGGGGCTCCAGACCTCGAGGTCGTACTTCTTCGCCTGCGTGAAGCCGAGGTCACCCGTGCACATGAGCAGCCGCCTGTAAGGTAGCCCGAGCTCCTCCAGTAGCCCCTCCGACAGGCGGGTCATCTCCTCCAGCGCCTCGTAGGACGACTCCTTGGGCGCGAACTGCACCATCTCCACCTTGTCGAACTGGTGCACGCGGTTGAGCCCTCGCACGTCCTTGCCGTAGCTGCCGGCCTCCCGGCGGAAGCACGGCGTGAACGCCGCGTACCTGATCGGGAGGTCCTCGGTGGCCACGATCTGGTCGCGGTGGAGGTTCGTGACGGGCACCTCGGAGGTCGGGATCAGGAAGAACCCGTCCGTGACCTCGTACATCTGGCCCTCCTTGTCGGGGAGCTGGCCCGTGGCCGTGGCGGACGCAGGGTTGACCATGAGCGGAGGCGCGACCTCGACGTAGCCCGCCTCGCCGAGTCGGTCGAGGAAGTAGTCGCGAAGCGCTCGCACGAGCCGGGCCCCTCGGCCCTTGAACACGGGGAAACCCGCGCCCGTCAGCTTTATGCCCGCCTCGAAGTCGACCCACCCGCGCGCGGTGAGGAGGTCCCAGTGAGGCGCGGGGGTGAAGGAGAACCCGCGCCTGGCGCCCCACTCCTTGACGACCACGTTGTCGTGCCCGCTCACGCCGAACGGCACGCTCTCGTGAGGGACGTTGGGGATCTCGAGCATCAGCTCGTCGAGCTCCGCCTGCAGCGAGCGTTCGCGGTCCTCGAGGCGCTTCACGCGCTCGGACAGCGCGGCCATCTCCGCCATCAGACCTGACGCGTCCCCGCCCTCGCGCTTGAGCTGGCCGACGAGGCGGGCGTTGGCGTTCCGCTTGGCCTGCCCCTCCTCGAGCTCGCCCTTCAGCAGCCGGGACTCCTCGTCGACCAGCAGGAGCCGGTCGAGCTTGGCGAGGGCGCCCGGCAGCTGTTTGACCTCGATGGCGCGCCTCACGGCCGCCGTGTTCTCGCGAATGAAGCGCAGGTCGAGCATGCCGGTCATTCTACAGAGACGCGCCCTTCGTCCGGTCCGGAGCCGGTGACCGATGAATGGAACCTCGCACCGCCGGCGGCGGGAGCGCGAGTATATTCGGGTCACGACCCGGCGCTGGCCGCGGGCCGTAGGTGACCTGTGTTCAAGAGGATATTCTCAGCCGGCACCACCACGACGCCCCCGGACGCTCTCACCGTGAGCGAGCGGGTCCTGAGGGCCCGGACGGCGGCCGAGATCGGCCACGAGGTCCTGGAGGCGCTCTGCTCCACCCTCGGGGGCGACGCCCGGGGCTACCTGGTGACCGGCTCCGCCGAGGACGGCTACCGCTTCGAGGCGCAGCGGGGCTACACCGACGGCCTGCTCAAGCTGCCCGCCGTCAACGGTCCCTGGCGCAGCCCGGGGCCTCGCGTCGTGCCTAACCCCCTGGCGGAGCTGTTCACCAGCAACGAGCCCGAGGTGCGCTCGGAGTACGGGGCCCTCGGCTTGCGCGAGGCCACCACCGCGTTGGTCGTGCCCGTCGCCGGCCGCTACGAGCGCTACGGCGCGCTGACGGTCACCCGGCACGGTCCGCCGGCCTTCGGCGACGACGACGTGAAGCTCGCGGTTCGGTGGGCGGCCGTGCTGGGAGACGCGCTCGGACGGGCGAGCGAGCTGCGCCTCGCCAAGCTGAGCCTCGTCCAGTTCACGCGGGCGTTCGTCCAGGCGTTCGAGTCGCCGCACTTCGCCCAACTCGGGCACGCGGAGCGGGTCACCGCCTACGCCCTGGCCATCGGGCGGGCGCAGGGCATGTCGCGAGCGCAGCTCGCCGACGTCTACTTCGCCGCCATGCTCCACGACATCGGCAAGCTGGGTAACGGCCTCGACCCGAGCATCGAGGACCTCGAGCATCCGCAGCGCGGTGCGAACATGGTGGCCGTCTCCGAGCTGCTCCTGGCCGCCGCGGAGGGCATCAGGCACCACCACGAGGCGTGGGACGGCTCGGGCTTCCCGGACGGCCTCCGCAAGGAGGGGATCCCCCTGCTGGCGCGGGTGGTGGCGGTGGCGGACACGTTCGACCTCCTCAGCAGCGAGCGTGGCGAGGCCCTACCGCTGCGCGACGTCGAGAAGGCCCTCGAGACGCGGGCCGGCAAGACGCTCGACCCGGCAACCGTGGCCCTCCTCCTCCACGTGCTGCGCCAGGGCCGCTCCACCCAGGAGCTCGCCAACCTCAGCGACGACGACCTGCCGTTCTGACCCGGGCCGCCGGAGCAGGAGCGCGGCGCGATGGTAGATTGGCGGCATGCCCGTCGAGGTCATGAGCTTCCGCTTGACGTACCGGGGCAAACCGGCTGGCACGCAGGTGCTCAAGACGGAGTCGCACGGGCGCCATACGCAGCTCGAGGGGCGCTCGCAGTTCCAGGGTCCGCTGGGGAACTCCACCGTCGTGCAGAAGAGCCGGAGTCACGCCCAGCGGTTCTTCTCTCTCAGGTACCTGGAACAGACCCAGGAGCGCAACGACAACCGGAGCCTCGACGTCACTTTCGACTCCGCGACGGGGCTGGTCACGGCCGTGAAGGGCCCGAAGGACCAGGCGGCCGTCCCCTACGTGGTCCCGTACCGCGACCCGCTGGGCCTGCTCCACGAGCTCCGCACCATGGAAGTGGCGTCGGGCCCGGCCACAGTGCCGATGCTAGGCAAGGACGTCCGCGTCCAGTTCGCGGGCGAGGTCGAGCTCGACACGGCGCTGGGTCAGCGGCGAGCCCGCGCCTACGTCCTCCACCCGGGTCAGAGCGTCGTGTACGTCGACGTGGCGCAACCGCATCACATCCTGAAGCTCACCCAACGCCTCGCTGAGGGCCACCTCGACGCCCTGCTGGTGAAGGTGGGGAGCGAGGCGACGCTCGAACCGTTCGGTGAGGCGCCCCCGCCGCGCCGCGGCAAGGGCGGCCCCGGCCGCGGCGAGCAGCCTCAGAAGCGCCGGCCTCGCAGGCGGCGGCGGCGCTGAGCCACGCCCCGGACCAGCGAGCGCCCGGCACGAGCGAGCACGCCGAGGCGTTGGCGTGGCTCTACGCCCGCACCCGGGGGGGCGGTGAGCGTACTCCCGCCCGGGCACGGGAGCTCCTCGCGCGGCTCGGCCTGACGCCGCCTCCCCTCGCCGCCGTGGTTGTGGGCACCAACGGCAAGGGCACCGTCACCGCCATGCTGGCCGCCGGGCTGACGGCCGGCGGCAGGGTCACGGGTCGCTTCCTCTCGCCGCACGTGGAGGTGTTCGAGGAGCGCGTGATTGTGGACGGGGAGCCCGTTAGCCCGGAGCGGGTCGACGCCTTCGTGCGCGCCGCGCGGCGCCTCGACGAGGGTTGGGCCGGCGGGGAGGCCACGCGCCCCTCGTTCTTCGAGTGGACCCTCGCTCTCGCCCTGACCGAGTTCGCGCGGCAGGGAGCGGCTGCCGGCGTGTTCGAGGCAGGCGTCGGTGGTCTGCACGACGCCACGCGGGCGCTCGAACCCCTCGCCCTGACCGTCCTCACCAACGTCGACCTCGACCACGTGGAGACGCTGGGACCCACCGTGGAGGCCATCGCTCGCGACAAGGCGCTGGCCTTCAGGCGCGGCGTCCCGGCCGTCTGCGGCGCCCACCAGCCCGCCGCCCTGGCCGCCATACGCGAGGTGGCCGACGCGGTGGGCGCGCCCCTGCACGTTGACCCGGTCGCGGCCTCGGAGGGGCGCCGGGCAAGCGCGGACGAGGCGCTGTTCGCCCTTCCGTCCGCCGCCGACCGAGCACTGGCCGCGAGCGGCGAACCGGGCAGCTTGAGGCGCGCCAACCGCCGAGCCAACTCGCGCCTCGCGGCCGCCGCCCTCCGCCTGCTGGGCGCCGACGAGGCGGCGGTGGAGGCCGGCCTGGCCGCGCCTGCCCTGCCCGCCCGGCTGGAGAGGTTCCTGCTCCCAGACGGGGACGCCGCGGGCGCCGGGGTGTTGGTGGTGCTCGACGGGGCGCACGATCCGGCGGCGGCGGAGCGCCTTGCGGCCGAGGTCGCGCCCGGGTACGTGCTGCTCTTCGGGGCCCTGGCCCGCAAGCAGGGCGGTCAGGTCCTCGCCGCCCTGGCACCGAACGCGGCGACGGTCGTGATCACCGACGCGGCCGTGGACGACCCCGCAGCGCACCGGGGGGCAGGGAACGCCTACGTGCCGGACACTGCCGCCGCGCTCGACGCCGCACTGGCCGCCGCGCGGCACGCTGGCGGCGAGCCGCCGACCATCGTCGTGGCTGGTTCCCTCTACCTGGCCGGCCTGGTGAGGCCCCTGCTGCGCGGGCGCGGTCGTCGCCTGCCCGATGCCTGGGAGGCGGTCTCAGCGTGCCCGGAGCAGCGGGGCGAGACCGGGCTCAGCGCCCGAAGCCGCCGCGCGACTTGTGGAGGTTGACGGTCTCCTCGAGCTCGTCGATGCCGATGCCGCCCTGTCTCTGCGTGACCATCAGGCGGAACTCGTGGGGGCTGGTGGCCATGAAGGTGGCGTCCTCCATGCCGATGCGGCCGCCGAGGTAGAGCTCGACCAGGTGCTGGTCGAAGGTCTGCATCCCGCGCAGGTTGTCCTGCATGAGCGCTTCCTTGATGAGGGGGGTCTTCTCCTCGTCCTTGATGTAGTCGCGGATGAGGGGCGTGTTGACGAGGACCTCGAGCGCGAGCACGCGGCCCGCCCCGTCGGCGCTGGGCAGCAGCCGCTGGCTGAGGATGCCGAGGAGCGATTCCGCCAACAGGATGCGGATCTGGTCGCGCTCGTGCGGGGGGAAGAAGTCGATGATGCGGTTGACGGTGCGGATGGTGTCGAGCGTGTGCAGCGTGCTGAACACCAGGTGACCCGTCTGGGCGGCGGAGATTGCGGCCTCCACCGTCTCCTTGTCGCGCATCTCGCCGACCATGATCACGTCGGGGTCCTGACGCATGGCGAACTTGAGCGCGCCGACGAAGTCGGCCGTGTCGAGGCCGATCTCGCGCTGGATCACGAGGCTCTTCTGGTTGCGGTGCAGTATCTCGATGGGGTCTTCCACCGTGATGATGTTGCGTGCGAAGCGGCGGTTTATGAAGTCGACCATCGCCGCGAGCGTGGTCGTCTTGCCCGACCCCGTCGGGCCCGTCACGAGCACGAGACCGCGCGGCTGGCTGGAGAGGTCGGTGACGACGTTGCCAGGCAGGCCCAACGACTCGAAGCTGGGGATGGCGTCGCGGATGACGCGCATCACCACGCCGACGGAGCCGCGTTGGCGCAGGACGTTGCAGCGGAAGCGGGCGATGTTCGGGATGGTGAACGCGAAGTCGACCTCGTGGCGGTGCCGGAAGAGCTCCCGCTGCGTCTCGCTCATCATGGCGAGCGCGATCTGCTCGGTCTGCTCCGGGGTGAGCGTGGGCACGCCCTCGAACGGGTAGAGTTCGCCGTCGATGCGCATGTGGGGTTGCGCGCCGGCCTGGAGGTGGATGTCCGACGCCCCCTTCTGCACGATGCTGCGCAGGACGTCGGCGATGCGGATGCCGCGGCTCCCGTTGGTGTCGCTCATGGCGCGCACCTGCCACAAGTTCGCTTCATGCCGTCAGTCTAGTGTCCGCCGGCGCGGGCCGGGTGTGACATTCCGCTCGGCCCCGCCGTCACAGGATCTTGGAGAGGAACGAGCGGGTGCGCGCCTCGCGCGGGTTGGTGAAGAAATGTTCGGGGGTGCCGACCTCGACGATCTGCCCGGCGTCCATGAACACCACCCTGTCGCCCACCTCGCGCGCGAAGCCCATCTCGTGCGTGACGACGACCATGGTCATCCCTTCGTTGGCGAGGTTCTCCATCACCTGCAGCACCTCGCCGATCACCTCGGGGTCGAGGGCGCTGGTCGGCTCGTCGAACAGCATGACCTTGGGTTCCATGGTGAGGGAGCGGGCTATGGCCACCCGCTGCTGCTGCCCGCCCGACAACTGCCCGGGGTACTTGTTCGCCTGCTCGGGGATGCCGACCTTCTCGAGGAAGTAGCGCGCCCTCTCCTCCGCCTTCGCCTTCTTCCACTTGCGCACCCTGGTGGGCGCCAGCGTGATGTTGTCGAGGACCGTCAGGTGGGGGAAGAGGTTGAACGACTGGAAGACCATGCCCGTCTCGCGGCGGATCTGGTCGATGGCGCGCACGTCGTCGGTCAGCTCGACCCCGTCCACTACTATCTTCCCCTGCTGGTGTTCCTCGAGGCGGTTGATGCAGCGGATGAGGGTCGACTTGCCGGAGCCCGACGGCCCGATGATGACGACGACCTCGCCCCTGTTGACGGACGCGGAGATGTCCTTGAGGACGTGGAACTCCCCGTACCACTTGTTGAGGCCCTCGATCTCGATGATCCTGTCGCCCCCGGGGGGCGCGTCAGCGCGCACCGGCATGGGGCCCTTGGCGGTGTCTGTCACACGGTACCTCCGTTGAGTCTTGCGCTACCGGGCACGCGGCTCACCTCTCCCCCACTCCGAGGCGCCGCTCGAGCTGCCTGCTGGCGATCGACATGCGGAACGCGAAGAAGAAGTAGATGGCGGCCACGAACAAGAAGACCTCCAGCTTCACGCCCCCCGTGACGAGCAGGGCGTCCGGCTGGGCGGTCACCACGTCGCCGACCTTGAAGAAGTCCATCAGCCCGACGATGAACACGAGCGAGGTGTCCTTGAAGAGCCCGATGGCCTGTCCCACGATGGCGGGGATGACCGCCCGCAGCGCCTGGGGCAACACGATGAGGAGCGTGGTCTGCCAGGCGGAAAGGCCCAGCGCCCGCGCCGCCTCGCCCTGGCCGCGCGGCACCGCCTGCAGACCGCCGCGCACGTTCTCCGCCATGTAGGCGGCGGAGAACAGGGTGATCGCCACGTACGCGCGCATGATGGCCGGGAGCGAGTTCGCGTCGACGTTCAGGATGAGGGGCAGGAGCAGCGACGCGATGAAGAGCCACATGATGAGCGGTGCGCCGCGGATCACCTCGATGAAGGTGATGCAGATGTACTTGATGGCCGGCAGCTTGCTGTTACGGCCGAGCGCCAGCGCGATGCCGAGCGGGAAGCTCGGGACGATGCCCGTGAAGAGGATGAGGGTGAGGAGGAACCCGCCCCAGTCGCGCACCGGCACCCTGGCCAGCGGGCCGGCCGCGGTGACGCCCGAGAGCACCAGGTACCCGAGGATCAGCCAGGCGCCCCAGGCCCATGGCAGCTGCTTCACGGAGGCGCGGGGCCACTTCGCCCCGACCAGGTAGCCGAGCGCGCCCACCACGACGACCATCGGCCAGAGTAGGCGCACGGAGGGCCAGAAGAGCACCGCCAGCACCGCGACCACCAGGCAGAAGCCCCAGAGCGCGGCGAACGCGCTGCCGACGATCGACTTGAGGCCGCCGGCCCCCGCCATGACGCCCATGAGGCCGAGCATCACGGCGAGACCCGCCAGGGGGCGCCAGAGGAGGGCCGTGGGGTAGCGGTAGACGCCGAACAGCTTCATGTTCTTCCAGACGAGGCCCCACGAGGCCTCGACGAAGATGAACGTCAGCAGGCTGTAGGCCGCCCAGCCGACCGCCACGAACGCGAAGATCGTGAGGATGCTGTTGAAGGGCCCGGCGAAAAGGTTCTGCCTGAGCCAATGAGCGACCCCGCTCGTCTTCACGGGGGCGGGGCGTGCAGGTATCAGCTCGTGCATGTCACCGCTCCACCAACGCCAGGCGCGCGTTCACCTGGTTGAGGACGACCGAGAAAGCCAGGCTGATGGCCAGGTAGCCCCCGACGAGGAGCAGCGCGATGGGGATGGCCGCTCCCGTCTGGTTCTGGATGACGCTCGCGATGACGAAGAACTCGGCGTAGCCCGCCAGGGAGGCGAGCGAGGAGTTCTTGGTCAGGTTGAGGTACTGGCTGATCATCGGGGGGAGGACGATGCGCATGGCCTGCGGGAAGACGACGAGCGTGAAAGTCTGGTAGCCCGACAGGCCGATCGCCTGCGCGGCCTCGCGTTGCCCCTTGGGCACCGCGAGGATGCCTCCGCGCACGATCTCGGCGATGAACGAGGAGGTGTAGACGACGAGCGCCAGGAGCAGGGCGAGGTAGTTCACGGTCAGCCTCATGCCGCCCTCGTAGTTCGCCACGGGGATGAAGGCGCGGCTCCACACGAGGGCGCCGACTGGCAGGATGGTCGTCTCGGCGGTCAGGCTACTCTCCTTCTGGGTCGCCGCGGTGCTGGCCTGGCCGAACGCTGAGAAGCGGCCGCTGGGCTTGGGCGCGGCGGTCGCGGCCGCCTCCTCGGCCCCGGCGTCGACGGCGGCCTTGAAGAGCGGCGTGCGCACCTGACCGTCGCGGTCCGACACGAGGGTGCGCCGGAAGTCCGTCAGGGTCATCACGACCTCCACCCCGCCGTAGCCGCGGCCCGTCGCGGGGTCGATCTCCTCGCCGGCATCGAGCCTGTCGTTGCCGTTCCGGTCCGCGTACACGGAACCGATCGAGGGGAAGTCGCGGAAGGCGAGCTTGAGGCCCCGCTCCGCCGCGGCCGCCGGGTCGGCGAAGTCGACCGTCACCGCGGCCGCCTCGCGCTTGCCGATGAGCGGGAAGCGGACGGTGCCGCTGACCACCTCGCGGCTCTCGACGAGGTTCTGGCTCGTGGTGGTGAGCGTGGCGTGAGGCAGCTCGACCCGCACGGGCACGAACGCGGCGGGGCGCGCCTGTCCGTCCGTCACGAACGAGGTGGTGCCGCGGCCCCGATCCGCCTCGAAGGTCACCCGCAGGTCAGGGGGCACGCTCGGGTTCAGGTAGGTGGTCCCGAGACCGACGCCGGCAACCGCCACGAACGCCACGAGCGGGTAGGGCCACACGCGGCCGACCACGTCGAGGCGCCTGAGCTGGGCGCGGCGCCACAGCAGCGCGGCGACCGCGAGCACCAAGGCGGCCGCCAGCCACGGGAACCAGGCCGAGAAGCGGTACGTGGGGTAGAGGAAAGGGAACCCCAGGCCGACGTTCGACATGAGTAGGCCGCCCGGCAGGGCCACCGGGTCGGAGATGCGCGGCGGGAACGGTAGCAAGATAGCGGAGTACCAGAAGACGATCTGGACTGCCAGGGGGATGTTCCTGAGCACCTCGATGTAGACGCTCGCGATGGTGCGCACGAGCCAGTTGGCAGATAGGCGCATGACGCCGAAGAGCACGCCGAGGACGGTGGCGAGGGCGACGCCGATGAGGGCCACCTTCAGGGTGTTGAGGAAGCCTATGAGCAGTGCGCGGGCGTAGGTGTCGGTCCCCTCGTAGGGGATCGGCCGCTCCGCGATGGGGATATGCGCCGGTCTGGAGAGGAAAGAGAAGTCGGCGGGCAGGTTGGCGGCTGCGAGCGCGGTCACGACGTTGTTCACGAGGACGCCGATGCCCGCCACGATGGCGAACACGAAGGCGATCTGCGCGATGATGCCGATGATCTTGACGTTGCGCCAGAAGGGCACGACGTTGTCGCCCTGCTTGCCGCGGAGCTGTGCGTCTACCACGTGGCCTCGTCCATGGTTACGGGTCGGTCCGGGTGCTGCGCGCCGCGGGTGCGCCCACGTGGGCGCGCGCCGCGGAGCGGGCGGAGCCCGCGGCGCCGGCCCGGACCGAAGCTGGTCACGGGCGGCCGGCGCCGCGGGTGGACGTCAGTCAGACGTCACTCAAGGAGACGGTCAGTTGAACGGGAAGCCGTAGATGAGGCCGCCGTCGTAGTACTGGGCGTTGAGGCCGCGCTCGAGCCCGAACACGGAGCCGGCGCCCAGGTTGCGGTCGAACACCTCACCGTAGTTGCCGACGGCCTTGATGGCCTGGTAGAACGCGTCGGCGCGGAGACCGAAGGCCTGGACGTACGACTCGGAGCCGGGGGCGCCGAGGAGGCGCTTGACCTGCGGGTCCTGAGCGTTCACGAGCATGTCGTCGACGTTCGCCTGCGTGACGCCGTACTCCTCGGCGTTGAAGAGTGCGAACACGGTCCACGTGACCACGTCGTACCACTGGTCGTCACCGTGCAGGACGGCGGGTCCGAGGGGCTCCTTGGAGATGACCACGGGGAGGATCTTGTGGTCCTCCGGCTGGCGCAGCTGCAGCTGGTAGGAGAGCAGGCCCGAGGTGTCGGTCGTCCAACCGTCGCACTGGCCGTCGTCGTACGCCTTGATCAGCACGGGCGCCGTCTCGAAGATGACGGGCGTGAAGGAGATGCCGAGCCCGGACAGCGTGGTCTGGAGGTTGGTCTCCGTGGTCGTGCCGGACTGCACGCACACCGCGCGGCCCTCGAAGTCGGCGAGGGAGTTGATGCCCGAGTCCTTGCGCACCATGAAGCCCTGGCCGTCGTAGTAGGTGGTCGGGGCGAAGTTGGCACCCCAGTCGGTCTCGCGGAGGCTGGTGCGGGTGGTGTTGCGCAGCAGCACGTCGATCTCGCCGGACTGGAGGGCCGTGGGGCGCTCACCGGCGGTCAGGGGGCGGTAGACGACCTTGGACGCGTCGCCGAACACCGCGGCGGCGATGGCCTTGCAGAAGTCGATGTCGAAGCCCTGGTAGTTGCCGTCCGCGTCGACGAAGCCGAAGCCCGTGAGCGTGGCGTTGACGCCGCAGCGGAGCTCACCGCGGTCCTTGATGGCCTGGAGCCGGCCCTGGGCGAACACCGAGGAGGCGCCGACGAGCAGCGCCAACGACAAGAGGATACGGATGGTTCGAGACATTAATCCACCTTCCTACGAGCGTGCGAGGACTGGTTTTCGACTCCCCTTCTAGGGAGGTTGAAAGGGGTCACCAGGACTTTATCCGGAAGGCGGCGGCCATGTCAAAGCGCGGGAGTCGTGCAGCACGGCCGCGCCCGCCCGGATGGGCGTCCGGCGCGGGCGGGGGCCGGTCGCCCGCGCGCTCCACGAGAAGAGCGGGAGCGCCCCGCTCTGGGGCACTCCCGCTCTCGCGGCCGGCTCGCCGGGCCGTGGGGGCGCCGCCACGCTCTCGCGCGGCCCGTCAGGCCTTCGCGGCGTCGTCCTCGTCTCGCGCCTCGAGCTTCGCCTTGATGCGCTTCAGGGTCGTCACTTCCTCCAGCGCGCGCTGGTCCAGGACGCTCCTGATGTGGCGGATCTCGTAGTTGATGCCGGGGATGACGAGCTGTTCCAGCGCGTTCACGCGCCGGTTCGTCTTCTTGATCTCCTCGCCGATCTTGCGGAGCCGCGTCTCGGTGGCGGCGACCGTGACGATGGCCTCCACCAGCTTGCGGAACTGCCCGGCGGCCTCCAGGGTGGAGGTGCCGGCGCCCACCGGCGAGAAGGGCAACGCGGTGTCGAACGTGGGCGGCTGCACCTGAGGGACCTTCACGCCGAAGATGTTCTCCATCTTCAGGGCGATGTCGAGGCCCTGATGCTGGGCCAGCGCGAGGCTCCCGACGGCCTCGGGCCCGTCCCACGCGTTGGCGAGGAAGAGGGCGAAGTAGGCGTCGCGGCTCGCCCGTTGCAGCTCGCGGCGCGCCTCGAGCGAGGCCCTGACGAGCGCGAAGAACTCCCCGACCAGAGCGTCTCGCTTGCGCTTGAGCAGGTCGGCGCCGCGCATGGCCAGCTTGGCCTGGTCGCGCCTCTGCAGGAGGTTCGATCTGGTTGGGGCGACGTTCTCAGCCATTGCCTAGCCTCCTCCTCGGCTCAGAGCTGGTCTCTGCGGGCGGCGCCCCACAGCTCTTCCATCTTGGCGCCGTAGTACTTGTCGATCTGGTCGTTGGAGAGGCGGGTGAGCTCGCTCTTCGGCAGCTGCGAGAGCACGGCCCAGGCGATCGACAGGGACTCCTCGATCGACCGGTCGGCGCTTCCCTGGTTGATGAAGCTCTTCTCGAAGTCGTCGGCGAACTTGAGGTAGAGCTTGTCGTTCTCCGACAGCGCGTCCTCACCGGTGATGGCCACGAGGCGCCTGAGGTCCAGGCCGTTGGCGTAGGCAGCCTGCAGCTGGTCCGCGACGTTCTTGTGGTCCTTGCGGGTCTTGCCCTCGCCGATACCGTTGTTCATGAGCCTTGACAGCGACGGGCCCGGGTTGATGGGCGGGTAGACGCCCTTGTTGTGTAGCGCGCGCGCCAGGTAGATCTGGCCCTCGGTGATGTAACCCGTGAGGTCGGGTATCGGGTGCGTGACGTCGTCGTCCGGCATGGTGAGGATCGGGAGCTGCGTGACGGAGCCGGGGAGCCCCTCGACAACGCCCGCGCGCTCGTAGATCGACGCCAGGTCGGTGTACATGTAGCCGGGGTAGCCGCGGC